>NZ_JBHUUW010000096.1:0-24036 GCF_042670825.1 Streptomyces sp. NPDC057137 | reverse complement strand
GTCTGCAATCCGGTCATGGCCCCCTGGGGCATCACCCAGTACTGCGAGGACGTCCCCAAGCCGGATGATCCCCCGGAGGACGACGACAAGGACGACGAGGACGACGACAAAGACGACGAAAACGACTGCCTGGACGGCTCCAACGGCGGCGGCTCCGGCGGTGGCGGCGGCGGTGACTCCGGTGGTGGTACCAGCGGTGGTGGGGCCTCCGGCGGCATCGGTGGGATCTCCGGCGGCGGCGGCGGTGGGCCCCGCCTGATCTCCTGGGACGAGCCTCGTACGGACGTTGGCGTCCGTACCACCGCGCGCGCAACCGGCAGCGGGCGCTACACACTCGCCTCGGCCAGTGGCGGTGAGGTCGTCTACGCAGCCGGCTCCGGAGCCCCGTCCCCGCTGAGCATGATGGACGCGCTGTCCGCATCAACCCTCTCCGGCGTCGACACCTACAACAACTTCAAGGACAGCCTCCAGAACAAGATCGGACTCACCGGCGAGCCGATCCATCCGCCGCCGGACAACCCGCCGAACGACGACGAGCCCGAAGACGAGCCCGACGACGAGCCGGAGCCCGAGCCGGAGCCCGAGGCGGACGGCTGCGACCTCCCGAAGCCCAACCCCAAGGACAACCCGAACCCCGAGGTGGCGGTCAAGGACGTCGACACGTCGAAGCTCCCGGACAATGTGAAGTGGCGCGACACGGACGAGCCTCTGTACCGCTTCGACGACCGTCCGCCGGAGGACGTCTTCGTGGACGACTTCGAGCCGAAGGACCCGGAGAACATGGACCTGTACGACTACGTCAAGAACAACAACAGGGACTCCGGCTTCGTCTCGACAACGACGAAGGAGAAGCCGGTGCCGTTCTACGGGCAGGATTACCGCTACGAGATCGATGCGCCGGGCGGAATCGACGTCAACAAGACCTTCGGGCAGAACAGCCCCCATCCCGGGGAGAGCGAGATGGCTTTCCCCGGCGGGATAGATTCGAAGTACATCAAGGGTGCCTGGAAGCTCGACTCGACCGGAAAGCCCACGGGCGAGTTCATAGAGAACCCCTACTACGAGCCGCCGAACGAGCGCTGACAGCTGCGGCACCGACCGCTACCGGGCGGCACCGGCCGCTCACCACCGGGTCGTGGGATTCCCACGGCCCGGTGGGCCATTTTCCGGCGCGGCTCAGGCGTAGCTCAGGCGCGGCTCAGGCGTCGCACGCCCCGGACAGGACGTACGGCGACGCCTGCCGCTCGGTGGCTTCGATGAACTCCTGCAACGTCCGGCGCGAGCGCAGAAGCGTGTCGATGTGGTCGTCCAGTCCCCGCTGGCGCGCCCGAAGCATCTCCAAGACGTCGTCGCACGGCATGAGTTCGGGCCCCACGCCGGTCGCGCAGGGCAGCAGGAACGCGATCTCCTCGGTCGAGAGCCCCGCTTCGAGCAGCCGTCTGATCTGTGTCACGGTCACGACGGCATCGCTCCCGTACTCGCGGTAGCCGTTGGCGCCGCGCGCCGGTTCGAGCAGGCCTTGGGCCTCGTAATACCGCAACTGATGAGCGTTGACGCGCGTCCGCCGGCTCAGCTCCCCGATCAGCATGTCGGCTCCCCCTTGACCTTCATATCGGTATGAACGTTGAGGATTCTGTCACGCGCACCCAAGCCATACCGAGGAGCGAAGAATGAGTGATGCTGCACCCGTGACGGTCATCGGCCTGGGCCTGATGGGCCGGGCCCTGACCGAGGCGTTCCTCCAAGAGGGCCACCCCACGACCGTGTGGAACCGTACGGCGGCCAAGGCCGAACCTCTCGTCGCCAAGGGCGCGAAGCTCGCCGATTCGGTCGCCGACGCCGTCGCGGCGAGCCCGCTCGTGGTCGTCTGCGTGTCCGACTACGACGCCGTCCACGCGCTGCTCGACCCGCTGGGCGACGTACTCGACGGCCGCGTCCTGGTGAACCTGACGTCCGGCACGTCCGAGGGAGCCCGCGCGACGGCCAAGTGGGCGGCGAGGCACGGCAGTACGTACCTCGACGGCGCGATACTGGCCGACCCGGACGGCGTCGGCACGGCGGACGCCGTCATCCTCTACAGCGGGCCGCGCGCGGCCTTCGAGGCGCACGAGCCGACGCTCACACTTCTCGGCGGGGGCACGACGCACCTCGGCGAGGACCACGGTCTGTCGTCGCTGCACGACGTGGCGGTGCTGGGCCTGATGTGGGGCGTCCTGAACAGCTTCCTCCAGGGCGCCGCCGTGCTCGGCGCGGCGGGGGTGGACGCCTCGACGTTCGCGCCGCTCGCGACCCGGAGCG
Organism: Streptomyces sp. NPDC057137; assembly: GCF_042670825.1. Taxonomy (NCBI): domain Bacteria; kingdom Bacillati; phylum Actinomycetota; class Actinomycetes; order Kitasatosporales; family Streptomycetaceae; genus Streptomyces; species Streptomyces sp. NPDC057137. The sequence goes on along the minus strand of NZ_JBHUUW010000096.1, from coordinate 21,738 downwards.
TCAAAACGGTGGCGGACTGGGTCGGCGGCTACGCGGAGCAGATCGACAAGGGCGCGTACCCGGCCATCGATGCCACGCTGGACACCCATGTGGCGTCGATGGGCCACCTCGTCCACGAGAGTGAAGCCCTCGGCGTGAGCGCCGAGTTCCCGAAGTTCATGAAGTCCTTGGCGGACCGGGCCGTGGCGGCCGGTCGTGGCGGCGAGGGTTACGCGACGCTGATCGAGCAGTTCCGCACGCCCTCCAAGCCCTCCAAGCCCTCGGAAGAACGGGATCAACAGACATGACCTTCAACCCGCGCACGCTGCTCGCGGCGAGCCGCCTCGGCGTCCTCGCCACGATCAAGTCGGACGGCTTGCCGCAGCTGTCCCCGGTGATGCCCTTCTACGACGAGGAGGCCGGCGTCCTCCACGTATCGATGACGGAGGGCCGCGCCAAAACGACGAACCTGCGCCGGGACCCCCGGGCCGCCCTGGAGGTCACCAGCCCCGACGGCTGGTCCTGGGCGACGGCCGAGGGCCCGGTCACCCTCACGGGCCCCGGCACCGACCCCCACGGCCCGGAGGTCGAGGCCCTGGTCGACTACTACCGCCGCGCCTCCGGGGAACACCCGGACTGGGACGAGTACCGCGCGGTGATGGTGTCGGACCGCCGCGTCCTGATGACGATGACGGTGGACCACGTGTACGGCGCGAAGATCGCCTGACGGCGGGGCACCGGCGGGGCGATCAGCAGCCCCCTACCCACAGCGAGCTGATGTTGTCCTCCCGGTTGTACTGGACGGTGTCGCCCCGCCAGTTCCCCACCGCCCACGAGGCGCCGTCGCGGTTGATGTTCAGCCACGTGCAGAAGGTGTTGCCCGTCCTGTTCCACACCGAGGAGATCTTGTCGTTCAGCCGGAAATCACGAAGGTCGTCGGAGCCCAGCTGAAAGCGCGCCATGTCCCCCCATCCACCTCTGTCCTCCCAGGCGCAGAACCAGCCGACCGGACAGTCCTGGTACGCGGTGATCGTCTTGGCCGTTTCGGGGCTCGCGGTGGACGCCTGGGCGCTGGGCGCGGACGCCATTGCCGCGATCGCGGCGAGTGAGAGTGCGGCAGAGAGTCCGGTGAACCGTCGCATTGTGGATGCCTTTCCTTCGATTCCCGCAATGCCGGGACGTCCGGGCATTGCTTTCACATACGTTGTCTCCTCGAATTCACGGCTGCCAATGCCGGGGCGTCGGCGCGATGTTGTGCTCATGGGGGCGCACGGAGGTGCGCCGCCGGGGGTACGGCGCGAAGATCGCCCGCCAACGGGCCGTCGCTCCACGGGGCCGGGCGTGAGCTACGCCCGGCCGAAGCCCCGAAGATCCGACGACGGGCTTCGTCATGCGGGATACCGGGACCGGTCTCCCCACGTTCCTTGCGCGCCAGATACTCCGCGGTGACCCGCTGATATTCGAGCTCTTCCAGCTCAGCCGGACCCTGGCGGGCGAGTGATCCGCGCTTGTCGCGCGTGTCGGTGAGGGGATAGGCATCCATGCGCAGAACTCCGCAGCACTGCGGTACTTCTGCGCACTACGTACCGCCCGAACCGCCCTCCCGGCGGCCGGTAGTCCGGGCACAGCGAGTGCCCGCACTCGCACGGCGGCCAGGTGGCGGCCAGCGGCGAGCGCGCTCGTGTCGCCGCGCCCATGGGTTGGTGGAGCGTGCCCCGCGCCTCGCAGCCACAGCCGCTCCCCGACGCCCGATCCCGTGTCCTGTTGCCCTGCCATTCGTTGCAGGGTGCCTGGAGGTGATTACCGTATGAAAGGTGACCGGCACCCGAAGTCGGATGTCGAAGCGGCTGTGCGTGAGTGGTCGTTCGTCATGTACCCCGAACACGAGCCGACGCAGGAGCAGTCCGACCGTTTCGACCATACGGACGCCCTCGCCGGCGGTCAGGTCGGCTGGGAGCAGGATCAACAAGCCACGCGTTTCCCTTGCGTGGTGCGGGCGCCCCATTTGGAAGAGGCCGTGGCTTGGGCCGTGGAGCGGCTGGGCGAACTGGGGTTGCCGATCGCACGGGTCGAGACGACCGAAGGCGGGGAAACCCCTCTCCAGTAGCGGTTGGCGCGACCCGGCACTACGCACCGCCCGAACCCGGCTCCGACGGCCGGTAGTCCGGGCACAGCGAATGCCCGCACTCGCACGGCGGCCAGCGGTGGACGGCGTCCCCGGGGAGCAGGGGCTCCTCGGAACGGCGGCCGTCCGTACGGACTACCAGGACGCCGTCCGTACCGAACCGCTCCGTCAGCCGCGCCAGTTGCCTGCGGGCGTTGCTCTGCGTCATTCCGTACCTCGCCTCAATCGGTGGAGCACGCGCTCCAACAGCTCCCGGGTGACGGGGTCATAGACGCGCGGCACACCCTCGGGCACGAGCCGCCAGAAGCCTCCGGCATGGATGACGGCTTCAAGTTCCGCCGTGCCGGGGTGTGTTGGGGCGGACTCTTCGAGTCCCTGTTCGCACATGGAGGGGTGCGCCTTCCGTCATCGCGTCACTACCGTCTGTGCATCAAGAATCGGTCGTCGCGCGTACGATCAGAAGCCGTTTGTCTCCCAACACAACTACGGGGATAAGGGGTTCGCCGATGGCACCACGACCGCGCGAGCTGTCACCGGAACGCTCGGCCCGCGACCTGTTCGGCTCCGAGATGCGGCGCTACCGCGAGGCGGCGGGCATGAGCCTGGAAAGCCTGGCGATGGTGGTCAGGTACTCGAAGAGCGCCCTGGCCCGCTTCGAAACGGCCGAAACGATGATCCCGGAGGACCTGCCGGACCGCCTGGACGCGGCGTTCGGGACGGGCGGGATCTTCGGGAAGCTGTACGCGCTGGCGCGGAAGGAGATCCACCCGGATCAGTACCAGCGACGGATGGACCTTGAAGCGCGGGCGCGCGTAATCCAGGAGTACGCCAGCCAACTCGTACCGGGCATTGTCCAGACGGAGCCGTACGCCCGCGCGCTGTTCGAGATCCACAACCCGAAGGCCACGCGGGAAGAGATCGATGAACTGGTCGCAGCGCGAATGGGCAGGCAGACGCTGCTCATCACCGACCCGGCACCGGATTTCTCCGCCATCCTGGACGAGGCGGTGCTGCTGCGTTCGTACGGCGGCCCCGCCGTCATGCGGGCTCAGCTGGCCCGACTGATCGAGCTGACGCTTACACCGACCAGCATCGTCCAGGTTCTCCCGTTCGAGCACGGGGGACATGCCTTGGCCAACGGATCACTGACGTTGCTGACGCTCGAAAAGGGCACCCAAGTCGCGTACGAGGAGAGCATCGCCACGGGCACGCTGCTGGAGGAAAAGACACTCGTCAGGGCCCGGCAGCGCGCCTACGATCTGCTCAGGGCCAGTGCCCTGTCGCCGAAGGACTCAGCGGCGTTCATCCGAGCAGTCATGGAGGCACTTCCGTCATGAGCAGCAGCCTGGCTCACGCTCAGTGGGTCAAGTCCACATACAGCAACGGCAACGGCGGCGGCTGCGTCGAATGGGCCCCCGCCCACATCCCCACCACCGGCACCGTCCCGGTCCGCGACTCCAAGGACCCCGCCGGCCCCGTCCTCACCCTCACCCCCACCGCCTGGGCCGACTTCGTCGCGTACGCCGCCGGCGAAGGCACCTCGTAGGACCCCGCCCGTCATACATGGGCCCGCGCGCTCACGAGCAGCGTGCCCAGCCTGTCGGGCACGGGAGCGGGTAGCACGTCTGCGGTGACGCCGGTGAAACCGTGCCTCTTGAGGAGGTCCGCCCACATCTGGGGCGCGTACTGCCAGCGGAGTACGGTCAGTTCACCGCTGCGGCCCTCCAGCCACGGGCCGCCCATGGGTTGCGCCCCGTACGCGCCGGGGACCGGCTCCGCCTGGCTGAAGGCGAAGACACCACCAGGCGCGAGCCTCTTGGCGACCAACGGGAACAGACGTTCCGGATCGGTGAACCACACCGCGCCCCAGACGGAGTAGACGGCGTCATACGTGGCGGTTTTCGTCGCCAGGTGTTCGGTCGCGTCGGCGTGGACGAAGGTCAGGCGGGGCTCGTCCCTCCACCAGGTACTCGCGCGGGCCACCTGCACGGGTGAGAGGTCAACGCCGCTGACCTCGACGCCCTGACGGGCGAGGCAGACCGCCTCTTTGCCCTCCGCCGGTCCCAGATCCAGCGCGGTCGCCGGTCGGCCGAGCAGTTCATGGTCCGGGCCGTGGCCGGGATACTGCGTCCACTCGAAACGTCCGACCACGGGGCGCGGCTGTTCCCCGGCCTCCCGGTGCGGCATGTAGGTGTCCCAGTACTCGGCGGGAGTCTGTGGCGCACGGGGCATGGAACACCTCGGGGTGGTCGGTGAGGCTCGTCGAGCTGGTCACCGTACCTGCGCCGTCCTGCCTTCCGAGGGGGAATGAGCCAACGATGTCGGCGGTCGAACCCATGAGAGCCCGAAGGCGCTCACGGCACCTTCGGGCACGATCTCTTGTGGCCGCTCAGTGGCAGTTCTCCCCCGGGCGGCACGGGCCGCACTTGCCGTAGTCGGCTTCCCACAGCTTCCAGTCGACGCCGAAGCCGTTGTCGGCCAGGATCTGCGCGGTCCGCTCGACGGATCCGTCGTACTTGAAGTCGATCTCAGGAATGTGTTCCAGGAACCGTCCGCCGAAGTTCCGGTGGCAGAACTCCCGGTAGTTGCGGGTGTCGAGGATGAAGACATGGACGGCGATGTCGACGGTTCGCCCGCAGCACATCTCCAGACCCTGGCCCCACTTCTCCATAGCCGTGATCAGGTAGGAGACGGCGGCGTGGAAGAGCCGTGTCGCCATTACCTCGTCGAACGGGTAGTCCCTCATGAGGAGCTGGATCTCGCGGTCCCAGACCTCCGGTTTCACGTAGTCGCGGGGATCACGGAGCGTGGTCCTGACGGCAGTTGCCATGCTGGCCTCCGATGCGCCCGAACTCCGCCCGGTGGTGGAGTTCGTCCTCTCACGACACTGCCAACCGGCCCGCTGCGGTGATCAGTTGGCGTCTCGCGCAAGCCGTTTGCAGAACGTGCACGCGCCGTGTACGACTCGCACCGGACCGGTTACGTTGAGCAGGCAGCCCTGCCGGAAAATGGCGAGTGGAGGCCCGGTGCGTGCCGATCAGTTGTGGAACTCGGGCACGGTTCGCACGCTTGTCGCCGCTCAGGATCCGGGGGGTCTGATACGGCTGGGTCGCGTGGGTCACGGGTGGCGTCAGGCCGAACTGGGCAGCCGGATCGGGTGTTCCGCGTCAACCGTTTCACGGCTGGAACAGCAGGGGCGACGCGCCGATCTGGATCTCGTCCGGCACGCCGCCCGGGAGGTGGGCATGCCGATGCATGTCCTAGCCGCGTCTCTCGGTCTTGTGGTGCCTCCGGCCACTAGAGTTGCGCCGGATTGGCCACGTTGTCCCGAGGAGGACCCGATGCGCCGCCGCTCACTGCTCGCCGCCGGCCTTGCCGGTCCCGCCGCGCTTCTCGGCGGCCTGGACGACGCTCTTGCCAGCATGCCCGACCCCACCGGTTCGTCGGTACCGTTGGACGGCCGTCTGGCCGTGGCCAGGGCGCACTTCGATGCCGGTCGCCACGACAAACTTCTGGCGTCCCTCCCCGGGCTTCTCGCTGACGCCCATCACGTTGCGCGGACCCGCGAACCTCTGCCCCTCGCCCGCCTGTCGGCGACCTACAGCCTGGCCAGTCAAGTACTCACGAAAATCGGTCGGTACGAGCAGTCCCGGCTGAGCGCGGACCGGGCAACCGTGTACGCCGACTGGTCCGGATCGCCGCTCGTCGCCGCAGCGGCGGCCCGCGAATTGAGCATCGTGCTCCGTCACCAGGACCAGCCCGTGTCGGCCCAGCGGCATATCCTTGATGCCGTCTCAAAGGTCGAAGAGACGGGCCTACGGACCGACGCCCAGGCCGCCGCGTACGCACAGATGCTGTGCACGACCTCGTACACCGCGGCTCGTGCCGGCGACAGGGACCAGGCAACGGCCATGATCCATGCCGCCACCCTGGCGGCGCGCGCCCTGCCCCAGGAGGCTCCTACCGGCCGTCTCTTCCCCATCACCCCGGCCGCCGTCGACCTCTACGCCGTCGGAGTCCATTGGGCTCTGGGTGACGCGGGAGCGGCACTCGAAGCAGGTCGCCGACTGCGGACCGAGCAGTTCCCTACCGCCGAGCGCAAGGGCCGCATGCACACGGACCTCGCCCGTGCGTGGTGGCAGTGGGTGAAGCCCGAGCAGACGGCAGCCGAGCTGCTGGCCGCCGTTCGCGTCTCTCCGGCGGAGGTCCGAGACCGCCCGGCGATCCGGAACATCGTCACCGGTCTCCGTACGCGTCACGCTCGGGTTCCCGGAGTACGAGCACTGGTCGCGGCCGTCGGCGTCACCAGCTGACAGGACCCGTACGTCACCACCTGACCGCGCCCGTGAAGAGTGTGCCGCGCCTCCGGGGCTGAGGGGTCCCCCGAGGCGCGGCGGTCAGCGGCCCTGGTACGACGCTCCGTCCGTGCGTATCGGGCCGAGTACGGGGATCGCGCCCAGGACCTCGATCGGGATCACCGCTCCGGTGTCCGTGGCCTCCGGGCGGGTCAGGTGGATCGCCAGGTTCGCGATCTGCTGGGCGCGGTGGGCGCGGCCCTGGCGGGGGAGGTCCTGGGGGGTTCCGTAGGTGATGACGTTGACCGTGACGTCCGAGCCGCGGCACTCGTGGACCAGGTGCCACGCCAGGCTCATCAGGTCGGCGTGCGGGGCGCCGCCCGCCAGGGCGGAGCCGCGGCCGAGGCCCTTCGTGGAGGCGATCAGGACGATCCGGCCGTGGCCGGCCTCGCGCATGCCGGGGAGTGTGCGGCCGATGATCGCGTTCGCGCGGGCCCGGGTTCCGGCCGCCGCCGCGAGGGAGGATTCGTCGCCTTGGCGGTCGTGCCGGTCGGCGTCCACGACCAGGACGTCCACGACTCCGTGGCCGGTTTCGAACTCCGATACGGCGGCGTCCAGTTGAAGGCCGTCGCTCACATCGCACCGTACGTTGTACAGCTCGTCGGGAGGCGTCCCGCGCTCGTAGAGGAACCCGACCCAGTCGTCCTGACGGGCGTACGCGGCGGCCACGCTCTCGGCGCTCCCGCTCGCCCCGCTGACAACCAGCACCGAACGGCTCACGTCTGCCACTCCCCCACTGTGCGTGACTCCGCGGTCGCGCAACGAAACCTGCGGCTCCGCGCTCGTCGGCCGGTACCAGGCGGTCCATCTGCGGGCGCGCGCAGGCCGCGGCAGGCGATGACCGGCGGCGGCACCCACCGCGTGGGCGCCCCCGTGACGCGCGCCGGCGTGGGCCGGAGCGGTGTCGTGCGCGGGCTCATCGGATGCGGCACCCCTCAATGCGTCCACTGCGGCCTCTCCAAGACGTCCAGGACGGGCTGGTCGGAGCCCGTCGGGCCGTGCCCACCGATCAGCGATACGAGCGTCGGTACGCGTTTCCACCGGGGCAGTCGGAGCAATCGGACGCTCACGGCTGCGCGCTGAGGCAGGGCACCTCGGCCGGGAGGGTGGCCGAGGCCGCCCAACTGCCTTGCTGCGCGACGATGTTGACCTGGGCGCCGCACCGCTTCGTCAGGACCTCGGCCAGGCTCACGCAGTCGTCGTCACCGAAATCGGCACCGTCACCGACGACGGCCCGGTCCACCGGGCCGCCCTGCGACGGCACCGTGGCCACTTCGCCGGGCTCGGGCGGCGCGTCCAGGATCGTGACGCTGACTCTTATGGCGACGGCGTCCTCCGGTCCGGACCGCTTCGTCACTCCGAGGTAGTAGCCGCTGACTCCGACGACACTCATGGCGTGCCCGGCCAGCTGAGCCGCGACCTCTTCGCAGGCCACGATCTTCGCCTCGGGCCAGCCGAGTCCGGCCAGTTCGTTGCGGACGATGCGGCGCGCGACCTGGATCTGCTCCGGAACGGCCGGTAGTGAAACGTGCATGGCATCGGTTCTCCGTGACCCCCCGCCCCTCACGCCTGAGCAGCGTGCCGGCGGGGTCGGTTCCCGACCCTGGCGCGGCGGTCTGGGGGGTGCCGCGTAGGGGAACTCCGTGTTCCATCGTAGCCACGTCCAGGACACTCTGCAACGTGACAGAGTTCCGATCGGCGGTATCGTGGTCGGCGCTGAACGGAGAGGAAAAGTCCCTCCCCACCCGCGACCGCGAGGAGGGCCCGGTGAGTCAGCCACGATCCGGCCCCACGGTCGCTTTGCGGTGTTTCGGGGCGGATCTGCGCCGTCGGCGTGAAGGCGCCGGCATGACGCTCCAAGGCGTCGCGGAGGCGATCAAGAAGGACCGGGCGACACCGGCGCGCTGGGAGAACGCGGAGACGGTGCCGAATCCCCGCATGGTCGCCGTACTGCTCGACCTCTACGGCACGCCCACCGCCGAGCGCACCGAGGTCCTTCGCGCGCTGGACGAGGCGAAGAAGCCGGGATGGTGGCACCCGTGGCGCGAGGTCGCCGAGGTCGGCGTCATCGATCTGGAGTCCGCGGCGACCGGCATCCGCTCGTACGCGCCGGGAGTGCTGCCGGACCTGCTCCAGACCACGGAGTACGCGGAAGCCCTGATGAGTCTTCGGAACCCGTACGAGGACCCCGCCGTGCGGCGCCTTCGGCTGGAACTGCTGGAGGCCCGCAAGCAGCACACCATCCAGGGCAGGCCCGGCGTCGCGAACCACGAGGACCGGGCCGGCCTGTGGGTGCTGCTGGAGGAGGCGACCCTGCGGCGCAGTGTGGGCGGACCCGGGGTGATGGCCCGTCAACTCGACTATCTTGAAGCCCATATCGCCGACGTCGGTTCGTCGGTGGCCATCCAGGTCATTCCGTCCGGCGTACCGCACCCGCTGGCCATCAGTCTCTGCGGCCATCTCGAAATTCTCCGCTTCAAGGAGTTCGGGATGGGTGAGAGGCTGATCCAGATCGGTCTCCACCCGGCCATGACGCTCATCACCGACGACTCCGACGCAGTGGAGAACTACCGAATGGCGGTGGACGTGACCAGTGGATACGCACCACCTCGCTTCACCCCCCTGCCCCTGACGAGTAAGGACTTCGGATGAGCGACTCCGTACGCCCCGGAACCAATGTCATGCCGACCCTCCCCAACTCCGCGCGAATCTGGAACTACTGCCAAGGCGGCCAGGACAACTACCAGGTGGACCGGGATCTCTCCGATGTCATGCTGAACGCCTTCCCGGAGATCAAGACGGCGGCCATGGAGTCGCGCGCCTTCCAGGAGCGGGTGGCCGATTACGTCGTCCGTGAGGGCGGGATCCGCCAACTCCTGGACCTGGGCACGGGCATTCCCACCGCGAGCGCCACGCACGGCATGGCGCAGAAGGCGGCTCCGGACTCGCGCGTCGTGTACGTCGACAACGACCCCGTCGTCCTCAACCACGCGAGTTCGCTGCGGAGTTCACCCGAAGGCAAGATCCACTACCTCCAGCAGGACTTCCGTGACGTGGACGCCGTTCTGGAGGGCGTGTCGAAGACGCTGAACCTGGACGAGCCGATCTTCCTGCTCGTGCTCTCCACCCTCGGCCATTTCGACCCTACCGAGGCGGCCGACCTCGTCGCGGCGTACACGAGCCGCTTCGTCTCCGGCTCCTACCTGGCGGTGTGCGACACGATCGAGACGCCCGGCGTGCTCAAGATGCAGGAGCACTACGTGGCGGCCGACCCCGAAGGGGCCTATCTCGCCCGTACGCCCGACCAGATCGCCGCCTGCGCCCGCGGACTGGACCTGCTCCCGCCGGGCCTGCGCCCGCTGCCGGAACTTCTCGTACCGGCCGGGGAAGCGGTCCCGGACGGGGCCGCCGACTGTGTCCAGTGGGGGTTCGTGGCGGTCAAGCCGTAGGGCGTACTGGTTGTACGGGTCGTACGGTCGTACGGAGCGAGCGAGCTGTCCGCCCGCCCGCTCCGTACGTACGTATACGACCTGACGGTCAGCCGGCCGCCGCCACCTCCGTCGTGCGGCGCGGGCGCAGCAGCACCGTCGCCACCACGGCGGCCAGGAGCATGATGCCCATCGCCACCAGCAGCCCGACGCCGAAGCCGTCGACGGTGCCCGCCGTCACGGCGTCCGGACCGGAGCCGTGGGTACGCAGATACGCCGCCGTGGCCGTCGTCGCGACCGTGTTGAACAGCGCCGTGCCCACCGCACCGCCCACCTGCTGCCCGGCGTTGAACGCGGCGGACGCCGTCCCCATGTCCGCGTAGCTCACCTCCGCCGTCGCCAGACTCGTCGCGGCCGTGAGGACGACGCCGAGGCCCAGGCCGATCAGGAGCTGCGCCGGGGTCAGATACAGGGCCAGTACGTGCTCGCTGTCCGCCTCCAGGGAGGAGAGGATCAGCAACCCGGCGGCCATCGCGAGCAGGCCGGGGACCATCAGGGTCCGGATGCTCACACGGGACAGCAGACGGCCCGCGATCAGCATCGAGCCGATCAGGGACCCGACGACCAGCACCATGATGGTGAGACCGGCCTCGACGGGGGAGTAGCCGAGGACGGTCTGCGCGTAGTAGCTCAGGAAGAGGAAGCAGCCGAAGAGCGCGGCCAGCATCAACGCGGAGACGAGGAACGCCGCGCCGCGCGCCCGGTGCCTCAACACCCGCAGGGGCAGCAGAGGTTGGCGTACGCGCGCCTCGACCGCACCGAACATGACGAGCAGCGCCACGCTCGCGAAGAGCAGGACGAGCACCAACGGGTCGTCCCAGCCGCGTGATTCAGCCCGGCTCAGGCCGTAGACGAGCGCGGTGAGGCCGCTCACGCTGAGCAGCACCCCGGGGATGTCGAGCCCGGCGATGTCGATCCCGGCGCCGGACCCCTTACGGCTTCCGGTTCCTTCGTCACGGCGTACGTACGGCAGTCCGAGCAGCGCGATCGCCGCGATCGGCACGTTGACCCACAGGCACCACCGCCAGTCCAGGAACTCCGTGAGCACCCCGCCGGCCAGCAGCCCGACCCCCGAACCGGCCGCGCCCATCGCGCCGTACACCCCGAACGCCTTCCCCCGCTCCTTCGGATCGGTGAACGTCAGCGTCAGCAGCGACAGCGCCGCCGGGGCCATGGCCGCCGCGAAGACGCCTTGCAGCGCGCGGGCGCCGAACAGCACGCCGGTGCCGTTCGCGGCGCCGCCGAGCGCGGACGCGGCGGCGAAGCCGATGAGACTGATCAGGAACGTACGGCGGTGGCCGACGAGCCCGCTGATCCGGCCGCCGAGCAGGAGCAGGCCGCCGAACGGCAGGACGTAGGCGATGATCGCCCACTGCCGGTCACCGTCCGACATGCCCAACTCGCTCTGCATCGAGGGCAGCGCGATGTTCACGATCGTGCCGTCCAGAACGATCATGAGCTGGGCGAGAGCGATCACCATGAGCGGCCACCAGCGCTTCGGATCCGGCGGCCCACCCGCCGCCGTCTCTTCCGCCGCCTCTCTTGCGGGCTCCTGTTTCCGATCTTGCTGACGCATGCGTCTTCCACCCCTCTAGTACGTTGTACCGGTACCGGTACGTCGTTCCGGTCGAGCGCCATACTAGGCTCACGGCGACACCGGTGAAGCGGAGGTACGGGCCATCAAGGGCAAGCAGAGCGGCCAGAAACGCCAGGTCACAGGCCGTGCGGGCGGTGCGAAAAGTGTCTGGCTGCGGGAGTCGCGGGCCGCGCGCGAGCAGCCCCCGCTGACCCGGACGCGCATCGTGGAGGAGGCGGTGGCCCTGCTGGACGAGGAGGGCATCGACGGGCTGACCATGCGCCGGCTGGCCGAGCGGATCGGCTCGGGTGTCACCACGCTGTACTGGCACGTCGACACCAAGGACGACGTCGTCGACCTCGCGCTCGACGCGATCCTCGGCGAACTGCCGCCGGTGCGCCCGGCGGATACCGGTGACACCGAGTGGCGCGCCGCCATCGTCGCGCTGCTGGTCGACTGGCGTACGACGATGCTCCGCCACCCCTGGTCGGCGGCGCTGCTCCAGCGCCCGACCCTGGGCCCGAACCTGCTCGCCCGGATGGAGTTCCTGCAGGCCACCCTCGTACGGCCCGGCTTCACCGGCACGCATCTGCACGCCGCGACATGGACGCTCTACGACTACCTGATGGGCGCGACGGTCGCGCGGGCCAGCTTCCAGATGTCCGATGAGGACCGCGAGACGGCTCAGCAGCGGCTACGGGACCGGAGCGACGAGTACCCGACGCTCAGCGCGAACGAGTACATGCTGGAGGACGACTGGGACGGCACGTTCGTGACGGGCCTGGGGTACGTGCTGGACGGGATCGCGGCGGCCGAGAAGCGCTGAGGCGGGAAGCCACGGGCGAGAGGCGGTTGTCGTTCGCGATCCGCGAAACAGGCACCGCCACCCCGTACCCATGCTTAATCTCGGCTCTGTGATCACTACTTGGGAACCCACCGCAGCGGGCGTGCTGCGACTGCCCTCCGGCCGGCTCATACGTGGCCGGGGTCTCCGGCACCCCCTCCCCGCCGGTCCGACGCCTGCTTTCGCTCTCTATCTGCTGGGCAAGGAGCCGCCGTCCGTCGAGTGGGAGGCCCGCTGGGTCCGCTGGCCCGACTTCCGGCTGCCGGCCGACCGGGCCGGGGCCACGGAGTCGCTGCGCGAGGCGCTGGCACGGGCCGGGGACGAACGCGTCGAGGTCGCCTGCGGTGGCGGTCGGGGGCGTACGGGTACGGCGCTGGCCTGTCTCGCCGTCCTCGACGGAGTGCCGAACACCGAGGCCGTCGCCTATGTGCGCGCGCACTACTCGCGGCACGCGGTCGAGACTCCGTGGCAGAAGCGCTACGTGTCGCGCTTCGCGTAAGCACGCTCAGCCCAGCCCAGCCCAGCCCAGCTCGGGTCGGGTCGGGTCGGGTCGGGTCGGGTCGGGTCGGGTCAGCTCAGCACCGCGCCCGACGCCAGCAGCAGATCCGGCAGCGTGCCCTCGAAGTCCGGGATCAGGCGCAGTGCCAACGCCCAGCCCTCCGGGTTGTCCGCCAGGTGTTCGGCGGCGAGTGCGGCGACCGCGCGGCGGGTTTCCCGTATCTCCTCGGTGGCGGGCGAGTCCCCCGGCGCCAGCGCCCTGGTGAGGAAAGCGACCGTCGCCTGCGCCGGGAAGCCGGTCAGCACCACCTCGGGCAATGTGACCTGACCGAGGTGGTGCGCCCTCTCCAGCCAGCGGCACCCACCGTTGTCCACCTGCAGCGGAAGCTTCTTCAGCATCTCCGACGCCGTGGGCGGCTGCACTCCCCGGCGGGGCCGGTACTCCGGGTGCGACAGGCGCAGACCGGCGTCGGCCGACTCCGCCGTGAGCGCGGGCGGGCAGCCGTCCAGTTCGGCCAGGCGGACGAGGAGCCGGTCGTGCAGGGGCTTCACACCGTGGCCCGCTTCCAGCTCAGCCCAGGGAACGGGTCCCGGGCCGATCTCCTCCTCGAAGAGGTCGATGGCCTTCTGCAAGTCGTCCCTCTCGATGCCCGCCCCCTTGTCGCACAGGAAGTCCGCCCGCCCCGCCGGGCCCGCGGCGGTCTCGAACGCGGCGCGGAGAAGGGCCAGTCCGTCCAGCTCGGCCTCCGCCTCGGCCGCCGCGTCCAGCGCCGTACGCCCCGCCGCCAAGGTCTTCTGTGACAGCGGGTGCTTGGACTGCTTACGGCCCGGGAAGTCGGTCTCGTCCAGCAACTCCCGCACCTCGTCCGGGCCGTGGCGCTCCCAGAGCCGTACCAGCATGAGGATTTCCAGCGCGGGTGTGTGGATCTTCGCCCGTGAGGTGCCCAGCAGGATGCGGCACAGCAGCGGGTCGCCCGAGTCGGCGCAGGCCAGCAGCCAGGGTCGCCGCGCGCTCTCCCGCACGCCGTCCATCAGGGGCTCCGCCAGCGGGAGCCGGTCTGCGGCCGGGGTGTCGGCGGAGACGCCGTCCTGCCAGCGGCGGCCGGAGAGGATGTGGCGGCGCTGGGCGGTGGTGAGGTCGGTGTTGAGGAAGAGCGCGGCGTTGACCTCGGAGTCGTTGTACGGAATCAGTTCCTCGATCACCTCCGGCGCGGTCTGCCAGTCCGACGCGATGCCGGCGAGGACGGACGGGCCGCGCGACTGGACGATGTGTGCCCGCAGTTCGGGGCTCGGCCGGTGCCACAGCAGCAACTGCTGGATGGCGCGCCCGTCCATGTGCTCCCCGAGCACGCACCGCGTCGGGTGATCGGCCGCGTCGTAGAGACGCAGCCACGCCGCCCGGCCGCCCGACTGCGGACGGCTCGGGAATTCCGGCCCCACCGGCTTCGGCCAGGTCTTGCCACGGTGCTTCGGCGTCTCGGCGAGCGCGGCGTCGACGAGTTCGGTGACGGTGCCGGAGAAGCGCGGAAGCAGCGCGTACACCGCACGCCATGGCGCGAAGTCCGAGCCCAGCCGGGCCACTTGGGCGACGAGGGCGGCTCGTACCCCCGCGTGGTTGTCCGGCAGCGAGCACAGGACCTTGCGGGCCGGGCCGACTTCCCGCAGGACCCGGTCGACCGGAAACGCGCCGGAGGAGATACCGGGACGCAGGAGGCGGGCGAATGCCTCCCCGTCGGCGGACTCAAGCGCGGCGGTGGTCAGCATCGACGGGCCCGCGCCGTCTCCGGTCTTCTCGAACGCGCTCAGGGTCAGTTCCTCCGGGCAGCCCGGGTGCGTCCACAGAATGCGGAGCCGTCCCACGTAGAACGGGTCGGCACGGTGCTCCGCGGCCAGTTCGCCCCAGTCCAGTGCGTCCGGAGCCGTCGGCAGGTCTATCTCGCCGAAGAAGGACTTGTCCCGGAGGTCCCCGACCAGTTCCTTCGTCGTCCGGGGCCTGCGTCGCCACGTCGGGTGGGTCTTCGGCGGGGTGTTGTTCACCGGGCGGGCGTTGACCGGCGGACGGGTGGAGACGCGCTTCGCCCTGTCGTCGAGGACGCTCCGCGCGTGCGCCGCCAGTTCGGGGAAGGGGGCCAGCAGCGCCGGTTCGAGGAGTTCCGGCTTCATGGACGACATCAGCTTCGTCAGGAGGCCGTCCGCCGCCCGCCAGCCGGGGTCGTCGGCCGTGGCCGCCGCGCCCTCCCAGACCGCCGACCGCTGGGCGGGCGTGCGCTCCCACTCACGTGCGCCGTACAGACTCGTCGCCAGCGCGGGATCGCCCAGCGCGGCCAGCCTGCCGAACACATACCCACGATGCACGGCGGACGAGACGAGCGCGGCGCACAGCTCGGGATCCCGCGAGGCGAGCACCTCTTCCAGGAGAAGCTGGGGCAGCGGGGCGGCGCTGCGGAGCAGTTCGACGGTCTCCTCCCGGATCCGGGGGATCAAGGCGCGGGTGAGCGCCTGGTCGGCCAGTGCGTAGGCGGCGGATACGACGTGGTGATCGGCGAGACGCATCGTGGTGACTCGGACTTCCTCGAAGTGGCGCTCGGAGAGCGGGGGTTGGGGCCTAGGGCAGGGCGGCCGGGGTGCGACTCACGACGACGACGCGGCAAGCTCCTTCATCCGGGCCAGCGCACCGACCCAGTAGGTCTGCCGGGCCGCCGTCTGGCCCACGAGATACGTGGCCCGCAGCTTCGGCGGCAGGTGGCGCAGCACACGCGCCACCACCTCACCGTGCTTCTTGAGCTGCGACAGTTCGGCGTTGGCCAGCACACGGTGCACCACGTCCGTGTCGTTCGTCCCCTCGGACGAGGTCTCCGACGTGACGGCGAGGCGCTTCTCCCAGAGGTCGATGTCCCGCACCAACTCCTTGAAGCCGAACGCCACTTCCTGCCCCATGCCCTCCAGTCTGGCTTCGAGCGCGGTCAGCGGCACCGGTGCGAACTCGCCCTCGCCGAGATAGATCAGTCCGGACATCAGCGGCTGGCCGGCCCGATGCAGCTTGATCAGCCGCTCCAGCGTGCGCTTGGTGATCCAGTCGCGGGCCTCGTCGTCGATGTCGTTCTTCCACCATTCGAGGACGGTCTCGGCCACCTCGCCGTACGCCGCGATGAGCCATTCGTTCGCCGGGATGTCCTCGGGCCGCACCTCGTAACTGACCGTGAAGCGGCTCGCCTGCGCCACGTTGTTCCGGCTGACCTGGAGCTTTCTGCCCAGGTGGTACGGCGGGTTCTGCAGGGCGATCTGGGCGCGCAGGCCCTCCACCGGCCGCCCGGCCAGCGTCCACTCCTGGGTGATCTCCATCAGCTTGGCGAACGCGGCCTTGTCCTTGGGCCGGTTGTACTCGTCCCAGACGATCACCTTCTCCCCCGGCCCCGAGAGCGCCCGGGTCAGCAGGGTGTCCAGCCGCCCGTCGGGGGTGGGCACCGGCACGCACAGGTCCTCGACGTTGGTCACCGGGAGCGAGAAGTAGACCGGCTCCGCGCCGAGTTCCTCCCGTACGACGCTCTTGGTGATCTCCGTCTTTCCGCAGCCGGGCGGCCCTTGCAGCAGCACCGCCCAGTTCTCCCGCAGGGCGGTGCGCAGGATGCGGCGTACGGGATCGGCCACGGTCCGCGGGTTGGCCGCGCCGACGGCGGTCGCGAGCGCGTCCAGGATCTCCGCCGTACGGTCGGTGCCCTCCGTGCCGTCCTTCCGCAGGTCCCGCAGCCGCATCCGCACCCCGCCCACCAGGGGCAGTCCCCAGCTCAGCGGCAGGCCGGCGCGGGCGCAGTCCAGTACGTGCTCCAGGGTGCGCGGGGAGAGCAGGGCACGCAGCCGGGGTGTCAGGGCGGCCCAGATCCGGAAGACCTCACCGAGGTCCCGGTCGGCGTACCGCGCGGCGAGGGTGTGGCGCCAGGCCGTGTCGTTCGCGGTGAGGCGCAGGGTGACCATGCGGTCGAGCACGGCGAGGTCGTTTCGGGCGGAGCCGGTCTCGGTCAGGGACTCGTTGTCGGAGAGGAAGACTCCGACGCAGCCCAGGGCGCGCAGGTCGTGTTCGCCGAGGGTCCAGTCGCAGGCGATCTGCATGAGCTGGGACTGGATCGTCCGGCCGGCCTGCAACGAGTCGTCGATGAGCAGCACGAAGGGCTCACCGGGGGCTAGTTGGCTCATGATCAGCTGAGTGAGGACCAGCTCGCCGGTCCTGTCGTCCCGCACGGGCGCGTTCATCAGGAGGTCGTCGGGCGTGAGGTTGGCCGCCGGGACGAGGACGACGCGTGTGCCGGGGTGGACGCGCGGTATGTGGCTGAGGAAGGTGGACGTCTTGCCGATGCCGTGCTCGCCGAAGACCTGGCCGGTCTGTCCCATGGCGATCATGGCGTCGATGAACTCGGCCAGTCGCCCGCCCGGTTGACGGCCGGCCGGCCGCTTCGGGTAGGTGGCCGTGACGGGCCAGGGGATGTCGTGGGCGGGGTCGGTCTTGGTCACGGTGATGGGATCCAGTCCTCGTGCGTGCGTGCGTCGGGATGCGCGATGCGTGCGGGGTGGCCGGGCGCGCGCAGGCGCGCGCCGACGTACAAAGTCGTCCGGAGACATCCGGAAGAGGGAGACCGCGCGGTCAGCCGTCACCGGTCGTGACGCGGTGGCAGGCCATCGGCGGGCTGTGGCTGTCCGGCCACTCGTCCCCGTCGTCGGTGATCAGCCATATCCAGTTCTCGTGCCGGGCCGGGGTCACATGCGGCGCGTAACCGTCGGTCACCATGATCACCGCGTCCGGCTCCACCTCGCACCGCTTCCCGCCGACTTCCCGGCGCCCCTCCACGTACTCGACGACCTTGCCGAAGTCCGTCCCGCCGCCGCCCGTCACGCGCTCCCCCGCGACGAACGGCATGACCTCGCCGTCGAAGCTCAGCCAGTGCGTCTCGACGCCATCCGTGCGGCCGATCAGTGTGAGCAGCCAGTCGATCACCCGCTGGGACATGGAGCCCGAGGTGTCGATGGCGACGACCACGACCTTCGTACGCTCCTTGCCGCGCCGGGACAGCATCGGATCGTGCCCGAGCGCGAGGAGCACCGCGCCGTGCTTCCTGGGGTAGACGAGCCGCTCGCCGTCGCGGAGTTTGGAGGCGAGCGTGTCGGTCAGCCAGCGCTTCCACCACTCCACCCGGCGGGTGGGCTCGGTCCGGCCGCGCAGCGCGCCCAGTCCGAGGCGGCCCCACATCTTGGCGACCCGGTCGCTGCCGCCCTCGGAACGGTCCGCGAGATGCAGGATCTCCTCGCGGGCCGGGCCCTCGCCGCGCAGGGCGGCCCGCAGCACGTCCGCGAGGACGCCCTCCACGACCTGGCTCACGGTCTCGTCGTCCAGGGGGAGACCGCCGACGCGCAGATGCGGGCAGGCGGTTGCCCCGAAGCCGGCGGGCACGGGCGGGTCGCTCATGCGCTTCAGCTCGCCGTACACGCTCATGTCGGTCTCGACGAAGTGCCGGTACGACAGCGGCTCCAGGTCCTGGGCGCGCAGATCCTCCTCGTACCGGGCGTGGATCAGATACGGATCGATCCCGACCGGCTCCCGTACATCCCCCTTCAGGAGTGTGGGCAGCTTGGCGCGCAGCCGCTGCATCACGACATGGTTGATGGAGACCTCGGCGGCCAGCGTGAACACGTCGTCCTCGCGCAGCTCCGCGTCCACGTACAGATGCCGGTGGATGAGATGGCGCGCTTCGTGGAAGAGCACGAACCGCACGCCGTCCGCGCCGATCGCCGCGAAGAACTCCGGGTTGTACAGAAGGACGCAGCTGCCGTCGCCGGTGGCGACCACCGCCGCCGTCTCCACGGCCAGGGTGGGGATCTGCCGGTGGCACTTCGTGTACAGCCAGGAGGCGATCGCGCTCTCCCGCACCCCGAAGTCGAGCATGGCGGCTTCCTTCAGAAGCCGGCCCTTCTCGGTGACGACGGGGTCGGGCGGATCGTCCAACAGCCGTCGCCAGTCACGCAGTTCGACGGCCTGCGTGAGCCTGGTCGCGGACGTTTCGGTCATGGAAAAACCCTAGCGGCGGGGTCTGACATCCCGCCGGGCGTCGCATGAGCCTGTGGATAACCTCGATGCCGCGCCCGGGGAGTGGATCGAAAGTGGAAGAGGAGGACGGGACCCGGACCGTCAGGCGGGCCACTCCCACGACATGCCGTGTATCCCCGCCGGGCACTTCGGCGGCAGCATGTGCGCCGAGTTCGAGACGTCCAGCGCGATCTGCCGGCTGCTGGTCTTCTCCGCGCCGATGCGTTCACGGTAGTAGCGGTGGCAGCTCACCGGCAGCGCGCCCGGGTCGAAGTAGACGTGCAGCAGGTACTCCCGCAGGCTCACCCGCGTACGGCGCTCGTGGTACGTCGAGACCTCGCGGCACGGCGAGAGCGAGATGGTGTAGTCGATCACCACGGTCTCGTTCTTGGCCAGTTCACCGCCGAAGAGGATCTCCGTCACGATGCTCTGCCGCTCCGGCAGGAACTGCACGCTGCCGAGCTTCCCGCAGCGCACGGCGACATCGACCGACGCCGTCGCCGGGTCGTCGATGACATGCACGGCGGTCATCCGGCTCGCGCCGTCGCGGGTGGCGCGCAGCACCTGGTTCACGGACAGCTGCCGTATACAGCGTTCCGCGTCGAGGTGGACCGTCTCGTGGATGACCAGGGAGGTGACGTCCTCGTTGAAGCGCGCGAAGTCCGCGCCGAGGGCCTGTTCCACGTCCGAGTTCTCGCCGAAGACGCGGTGCGAGGCGGACAGGTCGAGCAGTTCCGACGTCGTACGGCCGCGCGGCCGGCCGGGGCGCAGGAGCGAGCGGAGGGCGCCTTCGGGCAGGGCGAGGATCTCCTCCAGCGCGTCCACGGCCCGCAGGGACTGCGCACGCTCCGGCTGGCTGCGCCCGCGCTGCCAGTAACTGAGGGTGGCGAGGCTGACGCCGATGCCCTGGGCTTCGAGCCGGTCGCGTACGCGGTCCAGGGACAGCCCGCGGCGGCGCAGGGCATCACGGAAGACCTCGGCGAACGTCACTTCCACGTCTCCGGAGATGCTCGCGTCCATCGGCCCCGCTCCCGCCGTGTTTCTGCGCCCGTGTCTCTGCGCCCATGTCTCCCCGCCCGATGGTATGCGGACGACGAGAGCCGCCCACCGGGAAGGGTGGGCGGCTCCGCCGCGTCTCTCCGGGGGCATCGGAGAGCGGGAAATCGGCTCAGCTGGTCCTGCGGGTCAGCTGGTCCTGCGGGTCAGCTGGTCCTGGGAATCAGTTGATCCCGGGGATCAGTTGGTGTTGAGCGTCAGCTTGTAGTGCGAGAGCGCGTCGCTGAGCGGCTGGAAGTACGAGGAGCCGGCGGTGTTCACGCCGGTGCAGTTCTGGCCGATCGGGCCGCCGGAGGTCATGCCCTGCGCCTGGTTGCCGGAGATGTACGCGCCACCGCTGTCGCCGCCCTCGGTGCAGACCGTGGAGCTGCCGAGGCCCGTGACGACCGTGTCGGGGCCGCCGTTGGCGTCGGTGTACGTGACGGTGACGTTGTACGAGCGCACGGTGCCGCAGGTCCAGCCGGTGGTCTGACCGGACTTGCACATCGCCGCGCCCGTCGCCGCCCGCGTACCGCCACGGACCGCGACATTCCCGGCCTGGCCGTACGTGGTGACCTGCGTGCCTATGGAGTCCTCGGCGTCGACCGCCGCTATGCCCATGTCCACGCTGCGCGTGCCGACGGCGAAGCGCGAGTTCGTGCCCTTGGCGAACTTGACGTTGTTGTACGCGAGGTCCGGCAGATCCTCGATGCAGTGGCCGGCGGTCACCAGGTACTGCTTGCCCGCGGCGTCACGCGCGCCGAAACCGACCGAGCAGATGTAGCCGTTGAACGTCATCCGGCTGCCCGGAGGCACCACGGCCTGGGTCTCCAGACCCTCCTGGCCACGGACGACACGGACGGCGTCGCCGTGCTTGCTCGCGGCCTTGATGAACGAACGGGCGGCGGTGCCGCTGTCGCTGCTCACCTCCACCGTGACGGTGTCGGACGCGAGGTCGACCGACCACGACGAGACGCCCACGGGCACCTGCTTGGCGGCCTTCGCGTCCAGCTCGCTCTTGATCCGGTCCAGCGCGGACTTGCCGTGCTCGGGGACGCGGGCGGTGAGGCCGGCGTCCTCCACCTGGGCGGCGGATCTCGCGTCCGTCGCGTTCACCGTGAGCGTGCCCGCCTTGGTGAAGAAGGCACCGTCCGTCTTGATGCCCCGCTTGGTCACGGCGGCCAACTCGCGCTGCTGCGCGGCTTCGTGGTCGAGCCGTTCGACGGCCGCCTGCTCGCTGCCACCGAGCGTCTTGGCGAGCGCCGCGACCATCTCGGGCTGGTACCGGGGCGCCTGGCCCGTGGCACCGGACGGGTCGGCGGCCTGCGCGCCGGTCACGGCGGAGGCCGAGAGCAGGACGCCGGTGACGGCGGCGACGAGGTACTTCCGGGAAACCTGCACGGTGCTTCCTCTCGTTATCGGAGCAGCGCCGAACAGCGCGCGTCGAACCCTTGGGGAAACCGGGAGTCCGAGGAATCCGCGGAACAGGGCCGGTCGACGCGTGCATTCGTGGGTGGGCGCTCTGTCCGGCGACGTGGATGGGGGGTGTGTGGGGCGTCGCGGGATGAACTCTCGCTGAACGCTCCCTTTCCGGACAAGGCCTGGCCGGGAAGGTATTTTCAACAGAGTTGCGGAAAACTGTTGAGAGGAAGTCGGCCGGGGCGGCTCGGACGAGGCCTAGGGGGTGTCTTGTCGATCAGGCCGGATCAGGGAGCGGGGTCTGGTGCCGTGGATCGCAAGGCGGAGGAGGGAGGCATGGCGGAGC
>NZ_JBHUUW010000095.1:0-24845 GCF_042670825.1 Streptomyces sp. NPDC057137 | reverse complement strand
CGCGGTGGGTGATCAGCCCCGCGATCAGCCCCGCCACCAGTCGTCGAGCGGCGTCACCGGCACGGCCCGCTTGTGCCGGGTCGCGAGGTACACCGACTCCACCTTCGCCGCCAGATCCGGCGTGACGTCGACGCCCTCCAGATAGTCGTCGAGCTGGGCGTACGTGAGCCCGAGGGCCTCCTCGTCGGGCAGCGCGGGCCGGTCGTCCTCCAGGTCGGCGGTCGGCACCTTCTCCCAGACACTGGCCGGCGCGCCCAACTCCGCCAGCAGCGCGGCTCCCTGACGCTTCGTCAGCCCGGTCAGCGGGGTGATGTCCACACCCCCGTCGCCGTATTTGGTGAAGAACCCGGTCACCGCCTCCGCCGCGTGGTCGGTCCCCACGACGAGCAGACCCAGCTGCCCGGCGATCGAGTACTGGATCACCATCCGCTCACGGGCCTTGATGTTCCCGCGTACGAAGTCCCGCAGCCGGGGCTCGTCGCCCAGCAGCTCCCGCAGACCGAGGGCCGACTCGGCGCCGACGGCGTCCGCGCTCGGCTTGACGTTCACCACGATCGACCGGTCGGGCCGGATGAACTCCAGCGCGATCTGCGCGTCGTGCTCGTCGGCCTGTACGCCGTAGGGCAGCCGCACCGCGACGAAGGTGGCCTCGTGCCCCTCGGCCCGCAGCTCCTCGCTCGCCAGCTGGCACAGTCTGCCGGTCAGCGTGCTGTCCTGGCCGCCGCTGATGCCGAGCACATAGCCCTTGGCGGGGGTGGAGCGCAGATAGTCCTTGAGGAAGTCGACCCGTCGCCGGATCTCGACCTTGGGCACGATGGTCGTCTTGACGCCGAGTTCGGCAAGAATCTGCTCACGTAGGTTCGCCACCCGTGCACTGTACTGACCGGCTTCGACCGCTGTTCGGCCGCATGCGGAATGCCCAGCGGAATGCCCCGGACCTCGTACGGTCCGGGGCATCCGTCACACCTTCAGCAGTCGTCAGCGGCTGTGCTGCGAGTCCGCGACCGTCACCTCGACGCGCTGGAACTCCTTCAGCTCGCTGTAACCGGTCGTCGCCATCGCCCTCTTGAGCGCGCCGAAGAAGTTCATCGACCCGTCCGGGCTGTGCGAGGGGCCGGTCAGGACCTCCTCGGTCGTCCCGACGATGCCCAGGTCCACCAACTTGCCACGCGGCACGTCCTCGTGGACGGCCTCCATGCCCCAGTGGTGCCCCTTGCCCGGCGCGTCGTTCGCCCGCGCCAGCGGGGAGCCCATCATCACCGCGTCGGCGCCGCACGCCACGGCCTTGGGCAGGTCGCCGGACCAGCCCACGCCGCCGTCGGCGATCACGTGCACGTACCGGCCGCCGGACTCGTCCATGTAGTCGCGCCGGGCGGCGGCCACGTCCGCGACCGCCGTCGCCATCGGCACCTGGATGCCCAGCACGTTACGGGTGGTGTGCGCGGCCCCGCCGCCGAAGCCCACCAGCACACCGGCGGCGCCGGTGCGCATCAGATGCAGCGACGCCGTGTACGTGGCGCAGCCGCCGACGATGACGGGGACGTCCAGCTCGTAGATGAACTGCTTCAGGTTCAGCGGCTCGGCCGCGCCCGAGACGTGCTCGGCGGAGACCGTCGTCCCCCGGATGACGAAGATGTCCACCCCGGCGTCCACGACGGCCTTGGAGAACTGCGCGGTGCGCTGCGGCGAGAGCGCGGCGGCCGTGACCACGCCCGAGTCACGCACCTCCTTGATGCGCCGGCCGATCAGCTCTTCCTGGATCGGCGCGGAGTAGATCTCCTGGAGCCTGCGGTTGGCGGTCGCCTCGTCCAGCTCGGCGATCTCGTCCAGCAGCGGCTGCGGGTCCTCGTAACGGGTCCACAGACCTTCGAGGTTGAGCACGCCGAGACCGCCCAGCTCACCGATGCGGATCGCCGTGCTCGGCGAGACCACGGAGTCCATGGGGGCGGCCAGGAACGGCAGCTCG
Organism: Streptomyces sp. NPDC057137; assembly: GCF_042670825.1. Taxonomy (NCBI): domain Bacteria; kingdom Bacillati; phylum Actinomycetota; class Actinomycetes; order Kitasatosporales; family Streptomycetaceae; genus Streptomyces; species Streptomyces sp. NPDC057137. Next base: position 22,879 of record NZ_JBHUUW010000095.1, on the reverse strand, counting down.
AAGCGGTAGGCGTCGATCTGCCAGGCGATCGAGACCTCCTTGGGGTCGCGGGTGCGCCGGCTGGGGACGACGGCGATGTCGTCGAAGGCGTACGCGCGGCGTCCGCGCTTGCCGCGGCCGATCTCGATCTCAGTCACGATGTGTGGCCTTTCCTCTACGTCTGCGCCTTCAGTATCCCCGACCCGGCCCGGCACACCCGTGAGGGGCGGTCCCGAGACGAACGGGACCGCCCCTCACCGAAGAGCGGGTCGTCAGCGACCTGTGTAGTTCGGTGCCTCGACCGTCATCTGGATGTCGTGCGGGTGGCTCTCCTTGAGACCGGCCGCGGTGATCCGGACGAACCGGCCCTTGCGCTCCATCTCGTCGATGGAGGCCGCGCCCACATATCCCATGGTCTGCCGCAGACCGCCGATGAGCTGGTGCAGTACGGCGCTCAGCGGGCCGCGGTACGGCACCTGGCCCTCGATGCCCTCGGGGACCAGCTTGTCGTCCGAGGACACCTCGCCCTGGAAGTAGCGGTCCTTCGAGTACGAACGGCCCTGGCCGCGCGACTGCATCGCACCCAGCGACCCCATCCCGCGGTACGACTTGAACTGCTTGCCGTTGATGAACTGCAGCTCGCCGGGCGACTCCTCGCAGCCCGCGAGCAGGCTGCCGAGCATCACCGTGGACGCGCCGGCCGCGAGGGCCTTGCCGATGTCGCCCGAGTACTGGAGGCCGCCGTCGCCGATGACCGGGACGCCCGCCGCCTGGCAGACCACCGCGGCCTCGTAGATCGCCGTGACCTGGGGGACGCCGATGCCGGCGACGACGCGCGTCGTGCAGATCGAGCCGGGCCCGACGCCGACCTTCACGCCGTCCACGCCCGCGTCGATCAGCGCCTGGGCGCCGTCGCGGGTGGCCACGTTCCCACCGATGACATCCACCGGGACGCTCGACTTGATCTTGGACATCCAGCTCAGCGCGTTGCTGTTGTGACCGTGCGAGGTGTCCACGACCAGGAAGTCCACCCCGGCCGCGACCAGCGCCTGGGACCGCTCCAGCGCCTCGGGGCTGGCACCGACGGCCGCGCCGACGAGCAGTCTGCCCTCGCCGTCCTTGGCCGCGTTCGGGTACTTCTCGGCCTTGACGAAGTCCTTGACCGTGATGAGGCCCTTGAGGATGCCCTTGTCGTCGACGAGCGGCAGCTTCTCGATCTTGTGGCGCCGCAGCAGTTCCATGGCGTCCACGCCGGAGATGCCGACCTTGCCGGTGACGAGCGGCATCGGGGTCATGACCTCGCGCACCTGGCGCCCGCGGTCCGACTCGAAGGCCATGTCGCGGTTGGTGACGATGCCGAGGAGCTTGCCTGCCGCGTCGGTGACCGGGACGCCGCTGATCCGGAACTTGGCGCAGAGTTCGTCCGCCTCACCGAGCGTCGCGTCGGGGCGGACCGTGATCGGGTCGGTGACCATGCCGGACTCGGAGCGCTTCACGAGGTCGACCTGGTTGGCCTGGTCGGCGATGGAGAGATTGCGGTGCAGCACGCCGACGCCACCCTGCCGTGCCATGGCGATCGCCATGCGGGCCTCGGTGACCTTGTCCATCGCGGCGGAGAGCAGGGGAAGGTTCACCCTGACGTTCCGGGAGACCAGGGACGTGGTGTCCACCTGGTTCGGCAGGACTTCCGAGGCGCCGGGCAGCAGCAGCACGTCGTCGTATGTCAGCCCGAGCGTCGCGAACTTCTCGGGCACTCCGTCGACGTATGCAGTCATGACACCTTCCCCAATGGCCTTGATCGGTGCGGATGCCCATGCTAACGGGAAGCGGGGGCGTCGAATTCCACGCTCCCGCGCCGCTCTGTGCCCGGCACCACTCTGTGCCCTGGTACGGCTCCGCGCCCGGTACCGCTCAGTACTCGGCCCCGGCTCCGCGCCCGGCTCACCGCTCGTGCCCGGCTTACTGCTCGGCCAGCGCGCGCAGTCTGCTGAGCGCGCGGTGCTGTGCGACCCGTACGGCGCCGGGCGACATCCCCAGCATCTGGCCGGTCTCCTCGGCGGTCAGCCCCACGGCGACCCGCAGCACGAGCAGCTCGCGCTGGTTGTCCGGGAGGTTGGCGAGGAGCTTCTTCGCCCACTCGGCGTCGCTGCTGAGGAGCGCGCGCTCCTCGGGGCCGAGGGAGTCGTCTGGCCGCTCGGGCATCTCGTCCGAGGGCACGGCCGTCGAGCCCGGGTGCCGCATGGCGGCCCGCTGGAGATCGGCGACCTTGTGCGCGGCGATGGCGAAGACGAAGGCTTCGAAGGGCCTGCCGGTGTCCTTGTAGCGCGGGAGCGCCATCAGGACGGCGACGCAGACCTCTTGTGCGAGGTCCTCCACGAAGTGGCGGGCGTCACCCGGCAGTCGGTTCAGCCGGGTGCGGCAGTAGCGCAGCGCGAGGGGGTGCACATGGGCCAGAAGATCGTGCGTGGCCTGCCCGTCCCCGTCGACGGCACGATGAACGAGCGCACCGATCACCGTGGTCTCGTCATCGCGCATCGGACCATGGTGCCTCGGCGGCTGCTGATCCGTGGCACCGCGTTCATAGTTGTGCACCGAAGCGTTATGAGCAGGTGCGCCGGAACTCATCTCCTGCGCCCTCCCCTTCCGCTCGCCCGACTCGTCCCCGAGGAACTCCACAACTCAAGGATGCGGCATCGGGCGGGAAACTGTGGCGTACGGGCACCGACGACCCGCTCCGCCGCCCCGTCCGCCGCACGGCAGACGGGGTTCCACGACTGTCCGGACGAGCTGTCCGTACGCCCCCGACCAGGGCCTAGCGGACGAGACCCCAGCGGAATCCGAGAGCCACGGCGTGTGCGCGGTCCGAGGCTCCGAGCTTTTTGAACAGCCGCCGGGCGTGCGTCTTGACCGTGTCCTCGGAGAGGAACAGCTCGCGCCCGATCTCCGCGTTCGACCGGCCGTGGCTCATGCCTTCGAGCACCTGGATCTCCCGCGCGGTGAGCGTGGGGGCGGCGCCCATCTCGGCCGACCTGAGCCGGCGCGGGGCGAGCCGCCAGGTCGGATCGGCGAGGGCCTGGGTGACGGTCGCGCGCAACTCCGCGCGGGACGCGTCCTTGTGCAGATAGCCGCGGGCGCCGGCGGCGACCGCGAGTGCGACACCGTCCAGATCCTCGGCCACCGTGAGCATGATGATCCGGGCGCCCGGATCGGCGGACAGCAGCCGGCGGACGGTCTCGACACCGCCCAGACCGGGCATGCGTACGTCCATCAGAATCAGGTCCGAGCGGTCGGCGCCCCAGCGGCGGAGAACTTCCTCACCGTTGGCCGCGGTCGTCACGCGCTCGACGCCGGGCACGGTCGCAACCGCGCGGCGCAGCGCCTCTCGGGCAAGCGGGGAGTCGTCGCAGACGAGGACGGATGTCATGGCCGCCCTCCGCAGCTGATGCGCGTCACCTTGAGCCTCCAGGCTGAGTACATGTGGTCACCTGTGCGATTGACGCCATCGGACATGTGCCCGATCGCTTGTTCCTTCAACCGCCTCGACCACTCAACGACGGTCACTCGAAAGAGTTACGGGTCCGGAATCGCCATCGGCACTCTACGTGAGGAGGCGCACACGGAGCAGAGCCTCGCGGGTGATCCTTCGATCACTCTGGGCCATGCCCCATTTAGCGCCATTTCTTCCCTTTTGCTGGTGTCTATGGCTAGATTCGCAATGAGTCATATTTACATCTACTTACACAGGAGATGTACGGTCGTGAGCACGATGTGGTCAGCGCGTCGGGCTCGTACCCGGCGCCCTGGGGCGCATCTCACGCCCTAGGACGCCGGTATCCGCCTCCACGGATTCAAGGGGACATGAGCAATGGCAGATTTCTCCCGCCTTCCCGGACCGAACGCAGATCTGTGGGACTGGCAGCTCCTCGCGGCCTGTCGTGGCGTCGACAGTTCGCTGTTCTTTCACCCGGAGGGAGAGAGGGGCGCGGCACGCAGCGCCCGCGAAACCTCGGCAAAAGAGGTCTGCATGAGATGCCCGGTCCGCGCGCAGTGCGCGGCGCACGCGATGGCGGTGCGGGAGCCGTACGGGGTGTGGGGCGGGCTGACGGAGGACGAACGCGAGGAGCTGATGGGGCGCGCGCGCACCCGGCTGATCGCGACGTCGGGGGCGAACGGGTCGGGCCGGGCCTGACCCGCGGCACACACATTCGCAGAAACGTTCCTGCACCTGCCGTACCCGCTCACCGCACCGTGAGCGGGTACGGGTGCGGGCACGCGGGAATCAGCGCGACGCGGCCCGTTCCAGTTGGTCCAGCGTCGCCGCCACCGCCGGGACCCGCGCCAGGTCGGGCAGCGTGAGCGCGACGATCTCGCGCCGGACGGCGGGCTCGACGGTGACCGTACGAGCGGCCTTCGGCAGCACCGACTCCATGGCCAGCTCCGGCAGGAACGCGACCCCGAGCCCGGCCCCGACGAGGCCGATCACCGCCGGGTAGTCGTCCGTCGCGAAGTCGATACGAGGGGTGAAGCCGGCCCTCTCGCAGGCGTCCACCAACTGGTGACGGCAGCGCGGGCAGCCCGCGATCCAGGACTCGTCGGCGAGGTCCGCGATGGAGACGGCGGCGGCCCCGGCCAGCCGGTGACCCTCGGGGAGCAGCCCCACCAGCCGGTCGGTGAGCAGTGGTCGTACGACCAGGTCGTCCCACTCCTCGGCGCCGCCGCCGGTGGAGTCGTAACGGAAGGCCAGCGCCACGTCGCAGTCGCCGTCACGCAGCATCTCGACGGAGCGCGGCGGCTCGGCGTCGACCAGCGAGACGCGGGTGCCGGGGTGGGCGGCGCGCAGGGCGGCCAGTGCGGCGGGGACGAGCGTGGAGCTGCCGCTGGGGAACGAGACCAGCCGGACCCGCCCGGCGCGCAGGCCCGCGATGGCCGCGACCTCCTCCTCGGCGGCCGTGAGCCCCGACAGGATGCCCGTCGCGTGCCGTACGAGCGCTTCACCGGCCTGGGTGAGCCGCATCGCGCGGCTGGTCCTGATCAGCAGGGTCGTACCGACCGAGGCTTCGAGGACCTTCATCTGCTGGCTGACGGCCGGCTGGGTGCACCCCAGCTCCCGCGCCGCGGCGGAGAACGAGCCGGTGGCGGCGACGGCGCGCAGGACACGGAGATGGCGGGCTTCGATCACTCCTCAAACATAAGGGACGCTTGGGGGCAGGGGGAAATTCAGGGCCGACCATTTGAGAGGCGCGGGCGGGGCGCGGGGGGTTAGCGTGCCCGTCATGAAGCTTCTGACCGTGAATGTGGGGCGGCCCAAGACCGTCGAGTACTCGGACGCGCCCGGCGGCGCCACCGGAATCGACAAGCGGCCGGTGGACGGCCCGGTCGCGGTGCGCGATCCCGGCCCGAAGGGCGTCGGCGCCAGCGGTCTGGCCGGGGACTCGGTGTGCGATCTGCGCCATCACGGCGGCAGCGACCAGGCCGTTTATGTGTACGCACGCGAGGATCTGGACTTCTGGGAGCGGGAGTTGGGCCGTCCGCTGGCCAACGGCAGCTTCGGCGAGAACCTGACGACGTCCGGTCTCGATCTGAACGGGACGAAGATCGGGGAGCGTTGGCGGGTCGGTCCGGACCTGGTGCTGGAGGCGACCAGCGGCCGGATTCCGTGCCGTACGTTCGGCGGCTGGCTCGGTGAGACGGGCTGGGTCCGGCGCTTCACCCAACAGGGCGTCACCGGGGCGTACTTCCGGGTCCTGGTGCCCGGCGAGATCCGCGCGGGCGACCCGATCGAGATCGTGCACCGGCCCGACCACGAGGTGACGGTCGCTCTCGCCTTCCGGGCCGTGACGACGGAGCGCGAGCTGCTGCCGCGGGTGCTGGCGGCCGGAGAGGCCCTGCACGTCGAGGAGTTGCGGACCGCGAGGGAGTACGTGGCGAAGTACGGGAGCGGCGTGATCGGCGGTCAGGCCGGCAGCACCGAGAACGCCGGGGCTCTGTAGGGCCGGGGATCACACGCCGCGCCGGGGCGCCTTCCGGTGGCCGGACGGGGGCTCGCGGCCGTCGTGCGACCGTCTAACGTGCACGCCTATGACGACTGCTTTGATTACGGGCGCGACAGCGGGGATCGGCGCAGCGTTCGCGCGCCGGCTGGCGGCGGGCGGGACCTCCCAGTCCGTCGGTGTGGGAAGCGGCCACAACCTGGTGCTGGTCGCCCGCGACACCGAGCGCCTTCAGCGACAGGCCACCGAACTCCACGACCTGCACGGCATCGAGGCGGAGGTACTGACCGCCGACCTCGCCACGGACGAGGGCATCGCGGCGGTCGAGAAACGCCTCGGCGACCGGACGCACCCCATCGATCTGCTGGTCAACAACGCGGGGTTCGGGAACAAGGGCCGGTTCCTCGACGTCTCGATGGCCGACGAACTGACGATGCTGAAGGTGCACTGCGAGGCGGTGCTGCGGCTGACGTCGGCGGCCGTCGCCGGGATGAGGGAGCGCGGGCGGGGCGGGGTGGTGAACGTGTCGTCGGTGGCGGCGTTCGTACCGCGCGGGACGTACGGCGCCTCGAAGGCGTGGGTGGTGCAGTTCACCCAGGGGGCCGCACGGGACCTGACCGGCACGGGGGTACGGCTGATGGCGCTGTGCCCCGGCTTCACGCGGACGGAGTTCCACGACCGGGCGGGTATGGGGACGGACAACATCCCCAACTGGATGTGGCTGGACGCCGACAAGCTGGTGACGGCGGCCCTGTCCGACCTGGCCCGCGGCAAGACGGTGTCGGTGCCGGATCCGCGGTACAAGGCGCTGATGGCGGGGGTGAAGCTGGCCCCGCGTGGCCTGCTGGGCGGGATCACGTCGAAGACGGGGCGGAAGTACGGCCCGCAGTAGCGGGTGTCCGCACGGGGCCGATCCGTGGTGACGATCGAATGATCGAAACCTTCCGTCGTTCGATCACGCCGCATTAGAGTCCTCCTACCGGGCCACCCCCTCATCACCCTCCGGAGGACTCCCACCGTGCGCGAAGGTGCCGCCGAACGTCATGACCGGCTGCTCAATCTGGTGCGCGAGCGCGGCACCGTACGAGTGTCGGACCTCGCCGAGCAGTTGGGGGTCTCGCCCGTCACCGCGCGGCGGGACGCGGAGGCCCTGGCCGCCCGGGGGCTGCTCGACCGGGCGCACGGGTCCGTGTCGTGGCCGCGCGGGCAGGGGCCCGCCGGGACCGCGCCGGGGGGCGGGAGCCCGGTCATCGGGATGCTGGCGCCGGCCGCCGCGTACTACTTCGCCGAGGTCATCCGCGGGGCGCACGAGGCGGCGGCGCGGCTCGGTGCGCGGCTGATCCTGCGCGTCTCCGACTACCGGTCCGAGGACGACGCCTCGCACGCGGCCGGGCTGCTCGCCGCCGGTGCGGAGGGGCTGCTGGTCGCCCCCAGCTGGACGGCGCCTGACCATCCCGCGCGGTACGGGGACTGGGTCGCCGGGCTGCCGGTCCCGACCGTGCTCGTCGAGCGGCTCGGGGTGCCCGGCGGGCCGCTGGACGAGCTGGACCGGGTCCGTTCCGACCACGCGCACGGGGTGCTCCTGGCCGTACGGCACCTCGTGGGGCTCGGGCACGGAACACCCCTGCTGGTCGCCAGGGCCGACAGTCCGACATCGATGGCCGTACGCGAGGGATACACCCGGGCGCTGGACGCCATGGGGCTGCGGGCGCCGCTGCCCGTGCTCGACTCGTCGTCGGCCGAGCGGCATCCCGCGCTCTTCGAGCGGGCGGCGCAGGGACTGGCCGCCGCCGTGCGGGACGGCCTGGCCACCGCGGTGCTCATGCACAACGACGAGGACGCGACCTGGATGGTGCGGCGCCTGGCCGAACTGGACGTACGGGTGCCGGGGGACCTCGCGCTCATCACGTACGACGACGAGGTCGCCGCGCTCGCCGACACCCCGCTGACCGCCGTCGCGCCGCCGAAGCGCGCGGTGGGGCGGCGCGCGGCGGAGCTGCTGGTGGAGCGGCTGACGGCGCCCGGCGCCGGGGCGGACCCCCGTGTCCATCTGGACCTGCTGCCGAGCCTGCGCGTCCGCGCCTCGTGCGGCGCGCCGACCCGCTAGACACGCACCGGGCATCGCCCCGGGCATCGCGGTTCGATCATTTTTCGATCAATCAATCTTTCGCTCTTGACTTCGCTCACCACGGATCGAAGTATCACGGCCATCGCCTGTCCCCCGCCGCACAGGAGCCCGAGCCGTGAGTCATCCGTGGTCCCGTCCCATCCGCGCCGCCGTCAGCGCGCTCACCGCGCTGTCCGCTCTCGCCGCCCTCGGGGCGTGCAGCGGTGGCGGCGGCCAGGCGCCCGCCCGAGGCACCGCCGCAGATCCCGTGACCGTCACCTTCTGGGCCTGGACGAGGGGATCGAAGGAGGTCGTGGACGCGTTCAACGCCTCGCACGACACGATCAAGGTGAAGTTCGAGGAGATACCGTCCGGCGGTCTCGGCGGCTATCCCAAGATCGCCAACGCCGTGAAGGCGGGCATCGCGCCCGATCTGCTCTCCATCGAGTATCCGCAGCTGTCGCAGTTCGTCAGCCAGGGCTCGCTCCAGGATCTGAGCGGCTATCTCACCGACGACATCAAGAAGAAGTTCCTGCCGCAGGCCGTGGAGCTGACCACGTTGGGCGGCCGTAACTGGGCCGTCCCCTTCGACGCGTCACCGCAGGTCTTCTACTACCGCAAGGACTTCTTCGAGAAGCACGACATCGCGCCGCCGCGCACCTGGGACGAGTTCCGCACCGCCGCCGAGCGGATCAAGAAGATCGAGCCGAAGACCCGGATCGGCACCTTCTTCCCCGACGACCCGACCTTCTTCCAGGCGATGGCCTGGCAGGCCGGCGGCCAGTGGTTCGACACCGGCGGGGACAGCTGGCGGGTCAACACCACGGACCCGGCGAGCGTCAAGGCCGCCGACTACTGGCAGGGCATGATCGACGACGAACTCGTCTCCACCGCCTCGTCGTTCAGCCCGGAGTGGACCGGCTCGCTGAAGCAGGGCACGACCGTCGGCTATCTCGGGGCCTCCTGGGGCGCCGGCGTCCTGTCGGGCATCGTGGCCGAGCAGAAGGGCAAGTGGGCCGCCGTGCCGGTGCCGAGCTGGGACGCCGACCGGCCGGCCAGCGGCATGATCGGCGGGTCGACCTTCGCCGTCAGCAAGGACAGCAAGAAGGCCGCCGCCGCCGTCGAGTTCGCGCTGTGGATGTCGACCACCGATGCGGGCATCAAGGCCCGGATCGGCGCGAGCACGTCGAGCGCCCTGCCCGCGGCACCCGCGCTGGTGCCGGTCGCCAAGGAGGCGTACGACACCAGCTTCTTCGGTGGTCAGGACCTGTACGGCCTGTACGAGAAGGCCGGCGCGTCCGTCGGTCCCGACTGGCGCTGGGGGCCGAGCACCGCCGCCACCAACGGCGCGCTCGGCGACGCCCTCAGCAACGTGGTCGGCGGCAGCTCGACCTTGCGTACGGCGCTGAACACGGCGCAGGACGCCACCGTCGCCGACGCGAAGAAGCGCGGACTGAATGTCGAGGACGCCTCATGAGCGACACGAAGAGCACAAGCAGCACCCGCACCAGCACCCGCACCCGCAGTAGCGGCAGCGCCACAGCCGGCCGCAGCACCAAGTCCCCTACCGTCAAGGCCCGTACCGGCTTCGCCGCCGGCATCCTCCTCGCCCCCTTCTTCGCGCTGTTCACCGTCGCGATGATCATCCCGGTCGGCTACGCCGTCTATCTCAGCCTCTTCACCGAGAAGCAGTCCGGCCTCGGCTTCGACGGCCCGACGACCGTCTTCCACGGCCTCGGCAACTACACGGCCGCCCTCGGCGACGAGGCGTTCCGCGACGGCTTCTGGGTGCTGCTCGGCTACTGCGCCCTCTACATACCGCTGATGGTCGGCGGCGCGCTCGTCATCTCGCTCCTGCTGGACACGGCCATGGCCCGCGCCCGCCGGTTCTTCCAGCTCGCGCTCTTCCTGCCCCACGCGATCCCCGGCCTGATCGCCGCCCTGATCTGGATCTACCTCTACACGCCCGGACTCAGCCCGGTCGTCTCCGCCATGGAGTCCGGCGGCATCGGCTTCGACTTCTTCTCCTCCGAGGGCACCCTCCCCGCGATCGTCAACATCGCGCTGTGGGAGTGGCTCGGCTACAACGTCGTCATCTTCTACGCCTCGCTCCAGGCCGTCGACCGCTCCCTGCTGGAGGCGGCGACCGTGGACGGCGCGGGCAACTGGCGGCTCGCCTTCAGCATCAAGATCCCGCTGATCCGCTCCTCGCTGATGCTGGTCCTGCTCTTCACGATCATCGGCTCGCTCCAGCTGTTCACCGAGCCGCTGATCCTCAACCGCGGCAGCGGGTCCGCCGTGACCAGCACCTGGACCCCCAACATGTACGCCTACAGCGCCGCGTTCGAACGCAACGACTACGGACTCGCCGCCGCGGCCTCCGTGCTCATCGCGCTCGTCGCCGCCCTGCTCTCCTTCGTCGTCACCCGACTCTCCAACCGGAAGGGGGCACGGGCATGACGTCCCCGACCGTGGTCGACCCGACCGCCCAGCTCCAGACCCCGAACCGCCGCGACGGCCGCCGTGCCGACCGCGCCCCCGTACCGACCGGCCGTCCGACGGCGGGCCGCTGGCTGTCGAAGACCGCCGTCAACGGCGTGCTGCTGATCGCCGCCGTCTACACGCTCTTCCCGCTGATCTGGCTGGTCACCGCCGCCACCAAGGACGCGGGCAATCTCCTCGGCGGCGACGTCTTCTCGTTCGAGGGCTTCGACCTCGGCCACAACCTCTCCGAGCTGACGTCCTACCAGGACGGCATCTACTTCCAGTGGTACGGAAACTCCCTGCTCTACGCGGGAGTCGGCGCCCTCGGCTGCTCGCTGGTGAGCGTCGCGGCGGGCTACGCCTTCGACAAATACCAGTTCCGGGGGAAGGAGAAGCTGTTCGCGCTCGTCCTGCTGGGTGTGCTGCTGCCGTCCACGGCGCTGTCGCTCCCCCTCTATCTGCTGGCCGTCGAGACGGGCACCGTCAACACCTACTGGTCCGTACTGATCCCGGCGCTGGTCAACCCGTTCGGTGTCTATCTCGCCCGGATCTTCAGCGCGGGCTACATCCCCAACGAGGCCTTGGAGGCCGCCCGTATCGACGGGGCGGGCGAGCTGCGCGCCTTCTGGTCGATCGGGCTGCGGATGATCATGCCGGGCTTCGTGACCATCTTCCTCTTCCAGTTCACCGCGATCTGGAACAACTTCTTCCTCCCCCTCGTGATGCTCTCGGACCGCCAGCTCTACCCCCTGAGCCTCGGCCTGTTCAACTGGCACAGCAACGCCAACGCCGACCCGACCTTCTACCCCATGGTCGTCACCGGCTCCCTGCTCGCCGTCACCCCGCTGATCATCGCCTTCGTCACCCTCCAGCGACACTGGAAGGCCGGACTCACGGCCGGCAGCGTCAAATAGCGTCATCCGCGACGCGTGAAGTGACCCACGAGGAGACCGACTTCCACCATGCACGACGCCACTGACAATCGGCCGTCCGCGCTGCTCGCGATGAGTCCCGGCATCGCGGAACGGCTGTTCGCCCCCGTTCATCTCGACCGGCTGACCGGCCTCGTACGCACCGATCCGCAGCTCGTCGCGCACACCCTGACCGGCCCCGGTCTCGACCCGGCCGTCGCCGCCGCGCTCGCGGACGCCGAACTGCTGATCACCTGCTGGGGCGCGCCCGCGCTCACCGCCGAGGTGCTGGCCGCCGCGCCCCGGCTACGCGCGGTCGTGCACGCCGCCGGCACCGTCAAGCACCACATCACGGACGCCTGTTGGGAGCGGGGCATCACGGTCACGTCGGCGGCGGCGGCCAACGCCGTGCCCGTCGCCGAGTACACGCTGGCCGCGATCCTCTTCGCGGGCAAGCAGGTGCTCCGCTCGGCGCACCGCTACCAGGAGGTGCGCGCCCGGCACGACTGGCACCAGGAGTTGGGCCGGGCGGGCAACTACCGCCGTACGGTCGGCATCGTCGGCGCGTCCCGGATCGGCCGCCGGGTGATCGAGCTGCTGCGGCCGTTCGACCTCGACGTCATGCTGTACGACCCGTACGTGGACCACTCCGAGGCTCGGGCGCTCGGCGTCGAACTGGTGCCGCTGGACGAACTCTGCGGGCGCGCCCGGGTGGTGTCGGTCCACGCGCCGCAGGTCCCGGCCACCCGCCATATGATCGGCGCCGCCCAGCTCGCGGCGATGCCGGACGGGGCAACGCTCATCAACACGGCGCGCGGCTCGCTGATCGACGAGGACGCGCTGCTGCCGCATCTGGTCTCCGGGCGGCTGAACGCGGTGCTGGACGTGACCGATCCCGAACTGCCGCCGCCGGACTCGCCGTTGTACGACCTGCCGAACGTGCTGCTGACCCCGCATGTCGCCGGCTCGCTGGGGGTCGAGATCCACCGGATGGCCGATCAGGCGCTGGACGAGGTGGAGCGGTACGCGAAGGGGCTGCCGTTCGAGGATCCCGTACACCCGTCGGCCCTGCCGCACTCGGCGTAGAGGCGGAGGAACGCGTCGAGGCCCGGCACCCCCGAAGGGGCGCCGGGCCTCGGCGCGTACTGCTGAAGCCTGAAGACCTACAGGTCTAGGGGCTACGACGGCCTCAGTGGCTGTGACCGTGGCCGCCGTGACCGGCGTCGGCCTCTTCCTCGGCGGGCTTCTCGACGACCAGGGTCTCGGTCGTGAGGAGCAGCGCGGCGATGGAAGCGGCGTTCTCCAGCGCGGAGCGGGTGACCTTGACCGGGTCGATGACGCCGGCCTTCACCAGGTCGACGTACTCGCCGGTCGAGGCGTTGAAGCCGTGACCCTTGTCGAGCTCGGCGACCTTCGCGGTGATGACGTAGCCCTCAAGACCGGCGTTCTCGGCGATCCAGCGCAGCGGCTCGACCACGGCGCGGCGGACGACCGCGACACCGGTGGCCTCGTCGCCCGTCTTGCCCAGGCCGTCCTCCAGCACCTTGGCGGCGTGCACCAGGGCGGAGCCACCACCGGAGACGATGCCCTCCTCGACCGCGGCGCGGGTCGCGGAGATGGCGTCCTCCAGACGGTGCTTCTTCTCCTTCAGCTCCACCTCGGTGGCGGCGCCGACACGGATCACGCACACGCCGCCGGCCAGCTTCGCGAGGCGCTCCTGGAGCTTCTCGCGGTCCCAGTCGGAGTCCGTGGACTCGATCTCGGCCTTGATCTGGTTGACACGGCCGACGACCTCGGCGCTGTCGCCACCGCCGTCGACGATCGTCGTGTCGTCCTTGGAGACGGTGACGCGGCGGGCGGTGCCCAGTACGTCGAGACCGGCCTGGTCGAGCTTGAGGCCGACCTCTTCGGCGATGACGGTCGCGCCCGTGAGGGTGGCGATGTCGCCGAGCATGGCCTTGCGGCGGTCACCGAAGCCGGGGGCCTTCACCGCGACGGCGTTGAAGGTGCCACGGATCTTGTTGACGACGAGGGTGGAGAGCGCCTCGCCCTCGACGTCCTCGGCGATGATCAGCAGCGGCCGGGAGCCACCCGCCTGGATGACCTTCTCCAGCAGCGGGAGCATGTCCTGGATGGAGGCGATCTTGCCCTGGTTGATCAGGATGTACGGGTCGTCGAGGACGGCCTCCATACGCTCCTGGTCGGTCACCATGTACGGCGAGAGGTAGCCCTTGTCGAAGGCCATGCCCTCGGTGAACTCCAGCTCCATGCCGAAGGTGTTGGACTCCTCGACGGTGATGACACCGTCCTTGCCGACCTTGTCCATCGCCTCGGCGATGAGCTCGCCGACCTGCGGGTCCTGGGCGGAGAGCCCGGCCACGGCAGCGATGTCGGACTTGTCGTCGATCGGGCGGGCGGTCTCCAGGAGTTCCTTGGAGACGGCGGCGACGGCGGCGTCGATGCCCTTCTTCAGGGCGGCCGGGGAGGCGCCGGCGGCGACGTTGCGCAGGCCCTCGCGGACCAGCGCCTGCGCCAGCACGGTGGCGGTGGTGGTGCCGTCACCCGCGATGTCGTTGGTCTTGGTCGCCACCTCCTTCACGAGCTGGGCGCCGAGGTTCTCGTACGGGTCGTCGAGCTCGACCTCGCGGGCGATCGTGACACCGTCGTTGGTGATGGTCGGGGCGCCGAACTTCTTGTCGATGACGACGTTGCGGCCCTTGGGGCCGATCGTCACCTTCACCGTGTCGGCAAGCTTGTTGACGCCGCGCTCAAGGGCGCGACGGGCGTCCTCGTCGAACTTCAGGATCTTCGCCATGGGAGCTTTCTCTTGTCCTCTCGAACGAACAACGAACTACGCCCCGGACCACCCGGCGATGCGGGGGCCAGGGGCGCAGTTCACAGCAGACTGTGGAAATTACTTCTCGATGATCGCGAGCACGTCGCGAGCCGAGAGGACGAGGTACTCCTCGCCGCTGTACTTCACCTCAGTGCCGCCGTACTTGCTGTACAGAACGACGTCGCCGACGGAAACGTCGAGCGGAAGCCGCTCGCCGTTCTCGAAGCGACCCGGACCGACGGCCAGGACGACGCCCTCCTGGGGCTTCTCCTTGGCAGTGTCCGGAATAACCAGGCCAGAGGCCGTGGTCTGCTCTGCGTCGAGCGGCTGGACCACAATGCGGTCCTCGAGCGGCTTGATGGCAACCTTGGAGCTGGCGGTCGTCACGATCCGACCTCCCCCTTCGGAGATCTCACGGGGTTAACTGTCTGGGTGGCGTGACCTGGATCGATCCGTCGTCGCGGGTGCCGGACCTGTCCTGTCACGCATTGGCACTCTCCAGTGGGGAGTGCCAGGCCTGACACTATGACCGCGATTAGCACTCGGTCAAGCTGAGTGCCAATCGAGCCCGCGCGCGGCGACGCGATCCGGCGCCGTGGCGGGCGCGATCCGGCGCCGTGGCGGGCGCGATCCGGCGCCTTCGGGTACCTCCGGCGCGTCGGCACCGATGAGTTTCGCCGTGGTCCACGGTCTGTCAGTGAGAGTTGGCACACTGCGGCTGCGAGGCCGGCACGGCCGGCCCCACCCAGTGAGAACCAGAGCACAAGACACCCCAGGAGATCTTCGATGCGCACACTGATCAGCACCGCCTTCGTCTCGCTCGACGGCGTCGTGGAGGCCCCGGGCGGCGAGCCGGGCTACCGGAACTCCGGCTGGACCTTCAAGGACGTGGAGTTCCTGCCGGAGGCCTTCGAGATCAAGGGCCGGGAGCAGGAGGAGGCCACGGCCGTGCTGCTGGGACGGACCAGTTACGAGGCGTTCAGCCCGGTCTGGCCGGGCATGGAGGAGTTCGCCGAGTACAAGAAGATGCCGAAGTACGTGGTGTCCACCACCCTCACCGACGACGCCCTGGTCGCGGACTGGGGCCCGATCGCGATCCTGCGGTCGCTCGACGAGGTCGCCGCGCTGAAGGAGACCGAGGGCGGCCCGATCATCGTCCACGGCAGCGCCGAGCTGAACCGGAACCTCTCGGACGCCGGTCTGATCGACCGGTACCACCTGCTCGTCTTCCCGCTGCTTCTCGGCGCGGGCAAGCGGCTGTTCAGCGCCACGGACAAGGACGCGCAGAAGCTGCGGCTGGTCGAGCACGAGGCGTACGCGAACGGCCTGCAGAAGAACGTCTTCGACGTGGTCCGCTGAACATGCGTGACGCCCCTGCACCGGCGCAGGGGCGTCAGCGGAACCGGCCCGACCCGACCTGGCCCGGCCCGACCTGACCGCGCCCGGCCCGGCCCGGCCTGACCCGAGAGACAAGCCCTAGACGTAGTCCTCCAGCTTCGCCACCGCGTAACCCTTGTCGGTGATCGTCTTCATGACGTGCCGGATCATGTCGGGCATCGAGCCCTTCCAGTCCTCCTCCCCGCGGAAGTGCGTGAGGACGATGTCGCCGGGATGCAGGTCCCGGTCCCACTCGCGCCACTCCATGTGGTCGGGGAACGCCTCGGACGACCACAGCGGAACCGCCTTGACGCCGCAGGACTTGGCGGCGCGCAGGGTGCCGGCGTTGTAGTTGCCGTACGGCGGCCGGAAGAGCTCGGGCCGCTTCCCGTACTGCTTCTTGATCTTGTCCTGCTGCCCGCAGATCTCCCGCTTCTGCTCCTCGTAGGAGAGTCCGGGGAGGTAGGGGTGGGTGAGCGTGTGGTTGTGCAGGGAGACACCGCGCGCCTGCATCTTCTTGAAGTAGGCGTAGTTGTCGTTGATGACGTAGTCGCTGAGGAAGGCGCTGTACGGGATCTTCAACTCGTCCATCATGCGCAGCAGTCGGGGGTCCTTCTCGGCGCCGTCGTCGATCGTCAGGAAGACGACCTTCTCCTTCGTCGGGACGGTGGTGAAGACCGGCGGCAGGGTCGCGCCTCCCGTGACCTCGAAGCCCTTGCGGGTGGTGATGCGCGGCTTCACGGCGGGCGGCGCGGGCGCGGCGAGCGGGGTCTTGGCGAGCTTCCACTTCTTGGCGGCCACGGCGCGGAGCGCCTGGGCCTTGACGGCAGCGGCGGCGTCGGCCTTCTTCGCGGCGTCGGTCCCCGGCCCGGGGCCGGCCCGGCCCGGCTTCACGGAGGCGGACTCCACCGGCCCGCCGCCACCGCCACCGCCGTCCCCGCTGTGACCACCGTGGCCGGCGTGACCGCCGCCGCCCCGGTCGTCGGTCTCCGCCGCGCAGGCGGAGCCGAGTGCGGCGATCAGGAGTACGGCGGCGATCCCGCGCGCCCGTCCGCCCGGGTGTCTTTTCCGTGACTCTGCGGCCTTTTCGTCCTTTTGTCTTACTAGTTGCATGGCGCCGCATCCTGTCAGCGCCCGGCCCACGCGCCCGGCCGACACCGCCGGGAAGCGATGACGGTCCCCCGGCTGGCCCACAATGGCCCGGTGACCGACTCCCCCTCGCCGCTCGCCCCTCTGCTCTCCGACGAGGGCCAGGCCCTGCTCGCCGCCCTCCGCGACCACGACCCGGCGCAGGAGCTGGCGCTGGCGACCCGGCTGCGCCGCGACCATCCCGCCGAGCTGGTCTCGGCGGCCCTCGCGCAGGCCCGGCTGCGGCAGCGGGCGGTCGCGAAGTTCGGCGAACGGGACGCGTACCGCATGTACTTCACGCCGCACGGCGTCGAGCAGGCCACCCGCACCTCGGTCGCCGCCCACCGGGCCGGCCGGTTCCGGGACATCGGCCTCCCGGGCCCCGGCCCGGCGCGGATCACGGACCTGTGCTGCGGCGTGGGCGGCGACGCGATCGAGCTGGCCCGCGCGGGGTTCGCCGTGACCGCGGTCGACCGCGACCCCGCGACCTGCGAGATCGCCGCGCACAACATCCCCGCGCTGGCACCTGACGCCCCGCCACCGACCGTCGTGTGCGCGGACGTCATGACGTACGACCTGCGCGCCGCGCCCGCCCCCGACGCCCTGTTCATCGACCCGGCGAGACGCGGCGGGCGGGGCCGGATCTTCGACCCGGAGGCGTACTCGCCGCCGCTGTCCTGGGCGATCGAGGCGGTACGTACGGTCGGCACCGGCGGCATCAAGATCGCGCCAGGCATCCCGCACGAGCTGGTCCCCGACGACTTCGAGGCCGAGTGGATCTCCGACGGCGGCGACGTCAAGGAGGCGGTGCTCTGGCACGACGCGAGCGGGGCCGGAGCCGGAGCCGTCGGCGCGATCACACCCGGCGCCCGGCGCGCCACGCTGCTCCCCGCAGGCCTCACCCTCACCGGCCGGGGCCTGCCGAACCCCCAGGTCAGGAAGGTCGGCCGCTATCTGTACGAGCCGGACGGCGCCGTCATCCGCGCCCATCTGGTCGCCGAGGCCGCCGACGAGCTGGACGGCGGGCTGATCGACGAGACGATCGCCTACATCACGGCGGACGAGCTGCGCCCCACCCCGTACGCGACGGCGTACGAGATCACCGACGAGCTGCCGTTCAACCTCAAGCGCCTCAAGGCCCTGCTCCGCGAGCGCGAGGTCGGCATCCTGACGGTCAAGAAGCGCGGCTCGCCGGTCGAACCGGAGGAGCTGCGACGGAAGATGAAGCTCCAGGGGCGGAAATCGGCCACGGTCTTCCTCACCCGGGTCGCGGGCGCGCCGACGATGCTGCTCGGTCGGCCCGCCGGGAGGGCGTGAGGTGGCGGGCGAGACCGTCGTGAAGGTGTCCTGGGGGCCCAGACCCGAGTCCCACCAGGAGCTGGCCGGGCGCTGGCTGGACCTGCTGGGGCGGCTGACGGAGCTGTCGGCGGGCGCCTTGGCCGACTGGCGGTGGGACGGCCACGGCACGGCACCGGGCGAGCCCGTACCGCGGGACGCCGGCGCCTTTGTGGTGGCCCGGCAGCCGGACGGTGGGTACGCGCAGCTCAAGGCGACGGCCGGGGGTTCGAACAGGTTCTCCCCGTTCATCGCGGTGGTGCTGCTCTTCCCCGGGACCCCGGACTCGGCCGTGCCACTCGCGGACCGGCTGCCCGAGGCACTGGCCGCCATGGCCGGTGTCTGGGACGCGGACACCGGGAGCACCTACGACCGTGAGCTGTTCACCGCGCTGAGGACCGCCTACGACCTGCGGCCCTCGCACCCGCGCTGCGGCTGGTCCGTCTTCCTGTCGGCGAACCGGGCCGCGCGGGTGCCCACGGACCTCGCCGCGCGACGCCTGGAAGCCGGGTCGGGCGGAGTCGTACTCGATATCGGCACCACCACGGACGCGGTGCTCGCGGCACACGGGACGCTCGCCGAAGCGGGCGCCCTGGAGCCGGCGCCCACCCCTTGGGCCATCTGAGGGCACGCCTACCGTGGGCACCGACCGGACCCCCGACGGCGGCGCTCAGTCCTGGTCCTTGGCCCCCGGCTCCTTCGGCTCATCGGCCGCCGACTCCGTGGACTGCGACTCCTCGGCCGCCGGCTTCTCCAGTTTCTCGGGCTTTTTCAGCCTGTCCGGCTTCTCCGGCTCCTTCGGCTTCTCCGACTCATTCGACTCCTCCGACTCCTTCGGCTCGGTCCGGGAGGCTTGAAGCTGCGCTTCCAGGAGCCGGGCGTCCAGGTCGGTGATGTCGTCGGCGTAGATCACCGAGAGAGGTTGCGGGCCGACGTACTGCTGGCAGTTGCACTGCGCCAGCTCGTACCGCTTCGGTTTCTTGTTCTCGTCCCAGGCCGTTGCCACTTCAACGTTCTCGTGGCACTTGCCCTGCTTGTCGTGCTTCGCGAGATGGTGTGAACACCCGCAGACGGGCTCCGGCGGCTTGTGTGACTCCTCCAGGGCGAGCCGGCCGCCCTCGACGAGCTTGATGCGCTCCACTCTTCGCTCGTGCCGGGTGCGCAGCGCGCTCCGGCTCGTGTCGGCGACCCAGCTGAAGCCACCGACCATGAAGAAGACGAAAATCCACCACAGCCAGTTCATCCGCCGCCCCTTCACCCCATGAAATGGCGCATGCGTTCTCCCCAGGATAGAACGGGCGGCGTAGGAACGGCCTCAGGGAGCGGGGGGCGACTTCGGGACACATCCGGACAACACGCGCCACTCGCGTCCCGTAAATCACAGTTTCCGCGGTGGATTCAGCGGTGCGCGCCGCCGCGTCCACGCGGCTGGACCGGGCTCAGTACGTGCTCCGCCCACCGCTGGTGGCCCACCGCCCGCACCGCCCCCAGGACGCCGATGACCAGCGCGATCACGCCGATCCCGACGAGATACGCCACTTCGCCGACTCCCGCGGAATCCGGCTGGCCGCCGCCGGTCAGGGCCAGTCCCAGACCGGTCACGCACAGCACGACGGACAGTCCCAGCCACACGGCGCTCCGGGCGCCGGCCCGCAGCCGGTGGTCGTTCTCGGGATCCGGCCCCAGTTCGGCCCAGGCGTCGATCCTGTCGCGCACCGCGCGGTCCCTGGCGACGCTGAAACCGGCGCCGATCATCGCGGGCACCAGGACGATCACACCGAGGATCAGCTCGACGAGCCCGGTCAGGTAGTCCGCGCTCCGGTCCTCGAAATGGCCGAGCCCCAGACTGACCAGCACCCACCCGACCCCCGCGACGAGCCCGAGCGACCAGAGCAGCAGCAGCCCCGCCACGGTCAGGCTCCGCCGCCGCAGCTCGGCCATCGCGAGGACCCGGTCGGCGAGCATCGACTCGCGGTCGGGCCAGTCGCACAGGTGCTCGGGCGGCGGAGGGGGCGGCAGCGGCGTACGACGGAACATCCGGGGAGGCTATCCCTCATGATCACTGCCCGGTCGACCGGGATCACCGCCGCCGGAGCGGCGGGCCGGGGATCACTGCCCGGCGGGCCGGGGCTGACCCGTGGCGAGCAGCCGGACGGCCCACCGGTAGTGCGTGACGGCCTTCGTGACGCCGATCAGCCCGGCGATCCAGAGGAGGGCGCCCGCGCCCATCACGTACGCGACCTCCGCGTACGTGTCCTCGCCCCGTCGCGCGCTCGCGGGCGTCTCCAGGGACAGCCACAGACCCAGCACCCCGACCAGGAAGGAGACCAGCAGCCAGCACAGGCTCACGCCCGGCAGCCGGAGGCGCCTGTCGCCCTCCGGGTCGCTCGCGAGCGCCGCCCACTCGCGCGTCAGCCGGTACATCGCGACATCCCGGCGGAGCAGCAGGCCGAGGATGATCCCGGCGGCCGTCATCACGCCGAGGCCGAACGCCGCGAGGAGCACGCCGAAGATGAGGGTGATCGGATCGACGTCCTCCACGACCAGCCCCTGCAGCCCCCCGCCCGCCATCAGCCAGCCGAACTCCACCCCGCCCACGAGCAGCAGGAACTGCGTGAGCCGCGCGGGTCCCATGCCGCGCCCGACGAGCCAGCCGAGGATTTTCGCGCGCTCGGCGAGCAGCGTCCGCTCGTCGGGCCAGGTGCGTATGTGTACGGGGGGCGGAGGCGGCGGCAGCGGGGATGAGCGGCGAGACATGCGGCGAGAGTATCGCCGCATGCCATGGCCGGGCGGTCGGTCGGCGAGCACCTGGCCGGGTGAGCCGCTGCCCGAGGCTCAGAGTCCGGAGGCCTGGAGTCCGGCCGCCCGCTCCTCCAGCAGCGTGCGCTCGCGTTCGTTACGGGTCAGCCCGGCCGCCCGTACGAACTCGGCCCGCGCCTCCTCCGTACGCCCCAGCCTCGCCAGCAGATCCCCGCGCACGCTCGGCAGCAGGTGGTAGCCCTTGAGCGCGGACCCGGCGGGCCCCGCCGCCAGCGCGTCGACCAGCGCCAGGCCCGCCTCGGGCCCGTCGGCCATCGAGACGGCGACCGCGCGGTTCAGCTCCACGACGGGCGAGGGGGTGAGCGCGGCGAGACGCCCGTACAGCCCGGCGATCGTGGCCCAGTCCGTGTCCTCGTACGTCGCCGCCCCCGCGTGGCACGCGGCGATAGCGGCCTGGAGGGCGTACGGGCCGGGGGCGCCGCCCAGCGCACTCGCCCGGGTCAGGGCCTCGACGCCCCGGCGGATGAACAGCCGGTCCCAGCGGGCGCGGTTCTGGTCGGCGAGCAGGACGGGTGCGCCGCCGGGTCCGGTACGGGTGGCCGTACGGGACGCCTGAAGCTCCAACAGGGCCGCCAGGCCGTGCACTTCGGGCTCCTTGGGCATCAGCCCGCTCAGTACGCGCGCGAGCCGCAGCGCGTCCTCGCACAGGCCGGGGCGCAGCAGGTCGTCCCCGGTGGTCGCGGAGTAGCCCTCGTTGAAGACGAGGTAGATGACCTCCAGCACGGAGGCGAGGCGCGCGTCGCGCTCCGCGCCGTACGGCACCTCGAAGGGGACGCCCGCCTTGGCGAGGCCGCGCTTGGCGCGCACGATGCGCTGGGCGACGGTCGCCTCGGGCACCAGATAGGCGCGGGCGATCTCGTCGGTGGTGAGTCCGCCGAGCAGCCGCAGGGTGAGGGCGACGCGGGCCTCGGTGGACAGGACGGGGTGGCAGGAGACGAAGACGAGCCGCAGCAGGTCGTCGTCGATGTCGTCGGCGTCGGCCGGCTCGGGCGGTGGCGGCGCGGTGTCCTCAAGCGTGCGGCCGACCTCGGCGAGCTTGCGGGCGTATGTCTCCCGGCGGCGTACGAGATCGATGGCGCGGCGCCTGGCCGTGGCCATGAGCCAGGCTCCCGGGTTGTCCGGGACGCCCGACTCCGGCCACTGCTCCAAGGCGGCGACCAGCGCGTCCTGCGCCAGCTCCTCGGCGATGCCGACGTCGCGTACGACACGGGCGACGGCGGCGATGATCCTCGCCTGCTCGATCCTGAATACCGCTTCCACCGCGCCGTCTGCCCTCACGGCCACCCATCAGAGCACCGGGGCGGGCGGACGGCAAACAGACGCGACGGTCGGTACTACTCGGCGATCTGGCGGGTCTCGGCGGTCAGGGTCCAGTAGTCCTCGTGGATCTGGAGGAACCGCTTGGCCCACTCGACGGCCTCGGCCTGCGTCTTCGCCTGGACGATCGAGTACCCGCCGATGACCTCCTTGGACTCGGTGAACGGCCCGTCGGTGACCGACAGCTTCCCGCCCGACCAGGTCACCCGGGTGCCCTCGGCGGACGGGTGCAGCCCGCCCGTCTCCAGCATGGCGCCGGCCTTCTCCATCTCCTGGGCCAACTTGCCCATCCGCTCGCCCAGTTCGGCGCTGTGACCCTCGGCGGGCTGGTTGGCCTCGTCCAGGTGGATCAGTGTCATGAAACGCGGCATGGTGACTCCTCGGTGTGCGGTGTGCGGTGGGTGATGTGCGGGCTGTTTCCCGCCTTTCACCCTTGCGTCGAACGGGCGGGGCCCGGATCGACACACGCCGCGAATTTTCTTCGAGAAGTTTTCCGCGAGCGTTCCGCTGGTCCTGTGGCCAGGAACGTTGGCCGGGTCGCGCGGCTCGTGGGCCGCGCTCGTCCTCAATCGCCGGACGGGCTCATTTGAGCCCG
>NZ_JBHUUW010000094.1:0-26441 GCF_042670825.1 Streptomyces sp. NPDC057137 | reverse complement strand
GGCTTGTGGGCCCGTCCGGCGACCGAGGGCACAGCACGCGGCCCGTCCGGCGACCGAGGCCCAGCTCTAGCGGATCGGCATGCCCGACAGCGTCCGGGCGATGACCAGGCGCTGGATCTCGCTCGTGCCTTCGAAGATCGTGTAGATCGCGCTGTCGCGGTGCATCCGCTCCACCGGGTACTCCCGTGTGAAGCCGTTGCCGCCGAGGATCTGGATCGCCTGCGCCGTCACCTGCTTGGCCGTCTCGCTCGCGTACAGCTTCGACATGGAGCCCTCCGCGGCGGTGAAGGGCTTGCCCGTGGCCGCCATCCAGGAGGCGCGCCACACCAGCAGCCGGGCCGCGTCGATGCGGGTGCGCATGTCGACGAGCTGGAAGGCGATGCCCTGGTTGTCGATGATCGGGCGGCCGAACTGGGTGCGGGTCCTGGCGTAGTCGAGTGCCACCTCGTACGCGGCGCGGGCCGTGCCCACGGCCATGGCGCCGACCGCGGGGCGTGACGCCTCGAAGGTCGCCATGGCCGCGTTCTTCACGCGCTCGCCGCCGGCCCCCTTGGTCGCTTTGGCCTCGCGGGCGCGGGCCAGCCGTTCGTCCAGCTTCTCCTTGCCGCCGAGCAGGCAGTGGCCGGGGACGCGTACGTCCTCCAGGACCACCTCGGCGGTGTGCGACGCGCGGATGCCGTGCTTCTTGAACTTCTGGCCCTGGGAGAGGCCGGGCGTGGCGGGCGGCACGATGAACGAGGCGTGGCCCTTGGAGCCGGCCTCGGGGTCCACGACGGCGACCACGACATGGACGTTGGCGATGCCGCCGTTGGTCGCCCAGGTCTTGGTGCCGTTCAGCACCCACTCGTCCTTCGCCTCGTCGTAGACCGCGCGGGTGCGCATGGCCGCGACGTCCGATCCGGCGTCGGGCTCGGAGGAGCAGAACGCGGCGACCTTCACGTCGTGCACGTCGCCGTACATCTGCGGTATCCAGGTGCCGATCTGTTCGTCCGTGCCGTTGGCGAGAACGCCGACGGCGGCGAGTCCGGTGCCGACGATCGACAGGCCGATGCCCGCGTCACCCCAGAACAGTTCCTCCATCACCATGGGGATGGAGAGGCCCGTGGGGTCGAAGTACTGCTGCGCGTAGAAGTCGAGGGAATAGACGCCGACCTTGGCGGCTTCCTGGATGACGGGCCACGGAGTCTCCTCGCGCTCGTCCCACTCGGCGGCCGCCGGGCGGATGACGTCGGCGGCGAACCCGTGGAGCCAGTCGCGTACTTGCTTCTGGTCGTCGTTGAGTTCGAAGCTGAACTCGGCCATCGTCTTCCTCCAGCACGGCTGTTACTTACGGTAACAACAGTCTGTTACCGACAAGTAGAGGATGTCAACCTGCGGCGGGCTGATCCGCGAGGACGGCGGGCTTGGTGTTACGTTGCCGGGGCGTCACGGAATCGCTCGGGCGGGGAGACACCCATGGGGACCACACAGCAGGCCGACCAGCACCGCTCTGCCCATCAGCGGCGCCGCCAACTCCTGGAGGCCGCCGACCGGGTCGTGCTGCGTGACGGGCCGAAAGCCTCCATGAACGCCATCGCGGCCGAGGCCGGTATCACCAAACCGATCCTCTACCGCCACTTCGGCGACAAGGGCGGGCTCTACCGCGCCCTGGCGAAGCGTCATACGGACGCGCTGCTCAGCGCGTTGAAGGCGGCGCTCGACGCGCCCGCCGACCGCCGCGCGCGGGTGGAGGCCACGCTCGACACCTACCTCGCGGCGATCGAGGCGCGTCCCCAGGTGTACCGGTTCCTGATGCACCCGGCCGACGACACCGCCGACGCCCAACTCCCCGAGCAGGGCTTCGACGTGGGCCGGCACTCGGCCCCGCTGCTGCGCCGTCTCGGCGAGGAGCTGGCCATCGTCATCGAGGAGCGGGTCGATCTCGGGCCCGACAGCGCGCAGTTGGCGCGCGTCTGGGGTCACGGGATCGTCGGCATGATGCACGCGGCCGGTGACTGGTGGCTCGGCGAACGCCCTTGCTCACGCGCCCAGTTGGCGAGCAGCCTGGCCGATCTGCTGTGGGGCAGGCTGTCGTCGGTGGACGACCGGGCGGGCAGCCCGGGGCTCTGACGCGGGGTCCGGGCCGGCCCGAAGGGGCCGCGCGTTCAGCTCCAGGACGCGCGCCGCGCCGCCCGCAGCACCTTGGCCCGGCGGAAGCCCGTCAGCCGGTCCGGATAGACCAGCCCCTCCAGATGGTCGCACTCGTGCTGGAGACAGCGCCCGAAGAATCCGGTGCCGTCGATCCGTACGGGCGCGCCGTCCGCCGTCATACCCTCCACCACCGCGTGGTCGAGCCGCTCCGTCCCCGCTTCGAGACCCGGCAGCGAGAGGCACCCCTCGGCGCCCCGTACGGCGACGCCGTCCGCCGACACCAGCCGGGGGTTGACGACATGCCCGAGATGGCGGACGTCCTCGTCGTCGGGGCAGTCGTAGACGAACACCCGTAGCGGCACACCGATCTGGTTCGCCGCGAGACCGACCCCGTTCGCCCGGTACATCGTCGCGAACAGATCCTCCACCAACTGGGCCAGCTCCGGCCCGAAGTCGGTGACGGGCCCGCAGGGGCTGTGCAGGGTCGGGTCGCCGAGCAGCCGCAGGGGACGAACCCGTCCGGCACTGCCCGGGATCAGCCGGTTTCGCATGGTTCCGCCGTGAAGTCCACCTCGGGGTACCCGAGTTCGATCGCCGCCATCGCGCCAGCGTACGTCGGGCAGCCGGCGACGGCCGCCCGCCCCGCGTTTACCGGAACGTGATGCGCCGCATGTCTGGTTTTCACCCCCGCCCTGTGCTTAAAGTAGCGCCACCGAATTAATCTCAGAGTGAGAGGAATTGTGGCAACTACCTCGCTCCCCCGCACCTCCAACCGCAGCGCCGTGATCGCGGCCCTGCTCTCCGGCGCGGACACGGACCGTCAGCGGCTCATCGCGGACACCGGTCTGAGCCGGGCCACGGTGTTCCGCATCGTGGACGACCTGATGGCCGAATCCCTCGCCCTGGAGGGTTTCCGGGTGCTCCGGGAAGGCCCCGGCAGACAGTCGACGTCCGTGAGTTTCAACCACCGCTCCGCCCTCGTCTGCGGAGTCGACCTCGGCGGCACCAACTGCCGTGTCGTGGTGGCGGACGCGCTGGGCCGCGCCGTCATCAGGAGCCGGGACACCACGCCGCGCGACGCGACGGCTGCCGGACTCGCCGCCTGGGTGGCCGGCCGGGTCACCGACCTGGTCGACCGCCACGGCGACGGCATCCCGCTGCACACCGTCACGATCGGCCTGCCGGGTGTCGTCACGGGCGACGGACGGTCCGTCGTGGCGTCGCACAATCTCGGCCAGATCAAGGGCACCGGCTTCATCGAGCAGGTCTCGGCCCTGCTGGGCGTGGAGACGGCGGTCGGCAACGACTCCAACCTCGCCCTGCGGGGCGAACTCCAGTACGGCTCACTGCCGGACCGGGAGACCGCCGTACTGCTCGCCATGGGCACCGGCCTCGGCTCCGCCGTCTCGATCGACGGACAGGTCCTGCTCGGCAGGACGGGCCTGCTCGGCGAGTTCGGCCGGCTCCCCCTGCCCGGCCGCGCGGAGCGCCTGCGCGACCTCCTGTCCGGGGCCGACCTGGTGGCGTACGCCCGCGGCCAAGGGGTCCATGTGCCCACGGCGCGGGCCCTGTTCGAGGACCCGGAGGCGTACGCACCGCTGCTGGCCGAGGTGCACGGCGCGCTGGCCCATCTGGTCACCGTGGTCGCCCTCGCGTACGAGCCCAGCACCGTGGTCCTCACCGGCGGCTTCTCGGAGTCGTTCGACAGCGCGCGGCTGACCGCGATCAGCGACCAGGTCGCCGACACGGTCGGGGTCCGCAGCGCGGTGCGCAGCTCAGACCTCGGGGACTCGGCGGGCCTGCTCGGCTCGATGGCGTCCTCACTCGGCCGCCTCTACGACTCGCTGGGCGTCAGCGCGCGGGACGCGGCCTCCGTGGCCGTCGACCGCGATCTGGTGATCCGCCGCCTCGCGGACTGCCCCACGGCCCCTTCGGCCCCCACGGCCGGCCCCGGTGCCCCCGGCACCACGTCCGGCCACGACGACAAGACCCCCCGCACCAGGCACGACGAGCAGATGGCAGAAGGGTGACAACGATGAACCGATCACGGACCCGGTGCGCACTCGCGGCGCTTCCGGTCCTCGCGCTCACGCTGACGGCGTGCGGCGGTGGCGGGGTGGCGAAGGCCGACTCCGACAACAAGCTGACGATCTGGATGATGACCGGCGGGCCGGGCGAGGACCCACTGATCAAGGAAGCGACCGCCGAGTTCAAGAAGGACCACCCGGACATCGCGGTGGACATCGAGATACAGCAGTGGGACGGCGTCGCCACCAAGATCACCACGGCACTGGCCAGCGGGAACCCGCCGGACATCGTGGAGATGGGCAACACCCAGACTCCGCTGCAGACCTACTCCGGCGGTCTCGCCGATCTCACGGACAGCAAGAAGAACTTCGAGGGCTCCGCCGACTGGCTCGCCGGTCTCTCCGGCCCCTCCGAGTACGACGGCAAGCTGTACGCCACGCCGCTCTACGGCGGCACCAAAGTGGTCATGTACAACAAGAAGATGTTCGCCGACGCGGGCATCACCTCACCTCCGAAGACCCTCGCCGAACTCCAGGCGCACTGCGGCACCCTCGCCGAGTCGAACAAGGGCACGGCCAACTTCTCCGGCTTCTACGTGCCGGGCCAGTACTGGTTCAACGGCATGCCCTTCCTCTTCGCCAAGGGCGGCAAGGTCGCCTCGCAGAAGGACGGCACGTGGCAGGCCGAGATGTCGTCGCCCGCCAACCAGGCCGGCCTCAAGGCGTGGAAGTCCTTCCAGAACACCTGCTCCACCCCGTCGTCCGTCGGCGTCAACACCGACAGCCCCGACCAGGACCAGCTGTTCGCCGACGGCAAGGCCGCCATGGCGTACGTCAAGGCGTGGGAGCCGGCCGCCGTCATCGAGAAGAACCCCAAGATGAAGGACAACATCGGCTTCTTCGCCATGCCGGGCTACACCGAGGCGAGCGCGATGCCCGTGATCGTGTCCGGGTCGACCATCGGCATCGCCGCGGGCAGCCCCGACCGGGACGCCGCCGAGGACTGGCTGCGGATCGTCACCGGAAAGACGTTCCAGCAGAAGATGGCGCTGAAGCTCAATCTGCTGCCGATCTCCCCGTCGTTCACCCCGGCCGGTGTGCCCGAGCAGCTGACCGTCGCCTCGCAGGCCAGCAAGGTGAGCCGGCCGCTGCCCAACAGCCCCGGCGAGGCCACGCTGGAGACCGAGCGCTACAACGAACAGTTCTTCTCGAAGATCGCGAGCGGTGCGGACATCGGCTCGTCGTCGGCCGCGTACGACAAGCACGCGACGGACGCCTTCAACTCGCTGAGCGACTGACACCCCTGGACGCCTGATGGCACTCACTGAGAAGCACCGTCCGGTGCGCGCACCGGACAGGGACCGCCGCACCGGGCCACCCGGCCGGCGCCGTCCGGCGCGGCGGTCCCGGATGCTGCCGTGGGCGATGCTCGCCCCCGCGCTGGCCGCGCTCCTGCTGATCCAGGGTTATCCCCTGGTACGGCTGCTGACCCTGTCGACCCAGGAGTTCGGCCCCCGGTCGCTGTTCACCGGGCAGTCGGACTTCATCGGCCTGGACAACTTCACCCGGATCTTCACCGACGCCGACTTCCTGGCGGTCCTGCTGCGGACGGTGGTGTTCACGCTGGTGTGCGTGACGCTGCTGATGGTGCTGGGATTCCTCATCTCGCATCTGCTGATGACCGTCTCGCCGTGGGCCCGCGTCGTCACCACCGTGTGCCTGGTGCTGGTGTGGGCGATGCCCATGGTGGCGGCGACCCTGGTCTGGCAGTGGATGTTCCAGCCGCAGTACGGCGTCGCCAACTGGCTGCTCACCCAGCTCCGGGTCTTCGGGGACATGTCGGTCTACGACTGGTTCTCCCATCCCACCCAGGCGCTGGGCCTGATCATCCTGCTGACGGTCTGGAAGGGCCTGCCGTTCGTGGCGCTGACCCTGTTCGCCGCGCGCGGCCAGATATCCGAGTCCCTGTACGAGGCGGCCCGCCTCGACGGTGCGGGGACGCTCCAGATGTTCCGCCACATCACCATTCCGATCATGCGGCCCGTCCTCGCGATCCTCACCATCCTCGAAGTGATCTGGTCGGTGAACTCGTTCACCCCGATCTGGGTGCTCACCCAGGGCGGCCCCGACGGGGCGACCACCACGCTCGGCGTGTACGCGTACATCACCGCGTTCAGCCGTAACGAGTACGGGAGCGGCGCGTCGGTCGCGGTGGTGACCGTGGTGATCCTCGCCCTGTTCTCCGTCGCCTACGTACGCAGGCTGTCCCGGCAGGGAGATGTCGTATGAGCGCCACCAAGACGTCACCACACTCGCCCGCGCGCCGGCGGCGCACCGTCAACAACGCGATCGCGATGGCGGTCTCCGCCGTGATGGTGTTCCCCGTCTACTGGATGGTGGCCACCGCGCTCAAGCAGAGGTCGGACATCCTCAGCGCCGTACCGAAGTTCATTCCCTGGCCGATCAGCCTGGAGAACTTCACCCGGGCGCTGGACAAGCCGGGCTTCTGGATTTTCGTCCGCAACTCCCTGACGGTCACGGTCTCCTCGGTCGTCCTGTCGCTGATCATCTCGCTGTTCGCGGCGATCGCGATCGCGCGGTTCCGGTTCGCCGGCCGCAAGGCGGTGCTGACCATTCTGGTGCTCGTGCAGATGGTCCCGGCGGCGGCCATGGTCATCCCGGTGTATCTGATGCTCCGGTCCGTCGGCGGGCTGGACTTCCTGCCGGGCCTGGTCTTCACGTACATGACCTTCGTGCTGCCGTTCACGATCTGGACGCTGCGCGGGTTCGTGGACGGTGTCCCCGTCGAGCTGGAGGAGGCCGCGCTCGTGGACGGGTGCGGGCGGTTCCAGATGTACGTACGGGTGCTGCTGCCCCTGCTGATGCCGGGCATCGTGGCGACCTCGATCTTCGCCTTCGTCAACGCGTGGGACGACTACATCTTCGCCTACGTGATCATGAAATCGCAGGACAACTACACGCTGCCGGTCTGGCTCGTGTCGTTCAAGACCTCGGAGAGCGTGGACTACGGCGCGATGATCGCGGCCTCCACGATCTTCTCCATCCCCGTACTCGTCTTCTTCCTGCTGGTGCAGCGCCGTCTCGTCGGCGGCATGACCAGCGGCGCGGTCAAGGGCTGACCGGCCCAGGGACACCCCGTACGACCGCACGACGACCATTCGCAAGGTGAGGAATCGAATCATGACCGAGCTGTCCCGGCTCGCCCACGGCGTGCTGTTCCCCGCGCTCGGACGCAGGACCGTCCCCAAGTGGGCGCGCGCCCGGGTCGCCGAAGGACTCGGCGGCTTCGTCCTGTTCGGCAAGGACATCGCCTCCGCCGAGCAGGTACGGGAGCTGACCACCGCTCTGCACGGCCTCCGTGACCATGTGCTGCTCTCCGTGGACGAGGAGGGCGGCGACGTCAACCGGCTGGAGGACCACGGCGGTACGTCCGTACCGGGCAACCACGCCCTGGGCCGTCTCGACGATCCCGCGCGGACCCGTGAGTCCGCCTACCAGATCGGCCTCTCGCTGGTGGAGGCCGGTATCGACTGGGACCTGGCGCCCGCCGTCGACGCGGCCGTCAACCCCCTCTCCCCCAACGGCATCCGCACGTTCGGCGCCGACCGCGCGCTGGTCGCCAAGCACGCGGCGGCCTGGGTCGAGGGGCTCCAGGCCGCCGGGGTGAGCGCCTGCGCCAAGCACTTCCCCGGCCACGGTCTCAGCTCCACCGACGCCCACCTCGGCACACCGACCGTGGACCTGTCGCGGCAGGAGCTGGTGGACCACTACCTCGACCCGTTCCGCGCGGCCATCGCCGCCGGCGTCGACAGCATCATGGTGTCGCACGTCCACCTCAGCCAGTTGGACGACGTCCCCGCCACCATCAGCCCCGCCGTACTCACCGGTCTGCTCCGCGACGAGTTGGGCTTCGAGGGCGTCGTCATCACCGACGCGCTGGAGATGCGCGGCATCGCCGACGTGGCGAGCCTGCCCGACGCGGCGGTACGGGCCATCGCGGCCGGCGCGGACGCGCTGTGCCTGGGCGCGTGGGCGTTCGGCGACGACGTGGACGCGGCCGCTGCCGCGCTGGTGACCGCCGTGGAGAACGGCACCCTGCCGCTGGAGCGGCTGCGGGAGGCGAACGCGCGTCTCGCGAAGCTCGGCACCCGGCCGCGCGCCACGGGCGTCGCGCACGACGACACCGTCGGCGAGCGGCAGGCCCGGGACGTCCTGGAGGTACGCGGCGACGCGGCGCTCAAGGGGAACCGCGCCCTGGTCGTACGGCTCGACCCGACGCACTCGCCCGCGCAGGGCGGCGCCTCCTGGGGCGTGGAGGCGCCGCTGCGCGCGGCGGGCATCGACGTCGAGGCGCTCGCGGTGGCGGGCGACACCTACAACGCCGAGGGCATGATCAAGGCCGAAGTCGGCCTGTATCTGGACGAGTTCGGGCCGGACGCCGACGTGGTGCTGCTGGTCCGCAGCTCGCACCGGTTCCCCTGGCAGAAGCCGGTCCTGGACGAGTTGCTGGAGCGGTATCCCCGCTGTGTGGTGGTCGACATGGGGGTGCCGGGCGACGACTTCGACGGCTTCCGGGGCTGGGTGCGTACCTTCGGCGCCTCGCGCGTGTGCGCCCAGGCGGCGGTGGGCGCGCTGCTGGGCACGCGGTGAGCGCGGGCCGTCCGGCACCGGCGGCCGGTGGGGGGCGGCTGTTCAGCGGCGGCAGGTTCGTGACGCCGGACTCCGGTGTCACGGACGGGTGGCTGCTCGTGCGGGACGGCCGCATCCACTCGTTGGGTACGGGCGAGCCGCCCGGCGGGCCGGACGCGGTGGTGGAACTGGGCGGGCGGCTCGTCGTGCCGGGGTTCGTGGATCCGCACTGCCACGGCGGAGCCGGCCACTCGGTTTACACAGGCGACCCCGCCGCCGTACGGGGGGCGGCGGCGGGGCATCTCGCGCGGGGGACGACCACCATGCTGGCGTCCGTGGCGACGGTCGAGCCGCCCGCGATGGAGGCGGCCGTACGCGCTGTCGCGTCGGTCGTCGACGACGGGTCGGCGCCCAACCTGGTGGGCATCCACTTCGAGGGGCCGTTCCTGTCGCCCGCGCGGCGCGGCGCGCAGACCCGTACCGCGCTGCGCGACCCCGACCCGGACCTGCTGGCGCGGCTGCTGGAAGCGGCGGGCGGGCACGCGGTGTCGATGACCGTGGCACCGGAACTGCCGGGCGCGCCGGAGCTGATCCGGCGGTACGCGGACGAACTGGTGTGCTGTCTGGGCCACACCGACGCGGACGCGGAGCAGTTCGCGCGGGCCGCCGATCTCGGTGCGCGCGCGGTGACGCACCTGTTCAACGCGATGCCTCCGCTGCACCACCGGGAGCCCGGTCCGGTGGCCGCCGCGCTCCTCGATCCGCGGCTGGTCTGCGAACTCGTCCTGGACGGGCATCACTTGGCCGACGACACCGTACGGCTGGCCCACCGGGTCGCGGGCCCCGAGCGGCTGATGCTGGTCAGCGACGCGATGCCGGCGGCGGGCATGGCCGACGGGGACTACGCCTTCGCGGACCGCGAGGTGACCGTCGCGGGCGGGGTGGCCCGGCTGCGCGGCACCGACACGCTCGCCGGGTCGACGCTGTTCGTGGCGGAGGCGTTCCGCAGGGCCGTCTTCACGGTGGGCCTCCCCCTGGCGGACGCCGTACGGATGACGTCGGGCACGGCCGCCCGGCTGCTCGGGCTCCGCGACCGGGGTGAACTCCGTCCCGGCCTGCGGGCGGACCTGGTGGAGCTGGACGCGGCCCTGCGACCCACCCGGGTGTGGCTCGGCGGCGTGGCGGTGGGGTGAACCCCTGTTGAACGCCCGGCCCCGGCGGGATGTGAAGGACCGTCGGAGGCAGAGTGACGGTCATGTGCGGGCCGCGCCGGATCGGCCGGCGTGGTCCACGCCACCTGTCCCGACCTTGATCCACACCAGCCCGGCGGCCGGATCGGCGAGACCGAGGGCGCACAACCGGCGCGAATGCCATGTCGGTGGGCAAACACCCCGGTCTCCGGGCCGAAAACCGCCACGCGGCACGTCGGCGGCTCCCCGGCGCGCCCGCCCGGCGCGTTCGTTCAGGCGTACGTGTGACAACGATCGGCCCGTTCTCCTGTGCCGTGGTTCGGGCCCGCGCACGTATCTCGATAGGCTGAGGCCGGACCGACGCGAGGAGGATCAAGGACGATGGCAGGCAACACGGACCCGCTGTCGCCGCGGGCCAAGCTGGCCGTGACGGCAGGCAAGGCCGCAGCGGCGGTGTCGCGCGCTGCGGGGCGCGGCAGCGGATCGGTGATCGGCGGCAAGGTGGCGTTGCGGCTCGACCCGGATCTGCTGGCGGCTCTCGCGCAGCATCTGGACGTCGTGCTCGTGTCGGCGACGAACGGCAAGACGACCACGACACGGCTGATCGCCGAGGCCCTGCGGGCCAGCGGCCCCGTGGTGTCGAACGCGCTGGGCGCGAACATGCCGGCCGGCATCACCTCCGCCCTGGCGGGCGGTTCGGACGCCAAATACGGCGTGATCGAGGTGGACGAGAAGTACCTCGCCGGAGTCGCGCGCGACACCACGCCCAAGGCGATCGCCCTGCTCAATCTCTCCCGCGACCAGCTCGACCGCGCCGCCGAGACCCGCATGCTGGCCGAGCACTGGCGCGAGGGACTGGCCGGCACGAAGGCCGTCGTCATCGCCAACGCCGACGACCCGCTGATCGTCTGGGCCGCGTCGTCGTCCCCGAACGTGGTCTGGGTCGCCGCCGGGCAGGAGTGGAAGGACGACGCCTGGTCGTGCCCCGCCTGCGGCGGTGTGATGCAGCGACCCGGCGACGACTGGTTCTGCGGGCAGTGCGGTTTCCGCAGGCCCGCTCCGAGTTGGGCGCTGCACGGCGACCATGTGCTGGACCCGCACGGCTCCGCCTGGCCGATCCACCTCCAGCTGCCGGGCCGCGCGAACCGGGCGAACGCCGCCACCTCCGCCGCCGTGGCCGCCACGTTCGGTGTGCCCCCGCAGGTCGCCCTGGAGCGCATGTACCAGGTGCAGGCCGTCGCGGGCCGGTACGACGTGGTGTCCTTCCTCGGCCGTGATCTGCGGCTGCTGCTGGCGAAGAACCCGGCGGGCTGGCTGGAGACGTTCTCGCTCATCGACCCGCCGCCCACCCCCGTCATCCTCGCGGTCAACGCCCGTGGCGCCGACGGCACGGACACCTCCTGGCTGTGGGACGTGGACTACACGCGGCTGGCCGGTCACCCGATCTTCGTGATCGGCGACCGCAAGCTGGACCTGGCGGTACGGCTGGAGGTCGCGGGCCTGGACTTCCGGGTGTGCGCGAACGCCGACGAGGCCGTGCAGATGGCGCCGCCCGGACGTATCGAGGCGATCGCCAACTACACGTCGTTCCAGGACCTGCGCCGCCGCGTCGGCAACTGAGACACCGGCCACAGAGACACAGAGATGCAGTCGGAGAGGGACAAGCGAGCAATGAGCGACAACAGTCTGCGACTGGTGTGGATCTACCCGGACCTGCTGAGCACCTACGGCGACCAGGGCAACGCGCTGGTGGTGGAGCGCCGGGCCCGGCAGCGCGGTCTCGACGTCACGCGGGTGGACGTGCGCAGCGACCAGGCCGTACCGACCTCGGGCGACATCTATCTCATCGGCGGCGGCGAGGACCGGCCGCAGCGGCTGGCCGCCGAGCGGCTGCGCCGTGACGGCGGTCTCAACCGGGCGGTGTCCAACGGGGCGATCGTGTTCTCGGTCTGCGCCGGCTACCAGATCCTGGGCCACGAGTTCGTCAACGACCTGGGTGAGCGCGAGGGCGGTCTCGGGCTGCTCGACGTCATCTCCACCCGTGGCGAGGGCGAGCGGTGCGTCGGAGACGTACTGGGCGACATCGACCCGCACCTGGGGCTGCCGCCGCTGACCGGATTCGAGAACCACCAGGGCATCACCCATCTCGGCCCGACCGCCCGGCCGTTCGCGCGGGTGTCGCTCGGCCGGGGCAACGGCACGGGTGACGGCACGGAGGGCGCGTACAACGACACGGTGTTCGGTACGTACATGCACGGCCCGGTCCTGGCCCGTAACCCGCTGATCGCCGACCTGCTGCTGAAGCTGGCGCTCGACGTGAA
Organism: Streptomyces sp. NPDC057137; assembly: GCF_042670825.1. NCBI lineage: Bacteria > Bacillati > Actinomycetota > Actinomycetes > Kitasatosporales > Streptomycetaceae > Streptomyces > Streptomyces sp. NPDC057137. The sequence goes on along the minus strand of NZ_JBHUUW010000094.1, from coordinate 14,123 downwards.
CGCGCTGCCGCCGGCGGACGACCGGTGGTACGAGGCGCTGCGCGCCGAGCGCATCGCCGCCGCGACGCAGCCGGCCTGAGCCCCGGCTTCACACCGGCCCGACGTCTCCCGTTCAACCAGGGGGCGTCCAGCAGTCGGACGCCTGGTTCGGCCCCGCCACCCCGCGCCGGTAGGGTGGCGGGGATTCAGCCGGACGACGTGGTCCGGCCGTCGGCCCACGTTGCAAAGGTTCTCCGGGCAATGCGAATTGGTGTGCTCACCTCCGGTGGCGACTGCCCCGGTCTCAATGCGGTGATCCGGTCCGTGGTGCACCGCGCCGTCGTCGACCACGGTGACGAGGTCATCGGCTTCCACGACGGCTGGAAAGGCCTTCTGGAGTGCGATTACCGCAAGCTCGACCTCGACGCGGTCGGCGGCATCCTGGCGCGCGGCGGCACGATCCTCGGCTCCTCCCGCGTCCAGCCCGCGCATCTGCGTGACGGTGTGGAGCGCGCGAAGGGGCACGTGGCCGACCTCGGTCTCGACGCGGTCATCCCGATCGGCGGTGAAGGCACCCTCAAGGCGGCCAACCTCCTCTCCGAGGCGGGGCTGCCGATCGTCGGTGTGCCGAAGACCATCGACAACGACATCTCCTCCACGGATGTGACCTTCGGTTTCGACACCGCCGTCGGTGTCGCCACGGAGGCGCTGGACCGGCTGAAGACCACCGCCGAGTCCCACCAGCGCGTGCTCATCGTCGAGGTGATGGGCCGGGAGACGGGCTGGATCGCGCTGCACTCGGGCATGGCCGCCGGTGCGCACGCCATCGTCGTCCCGGAGCGGCCCTTCGACATAGGCGAGCTGGCCGAGCTGGTCGGCAAGCGGTTCTCGGCGGGCAAGCGCTTCGCGATCGTCGTGGTCGCCGAGGGCGCCAAGCCCCGTGAGGGCTCGATGGAGTTCGACGTCGGCGGCAAGGACATCTACGGGCACCAGCGCTTCGCGGGCGTGGCCAGGCAGCTCTCCGTCGAGTTGGAGGAGCGCCTCGGCAAGGAGGCGCGGCCGGTGATACTGGGCCATGTCCAGCGCGGCGGGACGCCGACCGCGTACGACCGGGTGCTGGCGACCCGCTTCGGCTGGCACGCGGTGGAGGCCACGCACCGCGGCGAGTTCGGCATGATGACGGCGCTGCGCGGCACGGACATCGTGATGGTGCCGCTCGCGGAGGCCGTCGAGACACTCAAGACGGTGCCTGCGGAGCGCTACGCCGAGGCGGAGTGCGTGCTCTGAGCCCCACTCGCCTCAGTTGATACGACGAACCGCCCCCGGCCGCCGACGGCGCCGGGGGCGGCTCTACTCTGGTCCCGGGTGCGGACACATCGCACCATTGGGGATCGTCGCAGCGGGAGAGCACGTATGGATCACGGCGAGCACGGCACGATGGTGGATCTGCCGCCGTTCACGCTGAACCGCGCGCTGGAGTTCTCGCCCGACGCGTTCTTCCTCGTCGGCTGTCTGCTGGCGCTCGCGCTGTACGGCTGGGGTGTTCTGCGGCTGCGCGCGCGGGGCGACAGCTGGTCGCCGGGCCGCACCGTCTCCTTCGTGCTCGGTGTGCTCAGCATCGCGCTGATGATGTGCACCGCGCTGAACGACTACGGCATGGTCATGTTCAGCGTCCACATGGTCCAGCACATGGTGATCAGCATGGTCTCCCCGATCCTGGTGCTCCTGGGCGCGCCGGTGACCCTGGCGCTGCGTGCGCTGCCGGTCGCCGGCCGGGGCCGCAAGGGGCCGCGCGAGCTGCTGCTGGCGTTGCTGCACAGCCGGTTCATGCGCTTCGTGACGCATCCCGCCTTCACGATCCCGCTCTTCATCGCGAGCCTCTACGGTCTCTACTTCACCCCGCTCTTCGACTTCCTCATGGAGTCGAAGCCGGGGCACATCGCGATGATGGTGCACTTCCTCGCCACCGGACTGATCTTCTTCTGGCCGATCATCGGCGTGGACCCGGGGCCGCACCGGCCCGGCTATCTGATGCGGATGCTGGAGCTGTTCGCCGGGATGCCGTTCCACGCGTTCTTCGGGATCGCGCTGATGATGGCGAGCGAGCCCATGGTGCGGGCGTACGACAATCCGCCGGCGTCCCTGGGCATCGACCCGCTCTCCGACCAGAACGCGGCGGGCGGTATCGCCTGGGCGTTCAGCGAGATCCCGTCCGTCCTCGTACTGGTGGCGCTGGTGTACCAGTGGTACCGGTCGGACCAACGCCAGGCGAAGCGCTCGGACCGGGCCGCCGACCGGGACGGTGACAAGGAGCTGGCCGCGTACAACGCCTACCTCGCGTCGTTGCAGGCACGCGGACAGTAGCGCGGAACGCCCCTTTCGGGTGACGATGGTCCTCACGGCCACGGTCACGGCCAGGAGGAGGACGCACATGTCCGGATCCGGATCCACGAAGACGATGGGTGTGCTCACCGTCGGTGCGCTGGTGGTCGTGACGGCCTACACGGCGGCGCTGGGGAGCAACGGCTGGCTCTGGTTCGGATGGGTGGTGCTGGGGCTGGTGACGGTCGCGATGGTCGCCTCGCGCGGCAACTGAGGCAACTGAGAAGGCGGCGCCCGGCCTCGCCGTCAGTGCTCCGCCGTCAGTGCTCCGCGGCCGGGGTGAGTGCCGGCTCCGGTGTGCGCGTCTCGTCCAGGTTGTTCTCCACCCAGGCACGCAACTGGCCGAGCGGTACGGCCACTCCGCGTCCCAGCGGCGTCAGTTCGTACTCGACGTGGAGCGGGACGGCCGGATAGACGGTGCGGTCCACGAAGCCGTGGTCCGCCAGCCGGCGCAGGGTGCTGGTGAGCACCTTGGGGCTGACGCCCTGGAGCCGCCGCTGGAGCGCGCCGAAGCGCTGCGGGCCCTCTTCGAGGGCGCCGATGGCGAGAGCGGCCCACTTGTTGGCCAGCAGGCCGAGGACGTCCCGGCAGGGGCACTGCGCGGCGTAGACGTCGTGCTTGTCGTGCCGGCCCGTCGTACACGGCTCAGCCATACGATCCGCTCCTCTTCGCGCCGCGGTGCGTGGTTGCCCCATCGGACTGGTCACTTCCCTTCGGATAGTAGTGTCCCTTGCGGGTTACCACTACCCAGGGAGTACTTTTTCGGTGCCGAAGATCCACCGCACTCTTCCAGGAGACTTGACCGACATGAGCAGTGAGCCGACGATGCGCGCGATCACCCAGGACTCCCTCGGCGGACCCGAGGTGCTGCGCCTCGCCGAACTTCCGCGGCCCCGTCCGATTCCGACCGAGGTGCTGGTACGGGTGCACGCGGCCGGCGTGAACCCGGTCGACTGGAAGTCCCGCGAGAGCGGCGGCATGGCCGGTCTCCTCGGCGCACCGCCGTTCGTCCTGGGCTGGGACGTGTCCGGTGTCGTGGCGGAGGTCGGCTTCGGGGTGCACACGCTGAAGGTGGGCGACGAGGTGTACGGGATGCCGTGGTTCCCGCGCCCGGCCTCCGCGTACGCCGAGTATGTGACGGCGCCCTCGCGGCAGTTCGCGCTCAAGCCCCGCACGGTCGACCACAACACGGCGGCGGCCGTGCCGCTGGCGGGCCTGACCGCCTGGCAGTCGCTCGTGGACGCGGCGCGGGTGGAGGCGGGGCAGCGGGTGCTGATCCACGCGGCGGCCGGCGGTGTGGGTCACCTGGCGGTGCAGTTCGCCAAGCACCTCGGCGCCCATGTCATCGGCACGGCGAGCGCCGCGAAGCACGACTGGCTGCGCGAGCTGGGCGCGGACGAGGTCGTGGACTACACGAAGGTCCGCTTCGAGGACGTCGTGAGCGACGTCGACGTCGTGATCGACCTGGTGGGCGAGGGGCACGACGCGACGACCACCCGCTCGCTGGAGACGCTGCGGCCGGGCGGCACGATCGTGGCGGTCCCGTCCGGTGTCGCGCCTGAGGTGCTGGCGGGGGCCCGTACACGGGGGCTGAACGCGACCGCCTTCCTGGTGGAGCCGGACGGCGCCGCGCTCGCCCGGATCGCCGACCTGATCGACAAGGGCACCGTACGCGTCGAGGTGGCGGACGTCCTGCCGCTGGCGGACGCTGCCGAGGCGCAGCGCCGGGTGAAGGAGGGACGCACGCGCGGGAAGATCGTACTGAGCGTGACGTCCTGACGTAGCGTCACTTTCCTTCGTTACGCGGCCTGTTGGCCCGTCCGCGCAGCAGGGGCAGCTTGCCGACGAGCTTGCTGATCCTGTTGCGCGGGCCGACGAGGCCGACCGCGTGGTAGGTCAGGTCCTCGTGCTTCGTACCGGCGAGCAGGTCGAGGTACTCGTCGTAGATCCGGGACGTCTGGGCGGGCTCCGGCATGTCGACCACGAAGACGTCCTCCTTCGCGGTGGCCTTCTCCCGCAGGGAGTGCAGGGTGGCGGCGTCGGCGGCCAGGACGGAGCAGCCCGCCCAGGGCAGCCCCGGGTGCACCTGCCCCGACCCGTCCCGGCCGTCGGCGCCGAGCAGCTGCGGCAGAGCCCTGCCGACGGCGGCGGCCATGCAGGCCGCCGCGTTCACCGCGCGCCCGGCGGGCAGGTCCTCGTCGATGACGACGACCCACTTGAGCGGGGCCTGGCGGGTGGAGAGGCCGGTCCGGGCGGTGTCATCGTGCGCGGCGGCGTTGTGAACGGTGTCATCGTGCGGGGTGTCGTTGTGAGCGGTCATACCTCAGAACGGTAGGCAGTCATGCGTACGATGGTGAGTTCCTGCGCACTTCGTACGGCCGAAGGGCACCATCGTGGAACTTGATGCGCTCGACTGGGCTCTGCTGCGGGAACTGCAGCACGACGCACGGCAGACCAACCGCGATCTGGCGGCCAAGACCGGCGTCTCCCCCTCCACCTCGCTGGAGCGGGTCAAGATCCTGCGCGAGCGGGGCGTGATCGACGGCTTCCACGCGGCGCTCGACCTGGAGGCGGTGGGCCGCCCCGTACAGGCGCTGATCTCCGTACGGATCAGACCGCCGTCCCGTCCGGTCATCGAGGGGTTCCGCGAGTGGGCGGCCCAACTGCCGGAGACCATCGGGCTGTTCGTGACATCGGGCCCGCACGACTTTCTCCTGCATGTGGCCGTCCCGGACGTCGACGGGCTGTACGCCTTCGTCATCGACCGTCTCACCGAGCGCCGCGAGGTCGCGGACGTGCAGACGACGATGGTCTACGAGCATGTGCAGTCCCGGTCGATCTCCCGGCCCGCCGGGGAGAGCCGACGGCGCGGCGCCGGCCGGCGGCGGCAGGTGCCGTAGAGTCGACCATTTTGAAAATGGGAACCATTATCGTATAGTAGCGACATGGCAAGCAACGAACTCCGCCCGGTGATCAAGCTCCGCTCCACGGCGGGCACCGGTCACACCTACGTCACTCGCAAGAACCGCCGGAGCGACCCGGACCGCATGGTCCTGCGCAAGTACGACCCGATCGCCCGCCGGCACGTCGACTTCCGCGAAGACCGCTGACGCCGGCACACGACCACCCCACCGCGTACATGGGGCGGGCTCGAAGGAGCCCGCCCCATGTACGCGCGTGCGCTCAGGTGCTCGCGTCCGCCCGCGCCGGTGCCTTTCCGTTCATCTTCGGTGTCGGGTCCTGGTTCTGATCGGCCGGTGACCGGGTCGAACCGGTGGCCCGTTGGAGCGAGTTGAGGATGGTCATGCCCTGACCGACCAGCCCCGCCGCCACCTCGTTGACACCGTCGGTGCCGTTGAGGACGGTGAGGTTCGAGTCCGCCAGCCCCTTGGCCGCCGCGGCGGCCAGCTCCGGGAGCACTTCCACGACGCGGTTGGCCGCCAGGAGTTCCTGGTTGCCGTCCCTCAGCGAGAGGGCGCGCGCGCTGTTCGCGTCGGCCTGTGCCTGCGCGAGCGTCCGCTGACGGTACGCCTCCGCGTCCGCCGGGCGCCTGACCTCCGCCTCCAGCCGCTGGGCCGCCAGCAGTGCCTGCCGCTCGGCCAGCGCCGTCTGCTCCTCGATGACCTCCTGCGACGCCTTGGCCTGGGCGAGCGGTCCCGCCTGGGAGGCGCGCGCCCGGACCTGCTCGGTCTCCGCCTGGAAGCCCGCGCGCTTGATCGAGGTGTCCCTCTCGTACTCGGCCTTCAGCGCCTCCGCCTGCTGCTCACGCTCGGCGGCTTCCTGGTCGGCCCTGGCCGCGGCGATACGGGCCTGGCTCGCGACAGCCGCTGCGTGCGGCGCCGCCAGGTTGTTGATGTAGCCGGTGGCGTCCTCGATCTCCTGGATCTGGAGGGCGTCCACGACGATGCCGAGCTTCTCCATCTCGCTGTGGCTGCCGGCCTTCACCTCCTGGGCGACCCTGTCCCGCTCCCGGATGATCTGCTCGACGGTCAGTCCACCGATGATGGAGCGGAGGTGACCGGCGAAGATCCGGCCCACCAGCTCCTCCATCCGGTCCTGCTCGGCCAGGAAACGCCGGGCGGCGTTGGCGATCGACACGGCGTCGTCACCGACCTTGAAGACGGTCACCGCCCGTACGGTCAGCCGGATGCCCTGCTGGGTGACACAGTCCTCGGCTATCTCCGCCTCCCGCAGCGCCAGGGACAGCATGCGGGCCTTCTGCTTGATGGGAAGAACGAAACTGCCGTGACCGGTGACGATCCGGAACTGGGTGTCCTGGACCTGCCGTTTGGAACCGGAGATGAGCATCGCCTCGTTCGGTGCTGGAACATGCCAGAACAACATGAGGGAACTCCCGTCCTGCTACACACTCACACGCCGTGTGGTCGCGCGATTAGGTTCGCGTTACACGTATATTCGGAATCCGGTGCGCCTCGATCCTCGGACCTCGGGCTTCCGACGTCAGTCGGGAAGGGGCTCCACCATGACCGAGCGGGCCGAGACGCGGTCGGTGACCAGCACCTGGACGTTCGTGCCGATCGGCCGGTCGGACCAGGCCGCGTAGGCTTCGGAACCGCCGCGTACGGCCACCAGTACTTCCCCCGGACCGTCCGGCGGGATCGGGACGGTGATGCGTCCCACCGCCCCCACCGGGCTCTGCGCAGAGTCATCTGTGACGGACATGAATCGTTGCCCTCACCTCCAGCGCTCAGCACGCCCCCGGTCATTTCAGGCTACTCCGGGGGCGTGCCGATGGCCGGTCAAAGGATCGTCAATGAACGGGTCGGGGGGTACGACCGGTCAGTGAGAGCGCCTGCTCCGGGGGCGGAACAGCAGCAGATACACCGTGGCGACGACGGCGACCGCCTGGGCCACGACGGTGGCCCGCTTCTCCCAGAACCAGTCCGGCTCGTACATGTTCGGGAACGGTCCCCACGCGCCGACGTCGACGTAGCGGTAGATGAGCAGGAGCGCGAGTCCGCCGGCCGCCACCGACCAGGCGAAGAGATCGCCCGGGATCCGGCGCCAGACGAGAACGAGCAGCGCGGCCAGCGCCGCGAAGCCCGCCTCGATCCGGAAGAGATCGCCCTGGCTGATGTCCGCCGAGATGGCGTCGTACTGCGGGGCGAGATCGGCGTGGTAGTACGCGTCGAGGGCCAGGCCCGCCGCGGCGAGCAACCGGGCCAGGCCCCTGAGGTAGTGGCCGACGCGGCCCCGGTGCGCCGGCCCGGCGGGCGAGGCGGTGGGCTGAGCTGACATGGGGGTCTCCATTCGCGCCGCGGACGGAGCCGCCGGCCGGGGCTCACTTGACGGTGAGCGTGCCCTTCATGAACGGGTGGATCGTGCAGTCGTACGGGAAGGCGCCCGGCTTCGACGGCGCGGTGAAGGTGGCGCTCTTGCCCGGCGCGATGTCGCCGGTGTCGAAGGAGGCGCCCTTGGTCGCCGTGAGGGTGTGCGTGGTCGTGTCGTTGTTGACCACGGTGACCTTCGCCCCGGGGGCGACGGTCAGGGCGGCGGGCCGGAACTTGAAGTTGTCGATGGTCACCTGTGTCCCTCCGCCCGCCGACGGGCTGGCGGCCGACTTCGTCGCGCTGTCGCCGCCACCGCCTCCGCTGTCCGAACACCCGGTGAGGGTGGTCAGAGCGAGGGCACAGGCGGCGGCGGCCACGGCGAACCGGGCCCGGCCACGGGGGAACGAGAGCGGCATGGCGTCTCCGAGCGTTCGTGGGCCGGACCGGCCGATGATCAGTAACCGCCGCCGTTGTTGTTCTGGGGCTTGGTGGTGACCTTCTTGCCGGCGGGGTTGACGATGTACCACTTGGCGCCGAAGGCGTTCACGTTCTGCCCGTTGATGTCGCCGGCCTTCTGGTCGTCGGCGAAGCGGTACAGCGGGTGCCCGTTGTACGTCACCTGCTCGGAGCCGTCGTCGCGCTTGCTCGTCTTGAGCAGATTGGCCTTGAGGCCCTTGCCCGCGGCGGGCGTCGACTTGACGGTGTAGGGCGGCCAGGCCGCGGCGCACGCGCCGTTGCACATCGACTTGTTCTTGGTGTCCTTGTCGAACTGGTACAGCGTCCGGCCCTTGTCGTCGACCAGCATCTTGCCGAAGGAACCGTTCTTGACGTCGACCGTGGGCGCGGACGACGAGGACGCCGCCGGGACCACGTCGACCTCATGGCTGTTGGGCTGGTTCGCGGTGTCCGTACCGCTGGCGCTGCCATGGTCGCCACCGCCGTCCGAACACCCGGCGGCCGCGGTGGCCATCAGCAGGGCGGAGGCCAGCGCGGTGACTGTCCTGGTGTGCCGTCTCATCAGGGACTCCTCGATCGTCGGCCGCCCATGCGGGCAGCACGCGGCCCGCCCGATCGGGGCCGCCAGCCCCAGTGCACAACGGGGCTGACGGACCGGCCACCTGGGCGGGGCCGTCCGGAGTGCGGCCCGGACGGGACCGAGGAGTACGAGTTACGGAGTCGGTCAGGCTTCCTCGAAGTAGGCGTCCAGCACCGCGTCGAGTTCGGCCGTCCACTCCTTGAGGCTGCTCCGGGACGGCGCGTCGACGTCCGACTGGTAGTGACGACGGCCGGTGGTGTGCAGGGTGACGGTGAACCGGCGGCCGAATCTGGGGGTCTCGACCTCCACGGCACCGATCTCGTCCCAGCCGAACTCCGCCTCGGCCTCGTCCAGCTGGAAGCGGACGCCGGTGCGGTCGGCGGTCATCGAGGCGCGGCGGTCGCTGATGTCGAAGACGGGACCGTCCTCGTCGGCGTCGTCGTCGGAGGCGTCCTTCTTGAAGGACACCGCCCCGGCCGCCTCGTCGCCGGCCTTCTCGTCGTCGGCCTTCTCGTCGGTCGACGCGGACTCGTCGACGACCGGTTCCTCAGGTGCCTCCGCCTCTTCGGTCACCTCGTCGGCGGCCGCTTCGTCGGCGGCCTCCTGCGAGACGTCCTCGGCGGCGTCGTCAGCCTCCTCTACGAGGCGGGGTGCCATGAGCCCAGGGATGTATCCGGGATCGGTCCCCGCGGCGGGTACGGGCTGGATTATCGGATCGATGCGCTCCACGGCTGGCAGTATGGCCGATAAACCTGTGCGAGGAACACTCGGTCCGCGCGGGACTGCCGGAATACGCGAAATGAGACGAACGGCACGCCTCTTGACGGCCCGTACCCGTGGTCGCGCCGCCGGTCGCCCGGCCGGGCGGGCCCGCCCGGGCACCCGCTCCGGTACCTCGCCCTCGCGGCCGCCCTCCGCATGCGGAACTCCAGGACCGCGCCGTACAGCCGGACATGACGACCCGTCAGGCGAACCGGTGAGCGCGGGGCACCGTAGTGGGAGCGCGCGGTGGCGGCGTCCTCGTACGACGCCGGGCATCGGGAGAAGACGGAGCACGGCATTCCGTTCCCCGTACCGGAATCGGTGAATGCGACGAGGCCCCCGAGCCCGGCTGCGGGCCGCGCCACCCGCAGCGCCCGATTCGGCCCGGAAGCCGGCTCGACAGCGCGAGTGCGCCCCCTACTCGCCCCCTATCCTTGCCCCTATTTCGGCGTCGCCCGGAGCCACGGAGACATCCTCCCGGGCCAGTTCCGGACTCTCCGAACCACGGGCGCCGACCGGCCCGTCCGCCATCTCGCGCATACGCTCGGGTTTCGCGGACCCGGCGGCCGGCCCGATCCCGACAGGCCACCTGCGAGGCGCTGTTCGGGCATGGGGAAACGGGCAAGTTCAAACACGCCGATGCGCTATGTTTCCACTGCGCGAGCACCCTTGCCCGAACGGGCTGCCCGACGTCGCTCGCGAGTACCCACACGGGGCCCCATCTATCCCGCCCAGGCGATGCGCTCTGGCGCGAGGGAAAAGGCCCGGCTATTGTTTATCAACAACGAGGTAAACATCTCCGCCGCGCTCCGCTTCGCGTCCGGGGAGCCTGCTAACTTATTTCCCGGCGGGTAACCTCTGCCGGCGTCGCGCTCTTCGCGCTATCCCTCGTAAACGCAATGACGGAAGCCGGGCAGTTCACCCTCCGCCTCGTAGAGGCGGGCATCTTAAGGTCGACGGCCGTTCATCCCCGCCACCCCAAATGGTGCCTGTGCCGCACGCTTCGATCCGTCATCTTCTTGCAACAAAGCTCGCCGAGGCATTTAAGACCCCGGCAGACCGACTTGGCAAGAGGGCATCATCCGCGCGCCGCCACGCCTGACGTGCCGACGACGCGATGGTCGTGCCGACCCAGGATCACACACCCGCGGACCCGGAACCGGCCCGCCGGCGGCCCCGCCCGCACAGAGCCGAGTGCCGGGTCGCGACAGCGCTATTCGGGCCGCACGGACGTCCGGGTCCGTCGAGTTCAGCTATCGGCACAGGTAGGCGCACCACGCCTGGAACCGTTCACCTATGGATTCCATCTTGGTTACCGGCCGGTTAAGGCGGATCTTCCTTGGTTACTGGGCAGTTAAGGCTGCTCTTCACTTTGGCCGAAAGCCGCCCTGCGCGTGCGCCGACAACAGCCGACTCATTGGTAACCATGACCGACGGTCAGGATCACATCGTAGTACAAGTGACGAGTGAGGCAGCCGAGTCCGGCACCGCCACCCTCGCAATTCGCCTCGAACGGCAGCAGACCCGGCTCCGGGCCCCTGCGAAGTTCCCAGCCACGGAGAAATCGTTGCGAAGGTTGCTAGGAGATTTCGCACAGCAGTCTTAACTACTCCTTGGCCCGACAGCGATTATCCTATCGCCGGGTGGGTGACCGAATACGGTCACTAGCTTCTTCATATTGACGACTAGGTTCCGCTTCTGGCTGCCGGAAACCGACCAGCTCCACGATCAAAAGGTGTCAACAGGGGGGAAAGTTAGTTGTGCTGAAGGAACGGGACAAGATACTCGAACAGCTCGACGACCTACTGATCCAGTCCACGCGGGGCAGGGGCGTCATCGCCGCGATCAGCGGTTCGACCGCGATCGGCAAGACCACGACGCTCAACGCCCTGGCCGAACGGGCAGCTTCGGCAGGCAGCACGGTGCTCAGCGTGGTCAGCTCGCCACACGAGCGCGAAGTCCCCTACAGCGCCCTGGCCCAGCTGCTTCATTCGATCGAAGCCCAGTGCACCATCGCCGAGGTTCCCCGTGCCGGGGGCGCCGGGGCCGTCCGTCCGGGCAGGCAGGCGGACGTGGCCGCCGCTCTCGCCCCGCCCGGGGCCCAGGACGACCCGCTGACAGTCGCACGGCGGACCTACCAGATCATCGCCGAGCTGACGACCTTGCGTCCTCTGCTGATCACGGTGGACGACATCCAGCACACCGACACGGCCACCCTCACGTGCCTGCGCTACCTGGCGCAGCGCCTGACCCAGCTCTCGCTCGCGCTGGTGTTCACACACGGGATCTCCGTCGACGAGCAGCCGGCCCGGGTCCTGGACGACCTTCTCTACCGCACGAGCGCGCGGCACTTCCACCTGGAACCCCTCTCGCGCGTGGACATCATGGGGCTGGCCGCGAGCCGGCTCCCGGTCCTCCCGTCGGACCGGCTCATCGTCGAGATCCACCGGCTGAGCGGCGGCAACCCGCTCCTCGCCCAGGCGCTCATCGAGGAGCACCGGCTGCGCGTGGCGTCCGACGCCGTCGCGGGGCCGGTGCCACCGCAGAGCGACGGCCCCGGCCGCCGGTCGACCACCGAGGGAGGGGCGTCGATCGGCCCCGCCTTCTACCAGGCCGTCCTCGCCTATCTGCACCGGCTCGGCCCGCGCGCGGTCCGTCTCGCCCGGTGCGTCGCCCTGCTGGACGAGGCGACCACTCCCCTTCTGTTGAGTCGGTTGAGCGGTATCGACACCGAACTGTTGAAACGTTATATACGACTGTTCACGGGGATGGGCGTGCTGGACGGTGCGCGGTTGCGGCACGCGGGCGTACGGCAGGCCGTACTCGGTGAGATGCCTCACGGCGAGGCGACTCAGCAGCGGTACCGCGCCGCTCGCCTCCTCAACGAGGGCGGAGCGCCGCCGCAGGCCGTCGCCATGCACCTGCTCGGCGTCGGTCCGCTGCACGACGGATGGGTGCTGCCCGTACTGCAGGAGGCCGCGGCCCATGCCATGGAGGACGGTGACGTACCGCAGGGCATCCGGTACCTGGAGCTGGCGTGCGAATGCTCCTTGGACGAGGGGCAGCGCCTCTCGGCGAAGTCGCTGTACGCCTTCGGCCAGTGGCAGCTCAGGCCCGCCGAGTCCGCCCCGCACTTCCGCGCGCTCAAGGGCCCCATCCTGGAAGGGAAACTGACGGGCACCGACGCGCTCTGGGTCGCCGAGGGCATGCTCTTCCACCTCGACTTCGACGAGGCCGTGGAGGTGGTCGACCATGTCAACCAGGGCGACGCGGACATGTCCACCGCGCTGCACAGCACCCGGATGCTCATGGCCGCGGAGGTCCCGGGCCTGCTCGAACGGCTCGACCGTCCGCTGCCGGCCACCACGGCCCCGGCGACGTCCCACTCGGAATTAAGAGCTCGTCACGCCCTCGCCCTCGTCCTGGAGAACGGGGCCGACAAGTACGCCATCGCCCTGGCCGATCAGGTGTTCCAGGGCAGCCAGAACTGGCCGACATCGAAGCTCAGCGGCCTGCCGAAGGCACTGCTGGCCTTGTGCTACGCGGATCAACTCGACACCGCGGCCGCGTGGTACGACCATCTCGCTGCCGAGGTGGAACGACATGACGCCCCCGGCTGGTGGGCCCAGATCGAGAGCGTCGGCGCGCTCCTGTCGCTGCGGCGCGGACGGCTGGCGGACGCCGTACGCCAGGCGGAGACGGCCCACGCCGGGCTGTCCGGGCCGAGGTGGAACGTCAGCAGCGCGCTGGCGCTGACCGTACTCGTCGAGGCCCACACCGCCATGGGCAACCATCAGACCGCGGCCAAGTATCTGGCGGCGGCCGAACCGCCGCCCGCGCTGTTCCTCACCCGCGCGGGGCTGCACTACCTCTACGCGCGTGGGCGTCATCATCTCGCCACCGGAAACACGTACTTGGCGCTGTCCGACTTCCAGGAGTGCGGCACGCTGATGCGGCGCTGGAACATCGACACACCCGCCCTGGCGCCCTGGCGGCTGGGAGAGGCGGAGGTGTGGCTGCGGCTGGGCGACCGGGAGCAGGCGGCCCGGCTCGTCGAGAAGCAGCTCACGAACTCGGACGCCGGTCTCACCCGCTCGCGCGGTATGACCCTGCACACCCTGGCCCTGGTCCAGGCGACCGCCAAGCAGCCCCCGATCCTGCGGGACGCGTTCCGGCTGCTGGAGGCCGCCGGGGCGCGTTACGAGGCCGCCGGCGTACTGGCCGATCTCAGCCGCGCCTACCAGCAGTTGGGCGACAAACAGGCCCGGCCGACCGCACGGCGGGCCTGGCGGCTCGCCAAGAGCTGCCAGGCGGAGTCCCTCTGCCAGGCACTGCTCCCGACGTCCATGCCCCAGAGCATGGACACCAAGCCGAACGAGGGGTCACGCGGGGCCGACCGCGCGGGCCAGGACAGTTTCGGCACGCTCAGTGAATCCGAACGGCGCGTCGCCACGCTGGCCGCCCAGGGGTACGCCAACCGTGAGATCGCCGAGAGGCTGTTCATCACGGTCAGCACCGTGGAGCAGCATCTGACCCGCGTCTACCGAAAGATGGGCATCAGGAACCGCGAGCAGCTCCTGCAGGGGTCCCACGCGGTGAGTTACGAGTCCGTCTGATCCGTTCGCTCCCCACCCCGTGAGGGGCCGAAGTCCGCCCGCCCGTCGACCGACGGG
>NZ_JBHUUW010000093.1:0-26947 GCF_042670825.1 Streptomyces sp. NPDC057137 | reverse complement strand
GCTCCGCCATGCCTCCCTCCTCCGCCTTGCGATCGCACGCACCAACGTGACACCAGGCCGCTGCCGCGGCGGGCGCTCCCTGATCCGGCCTGATCCAAGAGACACGCCCTAGCCCTGCGCGCGGGACGCCAGGAATTCCTCGAAGGTCAGGAGCCCGTCGTTGTTGGAGTCGTGGGCGTTGATCACGGCCTGGGCGACGGTCTCCGTCACATGGAAGTCGCCGAGCTGCGCCATCGCGCTCTTGTACTCCGACGCCGTGATCAGCCCGTCGCTGTTCGCGTCGAAACGGTCGAACGCCTTGCGCGCCTCTTCGTTGTCCGCCACTGCTTCCGCCCCTTCTTGTGCCCTACTGACAGGAGTCAGATTATCGGCACGCCGGTGCCTCCTCGGCGGCAGCCCGGCGAAGGGCTCAGGGCACGGTTCGGGGCCGGGTTCAGGGCCGGATCCGGATCAGGGATGGCGGTCGGAGACCCGCATCTCGAACCATGTCGTCTTGCCGCGCGGCAGCAGATCCACGCCCCACCGGTCGGAGAGCTTGTCCACCAGGAACAGTCCCCGTCCGCTGGTGTCCATCTCGCGCACCGGCAGCAGGCACGGCAGGCCCCGGGAGGGATCCCTGACCTCGATGCGGATCCAGCCGCGGCGGCGCAGCATCCGCAGACCGAAGACGCGCGCACCGGTGTGCCGTACGGCGTTGCCGACAAGTTCGGAGACGAGCAGCACCGCGTGCTCGGCCATCTGCGGGGTCAGCGCCCACTGCCGTAACACGACGATATGGGTGAGCCTGCGCGCCGCGAGGGCGGACTCGGGGCGGGAGGGCAGCCGGACTTCCCCCTCCGTCGGGTTACCGAACAGTTCGAGCACTCCGCGCGCCTGTTCGTCCTCGACGGCCGGAGTCAATCGCGTAGCGGTCGCGTCGCCGCCGTGCCGCGGTTGTTCCACACCCTCAAGGCCCGCCATGCGTCCATCATGGCTGCCCAGGCGGGCTCTCGGGGGCGTTCCGGGGGAATCCGCACCCCCGAACGACCCACCCCCCTCGATGGGTTTGGCATATGACCATGGCAGGAAGCCGCCTCTCTTACCCATCCTGATCTGCGATAACACGTCACGCACGGGTGATCACCTGACGTGATCGACAGCTCCGCCTTAAGCTTGCTTTAAGGCGGAGCTGAGCCGGGCACGAGGTTGACGCACACGCTTCCGTTGTCCAACCGGGGGTGTGCGCAAGCGGGCTGTGCTCAACCGGGCTGTCCTCAGAGGAACTTGGCCTTGCCCGGCCCCTCCTCGACGAAGCTGCGCATGCCGCGCTCGCGGTCCTCGGTGGCGAACAGACCCGCGAACCAGTTGCGTTCGAGCGCGAGACCCGTCTCCAGATCCGTCTCCAGGCCGGCGTCCACGGTCTCCTTGGCCGCCCGCAGCGCGAGGGCGGGCCCCCGGGCGAGCTGCGTGGCCCACGCGTGCGCCTGCTCGTACACCTCGTCCGCCGGTACGACGCGGTCCACGAGCCCCAGCGCGAGCGCCTCGGGCGCCTTCACCTGACGGCCGGTGAAGATGAGGTCCTTGGCCTTGGAGGGGCCGATCAGCCGGGCGAGGCGCTGGGTGCCGCCCGCGCCCGGGATCAGACCGAGCAGGATCTCCGGCTGGCCGAGCTTCGCGTTGTCGGCGGCGATCCGGAAGTCGGCGCACAGCGCCAACTCGCAGCCGCCGCCCAGCGCGTAGCCGGTGACGGCGGCGACCACGGGCTTGGGGATCCGCGCCACGGCCGTGAACGACTCCTGGAGTGCCCGGGAGCGTACGACCATCGCCGCGTGGTCCATGTCGCGCATCTCCTTGATGTCCGCGCCGGCGGCGAACACCTTCTCGCCGCCGTAGAGGATCACGGCCCTGATGTCGTCGCGGCGGCCGGCCTCGGCGGCGAGTTCACGGAGCCGGTCCTGGATAGCGATGTTCAGCGCGTTCATGGGCGGGCGGTCGAGCCTGATGGTGCCGACGCCGCCGGAGACTTCGAGATTCACAGATGACATACGAGGCAGGTTAGGTCCTGTCCGGGATCCACGGCCCGTCGCCCGCGGCCCGCGACCTGCGACCAGGCGCGCGGAAGGGCCCGGCGCACCTGGTGGGGGTGCGCCGGGCCCTCATGTTCCGTCGCGGACTACTTCGTCCACTCGGCCCAGGACATGTTCCAGCCGTTGAGGCCGTTGTCCGGGGCGATGTTCTTGTCGTTGGAGTTCTTCACGATCACCACGTCGCCGATGATCGACTGGTCGTAGAACCACGCGGACGGCATGTTCTTGTCGTAGCCGCCCCGGACGTCGCGCAGTCCGACGCACCCGTGGCTGACGTTGGCCGAGCCGAACGTCCCGGCGGACGCCCAGTAGTTGCCGTGGATGAAGGTGCCCGACGTGGACAGCCGCATCGCGTGCGGCACGTCCTTGATGTCGTACTCACCGCCGAAGCCCACCGTGGCGCCGTTCATCCGCGTCACCTTGTGCTTCTCGCTGATCACCATCTGGCCGTTGTACGTCGTGGTCGACGGCGCCCCGGCCGTGATGTTGACCTTCTTGATCTCCTTGCCGTCCTTGACGACCTTCATCGTCTTGGCCTTGGCGTCCACCGTGGAGACCATGGAGCGGCCGATGGTGAACTTCACCGTCTTGGTCTGCTCTCCGTACACCCCGGGCCGTCCCTCGACACCGTCGAGGTTGAGCTCCACGGTCACCTTCGTGCCCGCGGCCCAGTACTTCTCGGGGCGGAAGTCCAGCCGGTCGTTGCCGAACCAGTGGCCCTCGACGGGGACCGACGGCTCGGCGGTCACCTTGACGGCCTTCTCCACGGCCTCGGGATCGGTGATCCCCCGGGTGAAGTTGAGCGAGACCGGCATGCCGACGCCGACCGTCGAGCCGTCCTCGGGCGTGTAGTGACCGATGAAGGTGTTCTTCGGTACGAGGGTGGTGAACGTGGTGTCCTTCGCCGACACCCGGCCCTCGGAGTCCTTGGCTATCGCGTGGACCATGTACTTGGTGGCACCGGCCAGATGCCGGGCCGGCTCCCAGGCCGTGCCGTCGGCGGCTATCTTGCCGTCGACCGCGTTGCCCTTGCTGTCCTCGACGGTGACGGTCGTCAACTTGCCCTTGCTCGCGCCGATCTTGAGCGCGCCGCTCGTCGCGACCGACTTCGCGCCGTCCTTGGGAGCGACCGTCACGACGGCCTGCGAGGCGGCGTTCTCGACCTTCCCGCTGTCCTTGTCGCCCTTGCCGTCACCGCCCGCGTCGGAATCGCCTCCTCCGCCGCACGCCGTCACGAAAAGCAACAGGCTCCCCAGCGCGAACGCCGTCAGCCCCCTGCCCCGTCCGCGGCCGGCTTTCGCCGATGCCCCCGATATCGGCTGCCCGTTCAATGGTCGTCTCCCCTCACACGGCCGGGTCCCACCACGGCCTCCGGAGCCAGGTGCGAACAACGCACGACCGGGCTCCACACCCCCGCGCGCTTTGCTCGCGCGCACGGCGCTAGATAATCACACCGCGAGCCGTCCCGGACTCCCCGGGATTGTCACTGTTCCGTTCCAACGTCTCCCGGAATCAGGGACGGTCACGCAGGTGAGGGTGGGTGCGAGGCCGTGTCTTCGAGGTCCGTACGGCTCCTCGCCGTCAGCCGGCGACCGCGGAACCCGCCTTCCACTTCCGCCAGTCGAGGTTCCAGCCACTCAGTCCGTTGTCCGGATCGACCGTCCTGTCCGGTGAGTTGACCACTTCCACGACATCGCCGACGAGCGTCCTGTCGAAGAACCAGCCCGCCGGGGTGTCCGCGCTGCCGCCCTTGACGTCACGCAGACCGACGCACCCGTGACTGACGTTGGCCGAGCCGAAGGTGTCGGGAGTGGCCCAGTAGTTGCCGTGCAGGAACGTCCCCGACGTCGTCAGCCGCAGCGCGTGCGGCACGTCCTTGATGTCGTACTCACCGCCGAAGCCCACCGTCGCGCCGTTCATCCGCGTCACGTCGTACAGCTCGGTGACGACCATCTTCCCGTTGTACGTCGTGGTCTTGGGCGCCCCCGCCGTGATCGGCACCGTCGAGACCAGCGCGCCGTCGCGCCGTACCTCCATGGTGTGTTTCTCCGCGTCGACGAGGGACACCTGGGAGCGGCCGACCGTGAAGCCGACCTTCTTCTCCTGGATGCCGAAGACTCCCGGCGCCGCCTGCACGTCCCGCAGCCGCAGGTCGACCGTGACCTCGGTGCCCGGCTTCCAGTACTCACGGGGCCGGAAGTCCAGGCGTTGGCTGCCGAACCAGTGGCCGACGACCTCGACCGGCGGGTCCGACGTGATGTGGATGGCGCGCTGGACGGCGGCCCGGTTCTCGATCTTCCGGTTGAAGTCGAAGGAGACGATCATGCCGGTGCCGACGGTCGAGCGGTTCTCGGGCTTGAAGTAGCCGATGAAACGATGCTTCGGCACGGCGGTGGTGAAGGTCGAGTGCCGGGCCGAGCGGCGGCCCTCGCCGTCCACGGCGACCACGTCGACGCTGTATCTGGCGGCGAGCACGACGCGCGCGTCCGCCTCCGGCGACCACACGAGCCCGTCGTCGGAGGTCCGGCCCGGCAGCTCCGTACGCTGCGCGCCGTCGACCCGCGCGACCTCGACCCGCTCCAGCCGGCCGTCCGGGACCCTCACCTCGATCCGGTCGCCGCGCTTGATGTTCTTGGCCCCGTCCTCGGGGCTGATCCGGATCGTGTCCCCAGGCGCCGGGGACTTGCTTTCGGTGAAGGTCTCGCCGACGGTGCATCCCGTCAGTCCGGCCAGCCCCGCCATCAGTCCTGCCCATGTCAGGACGGCGGCCACGCCGGTCCCTGCCCGCTTCAGTACGTGTGTCACGACCCGCCCAACGACTACCCCCCTCGGAGGGAAACGTGAGTGCGGGCCTTCCGGCGGGCAGAACAGGTGGGAGGACCACGCGAGGAGCAGCCACGGCCGGGACGCCGTGGCTGCCGGATGCGCGGGGCCGACGAGCCGGGAGGCCTGACAGTGGCGAGCGCAGCCGAGCAGGAGACAGTGCGGGAACCGGTCCCGGATCCGATGATGGATCACGTGAGAGATCCGGTCGAAGAGGGCGAGAGGAACACCGGGAGCGAGCCGGAGGCCGTCGGGGAGGCGGCCTCCGCCGCTCCCCCGCCCGAGGTGTGGCCCGGGGCGCCGACGCCGCTGGGGGCGCGCTTCCGCGTGGGCCCCGACGGGGTCGCGGGGACGAACTTCGCCCTCTGGGCGGGCGGCGCCGAGGCCGTGGAGCTGTGCCTCTTCGACGACGCGCCCTCCATAGGAAGGAGCAACGGCGACGCGCCCTCCGTAGGAGGCGATGTCGTCGAGACCCGCCTCCCACTGACGGAGCTGACGCACGAGATCTGGCACGGCTTCGTGCCCGACGTGCGCCCCGGGCAGCGGTACGGCTTCCGCGTGCACGGCCGCTGGGACCCCTGGACGGGCGCCCGGTGGAATCCGGCGAAGCTGCTGCTCGACCCGTACGCCCGCGCCGTCGACGGCGACTTCGGGCTGCCGCCCGAGGTGTACGGCCATGTGCGCGACTGGCCGCAGCAGCACGTCGCCGACACGGTGCGCGACGAGCACGACTCGGCGCCGTACGTCCCCAAGGGCGTCGTCGTCCACGACGACTCCCCCGACGACGAGTGGGCCGACGACCGGCGCCCCAAGACGCCCTGGGCGGACACGGTCATCTACGAGCTGCACGTACGCGGCTTCACCATGCGCCATCCGGGCATCCCCGACGAGCTGCGCGGCACGTACGCGGGGCTCGCCCACCCGGCGGCGATCGACCATCTCGTACGGCTCGGTGTGACTGCGGTCGAGCTGCTGCCGGTGCACCAGTTCGCGCACGAGGACCATCTGCTGCGGCGCGGGCTGCGCAACTACTGGGGCTACAACTCCATCGGCTACTTCGCCCCGCACGCCGACTACGCCGCGGGCGGCACGCGCGGTCAGCAGGTCGACGAGTTCAAACAGATGGTGCGCGCCCTGCACGACGCGGGGATCGAGGTCATCCTCGACGTCGTCTACAACCACACGGCGGAGGCGGGCGAACTCGGCCCGACGCTGTCGCTGCGCGGCATAGACAACCGCGGCTACTACCGCCTCCAGCCCGACGCCCGCAGATACGCCGACTACACGGGCTGCGGCAACACCCTCGACGTCGTCCAGCCGCAGGTCCTGCGGCTGATCACGGACTCGCTGCGGTACTGGGTCACCGAGATGGGCGTCGACGGTTTCCGCTTCGACCTGGCGGCGGCGCTGGCCCGCTCCATGCACGACGTCGACATGCTCTCGCCCTTCCTGGCGGTGATCGCGCAGGATCCGGTGCTGCGCCGGGTGAAGCTCATCGCCGAGCCGTGGGACGTCGGGGACGGCGGCTACCAGGTCGGGGCGTTCCCGCCGCTGTGGACGGAGTGGAACGACCGCTACCGGGACGCCGTACGCGACTTCTGGCGCGGTGCCACACCCGACGTACGGGATCTGGGCTACCGGCTGTCCGGGTCGAGCGACCTGTACGCGTGGGGCGGCCGGCGGCCGTACGCCTCCGTCAACTTCGTCACCGCGCACGACGGTTTCACACTGCGCGACCTCGTCAGTTACGAGCACAAGCACAACGAGGCCAACGGCGAGGGCAACAGGGACGGCACGGACGACAACCGCGCGTGGAACTGCGGCGTGGAGGGCGAGACCGAAGACCCCGAGATCAACGCGCTGCGCCGGCGCCAGTTGCGCAATCTGCTCACGACACTGCTGCTGTCGACCGGTGTGCCGATGCTCGTCGCGGGCGACGAGCTGGGCCGTACGCAGGGCGGCAGCAACAACGCGTACTGCCAGGACAACGAGACCAGCTGGCTCGACTGGTCACTGCTCGACCAGCCGGGCTCGTACGGCCTCTACCGGCTCACCAGGCGGCTGCTGGCACTGCGGCAGGCCCATCCGGTGCTGCGCCGCCGCGCGTTCTTCTCCGGCCGCGCGCAGGCGCCCGACGGGCTGCGCGACCTGGCGTGGTTCCGTCCGGACGGCAAGGAGATGACGGAGCAGGACTGGTACGCGCCCGCCTCGACGCTCGGGCTGTTCCTGTCGGGGCGGGACATCCCGGGACGCGACGCGCGCGGCCGGAAGATCACCGACGACAGCTTCCTGGCGGTGCTGCACTCGGGCGCGGAGCCGGTGGACTTCGCGCTGCCGGGGCCGCCGTGGGCGCAGTCGTACGAGCTGGTGGTCGACACCTCGTCGGAGGACCAGGAGGCGGAGCCGGGGACGGTGCTGGAAGGGGGAACGGTCACGACGGTGCCCGCGCGGGCGGTGCTGCTGCTGCGGGTACGGGGGTGAGGCCGCCTTCTTCAAGAAGGCGGCTCAGCCGAGGATCTTGCGGTCGTATCCGACGGCGACCGCCGCCGCCCGGTCCTTGACGCCCAACTTGCCGTAGATGTGGGTGAGATGGGTCTTCACCGTCGCCTCACTGATGAACAGCCCGGCGGCGATCTCCCGGTTCGACGTGCCCCGCGCGACGAGTTCGAGGACCTCGCGCTCGCGCGCCGAGAGGGCTTCGTTGCCGGCGACGGGCGTACGGACGCGGGAGACGAGCCGGGACGCGACGGCGGGCGAGAGGACCGTACGTCCCTCGGCCGCCGCCCGCACCGCCGTGAACAGCTCCTCGCGCGGCGCGTCTTTCAGGAGATAGCCGGTGGCGCCCGCCTCGATCGCGGGGATGGTGTCGGAGTCCGTGTCGTACGTGGTGAGGACGAGGACCTTGGAGCGGGCCCGGTGCCTGGTCAGCGCCGCGATGGCGGCGACGCCGCCGCCCTGCGGCATCCGCAGGTCCATCAGGACGACGTCCGGGTCCAGGCGGAGGGCCAGCTCGACGCCCTCGACACCGCCGGACGCCTCGCCCAGCACCTCGAAGCCGGCGGCCGATTCGAACATGCCGCGCAGACCGTCCCGTACGACGGGATGGTCGTCGACGACGATCAGGGTGATGGTCCGCTCAGCCATGGCGTACCAAAGGTACGCGGGCCGAGACCGCCGTACCGCCGCCGCCCTTCTCCGACTCGACGGTGACGGTGCCCGCGATGCGCTCCGCGCGGGCCCGCATGCCGTCGAGCCCGAACCCGTTCGAGCCGGAGCGCGGGCGCAGCACCAGCGGGTCGAAACCGCGGCCGTCGTCCCGTACGTCGAGGGTGATCTCGTCGCCCATGTACGAGAGGGTGACGCCGGCCCGGCGGGCCGCGGCGTGCTTGGCGGTGTTGGCGAGGGCTTCCTGGGCGATGCGCAGCAGGGTGGCGGCGACCTCGTCGTGGAGGGGTTCCTCGGTGCCGGTGACGGTGAACCGGGCGTCCACCCCGGTCCGCTCGCCCCAGTCGGCGACGGCCTTCCTGAGGGCCTCGGCGAGAGTGTCGTGGTCCAGGGCGGCCGGGCCGAGGTTCCGTACCGAGCGGCGCGCCTCGCCGAGGCTGTGGCGGGCGAGGGCGGCGGCGCGCGTCAGATGCTCGCGGGCCAGCTCGGGGTCGGCGGTGGCGGTCACCACCTGGAGCTGGGCGATGATGCCGGTCAGACCCTGGGCGATGGTGTCGTGGATCTCGGCGGCGAGCCTGCGGCGCTCGTCGGCGACGCCCGCCTCCCGGGCCTGGACGAGGAGCTGGGCGTGCAGACCGGCGTTCTCTCCCAGGGCCTGTTCCAGGCGGGCGTTGGCCTGTTCCAGCTCGGTGATGGTCGTGGCCCGCTCGGCGGCGATCTCGGCCTCTCTGCGGGCGAGATGGGCGAACACGGAGGTCAGGGAGCCGTTGAGGAGGAGCAGCCCGCCGAAGAGGACCCACTGGAGAGTGTTGGCGGGCGGCAGGCCGCCGGACTGCGAGCCCGACATGATGGCGGCGTAGACGAGGAGTCCGGCCCGGACGGCGCGTTTCGGCAGGAGGTGGCCGCTGTCGAAGTAGCCGAGGACGGCGTAGACCGCGAAGAACGGGTTGAGCCAGGTGAGGACGAAGGCGACCACGGTCCGTACCGCGTAGTAGAGCCGGCCCGCGGCCGTCGGCTCGCGCCCGCGCATCGGCTGATCGTGCCCGATCCGGCCCCACCACAGTTGCAGGGCGACGGCGAGGACGACCAGCGCCGCGGCCGTGTACCGCTGGGTGCGGGTCATTCCGACGGTGTTCGCGCCGAAGGCCGAGATCACGGTGGAGAGCGCCAGCAGGGCGTACGGACCCCACCGGTAGAACTGCTCCCACCGCTCTTCCACGGAGACCTGCGGGCGCCCCGCCCTGGCTGTCGTCATCCCCACAGTGTCCCCCGCTCCCGGTGGCGGCCGACGACGGTCATTCCCAGCGGAACCAGCGGGCGGCGCCCGCGGTCAGCACGACCACCCACAGGGCCAGCACGCCCAGGTCCACCCAGTGCGGCCAGCCGCCGCGCATCGCGGCGTCGAGGGCCTCGGACGCGGCGCCCATGGGTGAGTAGCCGACGATGTCCCGCAGCAGGTCGGGCATCGTCTGGACCGGCAGCCACACACCCGCCGTGAACATCGAGGGGAAGAACAGGGCGGAGCCGATGGCCTGGCCCGCCCGCTGCGTGGGGGCGATCGCGCAGACCAGGCCGCCCATCGCCAGGGCGCCGGCCGTCGCGAGGACCAGCGCCAGCAGATAGCCGACGAGTTGCCCCGGCAGCGCCACCCCGAAGGCGATCCTGCCGACGGCGATCACCAGCGCGGCGGAGGCGAGCGCACCGCCGCCCAGCAGGACGATCTGCGAGGTGAGCAGCGTGCTGGGCCGCACGGGCGTCGTGGACATACGGCGCAGGATGCCGCGCTCCCGATAGCCGATCAGGATCGGCGGCATGGCCTGGAGTCCGGCCATGATCAGGGCGAGCAGGGCGGCGACGGGGACGTACAGGTCGATGACCCGCCGGCCGCCCAGGGCGGGGTCGACGTCGTCGAAGCCCGGGATCAGCCCGAGGATCACCATCAGGAGGGTCGGGAAGGCGACGAGCCAGAACAGCACGCCGGGCTCACGGGTCAGCAGGCGCGCCTCGGTCTTGAGGACGGCGGTGGAGGCGGAGGCCATGTCAGACCCTCTCTTCGGGCTGCGGTGCGGAGGGGGCGATGACGGGTGTGGTCGTTCCGGCGTCGGTACCTGTGTCGGTCGCGGTGCCGGTACCGGTCCCGATGTCGTTCTCGGTCAGGTCGAGGAACGCGTCGTCCAGCGTCGCCTCGGTGACCCGGAGCTGGTGCGCCGTGATGCGGTGCCGGGCGAGCAGGGTGATGACCGCGTTGACGGTGTCGTCGGTGCCGTTGATGACGATCCGGTCGCCCTGCGTCTCCACGGACGCCGCCTTCGGCAGCGCGGCCAGGTCCTCGTCGCGCAGCGGCTCCGACGGTGTGAAGGAGATAACGGTGGACGCGGTCGAGCGCGCGATCAGCCCGGACGGGGTGTCGAGCGCGGCGACCTTCCCCCGGTCGATCACGGCGATCCGGTCGCAGAGCCGCTGCGCCTCCTCCATGAAGTGGGTGACCAGCAGCACCGTCACCCCGGAGTCCCGGATCTCCTCGATCAGACTCCAGGTGTCGCGGCGGGCGCGCGGGTCGAGGCCGGTGGTCAGCTCGTCGAGCACGACCACGCGTGGGCCGCCGATCAGGGCCAGCGCGATGAACAGCCGCTGCTTCTGGCCGCCGGAGAGCTTGGCGAAGCGCGTCGTCAGCTTGGCCTCAAGTCCGAGGCGGGCGGCGAGCGGACGCCAGTCGACGGGCTTGGGGTAGAACGCGGAGTACAGCTCCAGCGCCTCGCGCACC
This sequence comes from Streptomyces sp. NPDC057137, assembly GCF_042670825.1. NCBI lineage: Bacteria > Bacillati > Actinomycetota > Actinomycetes > Kitasatosporales > Streptomycetaceae > Streptomyces > Streptomyces sp. NPDC057137. Next base: position 16,129 of record NZ_JBHUUW010000093.1, on the reverse strand, counting down.
GTGAGTTTCGCCTGGAGTTCGCTCTCCTGGAGCTGGGCGCCTAGGAGCTGGGTGACTTGTCGGTGGTCACGGACAGGATCGAGTCCCGCCACCCGGACCGTGCCGGCGTCGGGAACCCTGAGCCCCTCGACGCATTCGACGGTCGTCGTCTTGCCCGCACCGTTGGGACCGAGGATCCCGAAGATCTCGCCTTCCTCGACGGTGAAACCGACACCGTCGACGGCGGGCTTTCCCCCGTAGGCCTTGCGCAGGCCGCTGACTTCGATAATCGCCATGGCAGCAAGCATCTCCTCGAACGGCCGGGAGCGGCATCGGCCATCGCGCTCGACCTGATATCAACCGATCGGTTGATGCCCAGGTCAGCCGGAAATCGGTGGGCAGTGTCAGTGGTGATACGTAGGCTCGCCCCTGATGCCCACCTCCGAAGATGTATCCGCCAAGGACAGCTCCGCCGTCCGGAAACGCTCCGCCGTGCGTTCGCTGCTCAGGCTCTGGCCGTACGTACGGCCGGTGCGTGTGCGGCTGTTCAGCGCGGCGTTCGTCGCGGTGCTGGCCTCGTGCCTGGGCCTGGTCATCCCCCTCATCCTGAAGTGGATGGTCGACGGCCCGATCGCGGACGGTGACAAGGGCGGCATCTGGCTCGGCGCGCTGTTCCTGCTGCTGCTCGGGATCCTGGAGGCGCTGCTGTTCGGATTCCGGCGGTGGCTGGTGGCGAGGCCGCTGGCGGGGGTCGAGGCGGCGATGCGGGCCGATCTCTACCGGCATCTCCAGCGGTTGCCGATCGCCTTCCACGACCGGTGGCCCTCGGGCCAGTTGCTGTCGCGCGGTACGACGGACCTGATGCTGCTGCGGATGTTTCTGGCCTTTCCGCTGACCTTCCTGCTGGTGAACGGGACGACGATCCTGGTCGGATTCCTGATTCTGCTGATGCAGGAGTGGACGCTGGGGCTGGTCCTGCTGGCGCCCGTGGTGCCGCTGGTCATTCTCTGTTCGGTCTTCGAGGCGAAGTACTCACTGGTGGCGCGCAAGGCGCAGGACCAGGTGGGCGATCTGACGACGGTGGTCGAGGAGAGCGTTCTCGGCGTACGGATCGTGAAGGGCTTCGGCAGGCACCGAAGCCAGGCCGTCGCGTTCCGGGCGCTCGCGGAGCGGCTGCGCGGTACGGAGCTGGGCAAGGCCCGGCTGCTGGCGGGCATCTGGGCGCTGATCATGGTCATCCCTGAGGTGGCGATCGGCGCGGCGCTGGTGCTGGGCACGATCCAGGTCGCCGACGGGCATCTCTCGACGGGCACGCTGGTCGCCTTCCTGTCGACGGCGCTGGCGCTGCGCTGGCCGGTGGAGTCGATCGGCTTCCTGCTGGCGATGAGCCAGGAGTCCGCGACCGCGACGGAGCGGTACTTCGAGGTGATGGACGCCAAGGAGGAGACGGCGGACACGGCCGGGCCGGCGGCGGTCGAGGGCGGTGGGTCGGACGGGCTGCGGTTCGAGGGCGTGTCGTTCCGGTATCCCGACGCGGAGGCCGGGTCCGTGCCCGTACTGGCCGAGGTGGACCTGCACATCAGGTCCGGCGAGACCATGGCTCTCGTGGGCGCGACGGGCTCCGGCAAGACGACACTGACCGCGCTGGTGCCCCGGCTGCACGAGGCGACGGGCGGGCGGATCACGCTCGACGGCGAGGACATCACGCTGATGCCCCGGCAGCGGCTCCGTGAACTGGTCTCGGTGGCCTTCGAGGAACCGACCCTCTTCTCGGCGACCGTCGGGGAGAACGTCCGGATGGGCGCCGAGAGCGCCGACGACGCGGCGTTGCTGCGGGCGCTGGACGTGGCACAGGCCGACTTCGTCCAGGAGCTGCCGCAGGGAGTGCACACGGAGGTCGGCGAGCAGGGGCTCAGCCTCTCCGGCGGCCAGCGGCAACGGCTCGCGCTGGCGCGGGCGGTGGTCGGCAGACCGCGCTTCCTGGTGCTCGACGATCCGCTGTCCGCGCTCGACGTCCATACGGAGGCGCTGGTGGAGGCGGCCCTGCGCCGGGTGCTGGAGGAGACGACGGCACTGGTGGTGGCGCACCGGCCGTCGACGGTGATGCTGGCGGACCGGGTGGCGCTGATCTCGGACGGCCGGATCACGGCGGTGGGGACGCACCACGAACTGCTGCGGAGCAACGCGGAGTACGCGTGGCTGATGTCGGGGGCGGACGCGGAGCCGGACGCGGCCGGGGAAGCCGCGCCGGAAGCCCGAAGCGACATGGGGGCGGAAGCCGTCGAGGGGAGCATGCGATGACGTCGTCGCCGACGACCACGACCGACGGCCCGCCGGGACCGGACGACGACAGGGCCGAGGGGGCGGGCACCGGGGCGGACACGCTCACGGGCGTCGGCCCGACCGGGTCGAGACCGAGCGACGGCCCGCGGGCCGATTCGGGCGCCTACGGCGCGGATAACGCCGCCGATACGAAGCCGTCGGGCGCCGGCACCGGGAAGGGCGTCAGCGACGGCCGGGCGGACAGCAGCACCGGCGTCGCCGTGCTCACGGCCACCGGCGCCGAACAGGGCCCGCACGCCGGCACCGTGAGCGGCCCCGCCCCCGGCTCCCCCGTCAAGCACCGACCCGCCTCCTTGGACGGCGACCCCTTCGCCCAGGACGCGCTGCCCGCGCCGCCAGGTGCCACCGGGGCGCTGCTTCGGTCGCTGCTGAGCGCCCGGCGCGGCCGCGTTGTCGTCGCCGCGCTGTTCCTGCTGTTCCAGCAGGCCGCCGTGCAGGCGGGGCCGTTGCTCGTCGCGTACGCCATCGACCGCGGCGTGCCCGCGTTCCGTGCCGACGACAACGGCCCGCTGATCGCGGTCGGCGTCGGCTATCTGCTCTGCGCCGCCGGAGCCGGGATCTTCCAGTACGCCTTCATCCGCGCGTCGGCCCGCGTCAACCAGGACGTGCTCCTCGATCTGCGCGGCCGGATCTTCCGCCATGCCCAGGCGCTGAGTGTGGACTTCCACGAGCGCTACACCTCGGGCCGGCTGATCTCCCGCTCCACCACGGACGTCGAGTCGCTGCGCGAACTGCTCGCCGAAGGGCTCCAGGAACTCATCGCGGTCGTGCTCGCCTTCGTCTACATCTCGGCGATGCTGCTCTATCTGGACCTCGGCATCGGCGGACTCGCGGTCGCCTCCTTCGTACCGCTGTACGCGCTGGTGCGGCTGTACCAGCACCGGGCCGGCGCCATATTCGGCAAGCGCTCCACCGCCATCGCCGCGGTGATCGTGAAGTTCGCGGAGACGATGAACGGCATCAGGCCCGTGCAGGCGTTCCGCCGCGAGGGCGCCAACGACGCCGACTTCCACGCGCTCAACCACCACCACGAGCGCACCAACGGCGACGCGATCCTCGAAATGGCGCGCTACGTGGTCGGTTCACGGGGCGTCGCGAACATCGCCGTCGCCGGGATCGTGCTGTGGGGCGCCTACCGGGTGGCCGACGGCACGCTCGCTCTCGGGGTGCTCGCCGCGTCGGTGCTGTTCCTGCGGAGGCTGTACGACCCGATCGACCGGCTCGGGATGTTCCTCAACTCGTACCAGTCGGCGGCCGCTTCGCTGGAGAAGATCGCGGGCCTGCTGGCCCAGACCCCGTCCGTACCGGAGGCGGCGGCCCCCCGCCCGCTGCCGGAGCTGACGGGCGGGCAGCCGGGCCGGGAGGTCGTCTTCGAGTCGGTGAGCTTCTCGTACCGTACGGGCGGGGAGGTCCTGCCCCGCTTCGACCTGACGATCCCGGCCGGCCAGACGGTCGCCGTCGTCGGATCGACCGGCGCGGGCAAGTCGACGCTGGCCAAACTGCTGGCCCGGTTCTACGACCCCACCGAGGGCCGCGTCCTGCTCGACGACACCGACCTGCGGGATCTGGACACCCCCGAACTGCGACGCGGCGTCGTGATGGTGACCCAGGAGGCGTTCCTCTTCTCCGGCACGGTCGCCGAGAACATCGCGATCGGCCGTCCCGACGCGTCGCGCGACGACATCGAGCGCGCGGCGAAGGCGATCGGCGCGCACGACTTCATCAGCCGGCTGCCCGAGGGGTACGACACGGACGTACGGAAGCGGGGTGGCCGGATCTCGGCGGGTCAGCGCCAGTTGGTGGCCTTCGCCCGCGCGCTGCTCGCCGACCCGTCCGTACTGATCCTGGACGAGGCGACCAGTTCCCTCGACATCCCCGGCGAGCGTGCGGTGCAGCGGGCGATGGACACGGTGCTCAACGGCCGTACGGCGGTGGTGATCGCGCACCGTCTGTCGACCGTCGAGATCGCGGACAGGGTGCTGGTGATGGAGCACGGCCGCGTCGTGGAGGACGGCTCCCCGGCCGAACTGATCGGCGGCGTGGGCCGGTTCGCGGGCCTGCACCGCGCGTGGCGCGACAGCCTGGCCTGACGCCACGGGGAGGCCCTGCCGCCCGCTTCAGGTACGGGGACGTACCAACGTCGCCGGTGTGGGGCCGTCGGGGCGGACCGTGATGCCGTACACCGCCTTCGTCGGGGTGGCGGAGAAGTTCACGGTGTGGGCCGGCAGCAGGTGTTCGAGGAGGACGGTCGATTCGCGGAGCGCGAATTGCAGACCGAGACAGGCGCGGGGACCCATGCCGAAGGGGAAGTAGGCGCCCGGGTGGGCGGGCCGGCCGTCCGGGGCGGTGAAGCGCCGGGGGTCGAAGTGCTCCGGGTCCGGCCAGAGTTCGGGGTCGCGGTGCGTGAGGTACGGGCAGACCAGGATGTCGCTGCCCGCCTCGACGGTGTAGCCGGCGAGGGTGCCGTCCTCGGTGGCGTGACGGGGCAGGATCCACGCGGACGGGTAGAGCCGGAGTGCCTCGTGGACCAGCGCCTGGACGGCCTGGCGGCGCTGCTCCGAGCCGTCGCCGCCGGCGGCGAGGGCCTGTTCGCGGGCGGCGGGGTGCTGGTCGAGGAGCAGATAGAGCCAGGTCAGGGTGGTGGCGGTGGTCTCGTGCCCGGCCACCATCAGCGTGACCATCTCGTCGCGGATCAGCCGGTCGGTGTACTCGGGGCGCTCGGCGGCGGCGTCGATCAGTACGTGCAGCAGGCCGGGGCCGTCGGGGCCGGGCGCCCCGTCGCGTGCGGCCTCGACGGCGTGCCGGGCGACAGCGTCGATCCGGGCGAGATCGGCGGCGACGGCGTCGTGGGCGTCGGTGACATCGGCGGGCAGCGTGGGGAGGGCGGTCGCCACGGCGGCCACGGCGTCCAGTTCGCGCTCGGTCCCGTCGTCTAGGGGATATCCGGTGAGGGCGCGCCAGATGGCGTCCAGGGCGAAGCGCCGCATCTCCCGCCCGACGTCGAAGCTCTGCCCGGTACGGGCGTACTCGTCCCAGCGCCCGGCGGTGGTCCTGGCCGCCTCGGTGATCCGCTGTTCGTAGCGGCGCATGCCGGTACCGGTGAACTGGGACTGCAGCAGGCGGCGTTGGGACTTCCACGCCGCACCGGTGGCGGAGAGTACGCCGTCGCCGATCAGCAGCCGGGCCCGGTGGGAGCGCTTGACGTACCGGTCCGGGTGCCGGGCGAGTACCTGCTGGACGGCGCCCGGGTCGGTGACGAGAACGGTGGGGGCCGACCCGAGACGGAACGCGGCGACACCGCCGAACCGCTCGCGCACCTGGGACAGCAGCTCGACCAGCTCACCGCCCTCCGCCTGCCACCGCCGCACGATGTCGGGCCCGGCTTCGGGGACGGGCCGTCCGGTGCCGGGTACGGGCGCGAGGGGGTCGGGAGTGGGAGTGGCTTCGGTCTCCATGGTTCCTCTCCTGGTCAACCGCTGTGCTCGGCCTGACGGACCTGACGGAACAGTGGCGCCAAGGACTCTACGGGAGCGGGCGCGGCGGCCGGACGCCAACGCGACGTCCCGCCAACACCCCTTGTGGGAACATTCGCGCTGCCGGGCGCGGGCCCCGGATATCGGGATGCGTCCGCGCGAGCGGCCGTCCTACAGTCGGCCGATGGTCGACCGACTCTTCGCCGATCCGGCGCTCGCCTCCTGGTACGACGCGCTCTGCCCCACCGACGAGCGGGGCGACTTCGGCTTCTATATGCCCCGCATCGGGTCCGCGCGGTCCGTGCTCGACGTCGGCTGCGGTACGGGGAGTCTGCTGCGTCTCGCGCGCCGGGCCGGGCATCAGGGCCGGCTCTGTGGGCTCGACCCCGGCGTCGGGATGCTGGAACAGGCGCGTCGGCGACCGGAATTGGACATCGAGTGGATTCTCGGTGACCTCGAATCCACGTCCTGGGAGCGTGAGTTCGACTTCGTGGTGATGACCGGACACGCGTTCCAGGTCCTCCTCGGAGACGACGAGTTGCGCGCCGCGCTCGCCGCCGTGCGCGTGGCTCTGAGCGACGGTGGCCGGTTCGGCTTCGAGACGCGCAATCCGCTCGCGCGTGCGTGGGAGTCGTGGACGACGGACACGCCCGTCGACGTGGTGGCTCCGGGCTCCGACGTCGCGGCCGGCGACGTCGCCACGATGCGGATGACTCGTCAAGTCCGTTCTGTGGATGGGGAGATCGTCTCCTTCAGGACCAGTCTCACCCTCCCCGGAGAGCGTGCCCCACGGCACAGCGACAGCACCCTGCGGTTCCTCGGCACGGACCGGCTCGACGCGTTCCTCGCCGAAGCGGGGCTGGTCGTCGAGGAGCGGTACGGCGACTGGGACCGCGGGCGGCTGACCGACGCGAGTCCGGAGATCATTACGGTCGCCCGGCGTACGCCCGCGTAACACCACCGCAACAGCGGCGCAGATTTCGCTTAACGAACACGGCACTTCGCGCAGCGGACGATTTCCGGCCAACTTGTTGACGCGCTCCTGACAGACAAGCCGGATTCCTGGGACTCTTCCTCCGTTCTGAGCACCACCGCTCCTCATCTCGTGCACCGCAGCTCCGCATCTCGTGCTCCACCTTGCTCCTGCAGTCGCACCTGCACTGTCCGGGCCGCCCACCCGAGCGCGGTCCGGTACCCCCCTCGCAGAAGGAGTTCGCGTGAGACCCACGCCCAGCCGCCGCATCACCGCGACCGGCGCTCTGATCGCTGTCACTGCCCTTCTCGCCGTCGGAGTCCAGGCCGGCAGCGCCGCCGCCGCCCCCGACTCGGCACCCGCGGCACCGGTCGCCGGCAAGGCCGACCCCGGCGCGCTCCCCAAGGCCCTCTCGCCCGCCCAGCGCGCCGAGCTGATAGCCGAGGCCAACGCCACCAAGGCGGCGACGGCCGACGAACTCGGCCTCGGCGCCGAGGAGAAGCTCGTCGTACGCGACGTCGTCCAGGACCGGGACGGCACCACGCACACCCGCTACGAGCGCACCTACGCCGGCCTCCCCGTCCTCGGCGGTGACCTCGTCGTCGCCACCACGAAGGCGGGCGCCACCGAAGGGGTCAGCAAGGCCTCCAAGGCGGCCCTCAAGTCCGTCGAGACCAACGCCGACGTGCCGGCCTCCGCCGCCACGAAGCAGGCGCTGACCGCGGCGAAGGCCGAGGGTTCGACGAAGGCCGCCACCGAGCGCGCGCCGCGCAAGGTCGTCTGGCTGGCGAACGACAAGCCGACCCTCGCGTACGAGACGGTCGTCGGCGGCTTCCAGAAGGGCGGCACCCCGAACGAGCTGCACGTCGTCACCGACGCCGCCACCGGCGAGAAGCTCTACGAGTGGCAGGCCGTTCACGAGGGCACGGGCAACACGCAGTACAGCGGCCAGGTCACCCTGGGCACCGCCCCGTCGTTCACGCTGACCGACACCACGCGGGGCAACCACAAGACGTACAACCTGAACCGCGGTTCCTCGGGCACCGGCACCCTCTTCTCGGGCCCGGACGACATCTGGGGCAACGGCGCCGCGTCCAACGCGGAGACCGCCGGCGCCGACGCGCACTACGGTGCCGCCGTCACCTGGGACTACTTCAAGAACGTGCACGGCCGCACCGGCATCAAGGGCGACGGCGTCGGCGCGTACTCACGCGTGCACTACGGCAACAACTACGTCAACGCCTTCTGGCAGGACAGCTGCTTCTGCATGACGTACGGCGACGGCTCGGGCAACGCCAAGCCGCTGACCTCCATCGACGTGGCCGCGCACGAGATGTCGCACGGCGTCACCGCGAACACCGCGGGTCTCGTCTACAGCGGTGAGTCCGGTGGCCTCAACGAGGCGACCTCCGACATCTTCGCCGCGGCCGTCGAGTTCAACGCCGCCAACGCCCAGGACGTGGGCGACTACATGGTCGGCGAGAAGATCGACATCAACGGCAACGGCACCCCGCTGCGGTACATGGACAAGCCGAGCAAGGACGGCGCGTCCAAGGACTACTGGTACTCGGGCATCGGCAGCGTCGACGTCCACTACTCCTCGGGCCCGGCGAACCACTTCTTCTACCTGCTCTCCGAGGGCAGCGGCACCAAGACCATCAACGGTGTCAGCTACGACTCGGCGACATCCGACGGACTGCCGGTGACCGGCATCGGCCGGGCCAAGGCCGAGCAGATCTGGTTCAAGGCCCTCGCCACGAAGTTCACCTCCACGACCAACTACGCGGCGGCCCGTACCGGCACGCTCGCGGTCGCCGGTGAGCTGTACGGCACGACGAGCGCCGAGTACAAGTCGGTCGCCGACGCGTGGGCCGGCATCGCCGTCGGCACCCGCCCCGGCGGCAGCGGCGGCACGGTCTTCGAGAACACCGGAGCCGTCGCCATCCCGGACAACGGCGCGGCGGTCACCTCGACCATCACCGTCACCGGCCGTACGGGCAACGCGCCCGCCGCCCTCCCGGTCGGCGTGGACATCACGCACACCTGGCGCGGTGACCTGGTCGTCGACCTGATCGCCCCGGACGGGACGGTCTACCCGCTGAAGAGTGCGAGCAGCGGCGACTCGGCGGACAACATCACGGAGACGTACAACGTGAACGCCTCGTCCGAGGTGGCCAACGGCGCCTGGAAGGTCCGGGTGCAGGACGTCGCGGCGCAGGACACCGGACGCATCAACAGCGTGAAGCTCACGTTCCCTTGAGCCTCACCGCGCAGCGCTGACGCGTTGAACTGACGCGTTGAACTGACGCGTCGACCGACGCGTAGAACTGACACGAGCCGCCCGGGTCCTGAGGACCCGGGCGGCTCTGTCGGCAGGGACTCCCCCGCGCGTACTCCCGGTCAAGAAGTACGCCACTCTGTCCGTCCACCGACTGTGCGCCGCGGACGACCGGCTCACGGACCGGGGAATCATGGTCACTGTGGACAGTGAGGAGACCGACCGTCGCCGACCACGCCGCGACGGCTCCCCCGCTCCTTCACTGCCACCAACTCCCCGACCCGAGCGCCGCTCCCCCGTCGCCCGCGCCATCCACCGAACGGCGTGAACTCCTATCGGAGCTTGTTCACGGCCGTGGTGGTGGTCTTCTTGAACGCCGCGACCGGCGCGTGGCTCAGATTCCCCAACTGGCCCCACGTGACGATCGTGACGGTGTTGCCGTCCCGGCCGATGCCCAGCAGATGCACGCCGGGACCGGAGTCCGGGATCGAGGTGGCGACGCCGATGACACGGGCGCCCTCCTCGACGGCGATCCTGCCGTAGTCGTCCCACGAGGCCGTGCCGCCGGGAGTGGCGCGCAGCCAGTCCGCGGCGCAGGCCGCCACGGACGCCTCGGCGGACGCGGCCAGCTTCTTGGCGTCGGCGTCGCTCGCCGCCTGGACGCTCACCTGCACGCCGCTCGTGTCGAGGTCGGTGCCGAACTGGCGGTGCCAGGTGGTGCCCTTGGCGGGCAGCACCTTCTCCAGGCAGAACGGGTCGGACTCCGGAGCGCCGGCGGTCACGCTGCCCGCGGTCCAGAAATTGCCCGCGGCCTGCGGCATGTCCTTCGCTACGAGGAAGCCGGGTGTGGTCGCCTTCGGCGCGGCCTGGACGCTGCCGGACACCGTGAGTGCGAGAGCGCCGGCGAGTGCGGCGGTCGCCACGGCGCCGAGTGCTCGCCGCGTCGTGCTGGTTCTCATGTTCCTACCCGTGGTCATTAGGTGGATCCCCCCTGGTGGTGCTGTTCGCACCGGCTTGATCGGCCGGTGATCCCAGATTGGGCGGTCACTCGATCCGACGGCAACAACCCACCGGAATCGCGGAACGCCTGGAACGCGTACGCGTACGCTGGCCTGGGGAAACGACAAGCGCCTGGAATGACCGCGGAACAGCGTGGCGGGCGGTAGGGGGACGAGGAATGGGCCGGTCGGAGAAGATCCCGGCGGAGACTGCGGAGTTCGCGAGGCGTCTGCGCGCGCTGAAGGAGAGAACCGACCGCAGTTACGGATCGCTCGCCACCCAACTCCACCTCGGTGCCTCGACCTTGCACCGCTACTGCCACGGGCACGCGCTGCCCGTCGAGTACGCGCCCGTGGAGCGGCTGGCCCGGGTGGTCGGCGCGACGGCGGCCGAGCGGGTGGAGCTGCACCGGCTGTGGCTGCGGGCGCACTCGGCGCGTACGGAGGACGGCGAGGAGGCTGACGGAGCCAGAGCCGAAGCCGGAGTCGAAGCCGGGGACACGGCCACGGCCGCCGTCGTGGTCGCCGTCACCGAACCGGAGCCCGTACGTGACGCGGAGCCGGAACAGGAGGACGCGCGGCCCGACGACAGACCCGACGACGACCCTGACGATCCGCCGCCCGCCGCCGCCACGGCCCCGCCCATGTCGCGCCCCCGCGCGACACGGCTGCGCCGCCGGCAGGTCGTCGGCGCCGCGCTCGCCGTCGTCACGGTGCTCGGCGGCACCGTCGTCGTCGCGGCCGACCTCGGGAAGCCCGACTCGCGGACCGACAACAGTGGTCCCCGCCCCTCCGACCCCCGCCCCGACGGACCGGCGGATCCACTGGCACCGTCCGCCCGGTCGAGCGCCCCGTCCGCGAAGGCGAGCCCTTCGAAGTCCGGCGGTGGCCCGAAGACTTCACCGTCCGGTTCCACGGGCGCCGACGGCTCCGGCACCGCGGGAGGCGGCGGCAGCGGTGGCGAGAGCGGCCGGGCCGGCGGGGGCGGCGAGCCCGAAGCCGGGACGGGCAGCGCGAAGCCGCTGGAGTGGAGCGCGGACAGCCACAAGTGGCAGTCGGCCTGCGACCATACGTATCTGATCAACCGCGCCCCCGCCGCCGTACCGCCGCCGCCGAACTCCCAGGACGCGCGGCAGTGGGCGACGGCTCTCGGCGCGGTGCACGGCGACTCGTCGCTCACGCAGGCCACGATGCGCGCGGCGGCGGGCGCGGGGCCCGTCGTCGTCCAGGAGTTGTTCGCCCGGGTGGTGGGGCGGCGGGCGCCGCTCGGCTGGAACGCGTACGAGATGAGCAACGGCTGCGGCGGCGCGATCACCCCCGCCGTGTTCGCCGTCGACCTGGACGCTTCGCGCCCGATCGTGCGCCCGGTCGACGGTGCGAGCGAGGAGGGCCCGCTGCCCGCGCCCAAGCTTCCCTATCAGGTGACGTCGGGCGAACCGCTCGTCGTGAAGGTCGAGGCGAGCACCAACGGCTGCGACTGCGACTGGTATCTGGAGGTGCGCTGGTCGGCCGGGAACCGTACGGGCGTCACGCGCATCGACGACGGCGGCCGGCCCTTCCGTACGAGCGCGGCGGCCGGCGCGGTGCACGGGTACAACTACGAGTCCGGGAAATGGATGGGACCCTGACGGTGACGATCCGTCAGGGTCCCGTCGGGCGTTACGAGTTCACGCGGGGTTGTTCCCGTGCGTCAGCGTCTCCCAGGCGACGAACAGGTTGTTCGTGCCCTGGGGGCGCATCCGCTCGGTGTACGCCTGGGTGTTCGCCATGGCGTTGCCCAGCCGGTTGCCCAACGCGTTGAAGGCGACCTCGGTGATCGGTCCGAGGTTGTCCTTCAGGCTGCCGCCGCACAGGTTGCCGGGGACCGGATCGCCGTTCTGGTACTTGGTGTGGAACCCCATCGCGTGCCGCAGCCGGTCGCCCACCTCCGGATAGAGGTCCTGGCCCTGGATGCGGCTGGTCTCCGCGACGTGCGAGATGGCGGAGAGGCCGTAGCCGGTGTGGGTCAGGTCGCGGCAGGTCTCCTGCGCGAGTCCCTGCATGAAGGTGGACTGGCCCTGCCAGTAGCCGATGATCTCGTCACGCGTGTCGAGACCGCTGCCGGGCACCGTCTTGGGCAGCGCGCCGTCGGAGGGCAGGTAGATGAACGCGGGGACGCGGTTGCGGAAGCGGCCCACCGTCTTGTCGTAGGCGGCCTTGTCCTCCAGGTGGACCGCGATGCCGATCGCGGCCTCGTTCATGCTCAACTCCCAGTTGCCGTTGGAGTTGGAGCCGTTGATGATCTCCGGCAGGTACACGTTGCGCAGCATCGTGGAGAAGCGGCCGGAGTTGGGCCAGCTGGTGTAGGTGTACTTGATGATCTCGGCGGCCTTGGGCCACGACGATCCGGCCCACGCGGTCTGGAGCGGCGCGTTGCTGTTGGTGTGGTCGCGGATCGTGTTGGACCACGCGTCCATCAGCTCGATGGACTTCTTCGCGTAGCGGTCGTCGCGGGTGATGTACCAGGCCAGCGCGGTGGTGTACGCGGCTATCGCGTCCTCACGCTCGTCCGTACAGCCGTTGTTGGGGTTGGAGTACGAGCCGCACTCCACGACGGCGCGGGGCTTGGGCACGCGTGACAGGGAGGCGTACTTGCTCCCCATCATCTGGTCGTAGGCGGCCTTCTGCGGCGCGGCGTTGGCCTGTACCTGGCTGCGCACGAAGTCGAGTTGCGGACGGCTGACGCCGACACCGGGGTGGGTGAAGGTCGCGGGGGCGGCGACCGCCTCGGCCGAGAGGATCTTGGAGGTGGCGGCCGGTGGATCCGCCGCCCGGTCGCCGGCCGACGCGGGGGCCATGAAGGCCGCGCCGATCAGACCGGCGAGCGCGGCGGACAGGCCGAGGAATTTGGGGATGACTCCGGGGCGCATGGAAGTGCCTTCCGGTTGGGGGGTGTTCCTCAACTCCCTGTTCACTCACATGAACAATGAGCGGAGTTGTGAACGCTGGCTGAGTGAGGAATTTAGGGCCATCTCATGGACACGTCAAGGTATGTACCAATGGACTTCGCGGAGACCTCGAAGGGCCCGGCGGACAGTGTCCGCCGGGCCCCAGGAGCATGACCGGTCGTCCTCAGCGCATCAGTACGCCCGCGCCCTCCCCCGTCGCCTCGGTCGGCAGCGCGACCAGACCGAGATCGGCCGTGGCGAGCATCGGATGCGTGGGCAGGACCCGGACGGTGTAGCCGAACGGCCCCGTACGGTCCAGGGCCAGCGGTCCCTCGTACACCCAACGGCCCGCCTGATCAGGCCCGCCCGCCGGTTTCAGCGGGAAGATCTGCGCGTCGGCGATCGTGTCGTCGGCGCCCACCCGGCCCGCGACGGCCTGCACCTCCACGTCGTCGGGGCGGAGCCGGCCGAGGGTGACACGCACCTTCAGCGCGAGGGTCGAGCCCAGCTCCGCGCTGCCGCCCGCCGTGGTCGCCGACACGGCCTCGACATGGTCGACGGCGATCTCCGGCCAGGCGGCCCTGACCTGGTTCTTCCAGTCGGCCAACTCCCGTGCCGTCGCGGTGTCCAGCGCGCGGTGGGCGTGGGCGGCGGGTGCGTACAGCCGCTCCACGTACTCGCGGACCATGCGGTCGGCGAGCACCTTCGGGCCGAGGGTGGTCATGGTGCGCCGGACCATCTCGATCCAGCGCCCCGGCAACGCGGCGCCGGCCCCCGTCTCCGTACGGTCGTAGAAGCGGGGCGCGACCCGGTCCTCGATCAGCGCGTAGAGGGCGTTCGCCTCCAGCGTGTCGCGCCGGTCCTCGTCGGCCGCCGAACCGTCGGCCGTCGGGATGGCCCAGCCGAAGTCCGGCTCGAACCACTCGTCCCACCAGCCGTCCAGCACCGACAGGTTGAGACACCCGTTGAGCGCCGCCTTCATCCCGCTCGTGCCGCACGCCTCCAGCGGGCGCAGCGGATTGTTCAGCCAGACGTCGCAGCCCGGATAGAGCTTCTGCGCCATCGCCATCCCGTAGTCGGGCAGGAAGACGATGCGGTGGCGGACGCGCGGGTCGTCGGCGAACTTCACCAGCTCCTGCACGAGCCGCTTGCCGCCGTCGTCCGCCGGGTGCGCCTTGCCCGCGACGACGATCTGGATCGGCCGCTCGGGGTGGAGCAGCAGCTCCGTCAGCCGCTCGCGGTCGCGCAGCATCAGCGTGAGGCGCTTGTACGAGGGGACGCGCCGGGCGAAGCCGATGGTCAGGACGTCGGGGTCGAGTACCCCGTCGATCCAGCCCAGTTCGGCGTCGGCCGCACCGCGCTGGTGCCAGGAGGCGCGCAGCCGGTCGCGTACCTCGTACACCAACTGCTCGCGCAGGGCGTGCCGTACGCCCCAGAGGTCGGCGTCGGGAACGTCGCTCACCCCGCCGTCGCCCAGCGCCGCGATCTCGGGCGCGACCCAGGTCGGTGCGTGCACACCGTTGGTCACCGAGGTGATCGGTACGTCCTGCGGGTCGAAGCCCGGCCAGAGCCCGGCGAACATCTGCCGGCTGACGGCGCCGTGCAGGGTCGAGACGCCGTTGGCGCGCTGGGCGAGGCGCAGGCCCATCGCGGCCATGTTGAAGAGATTCGGCTCGCCGCCGGGGAAGGTCTCCCGGCCCAGGCGCAGGACCTGGTCGGTGGCGACGCCGGGCAGTACGCCGTCCTCGCCGAAGTGGCGGGCGACGAGTTCGCGGTCGAACCGGTCGATGCCGGCGGGCACGGGGGTGTGGGTCGTGAACACGGTGCCGCCCCGGACGGCCTCCAGCGCGGTGTCGAACCCGAGCCCGGTGTCGCTGAGTTCACGGATGCGTTCGAGGCCCTGGAAGCCGGCGTGGCCCTCGTTCGTGTGGAAGACCTCGGGCTCGGGGTGGCCGGAGAGCCGGCAGTACGTACGGACGGCGCGGACGCCGCCGATGCCGAGCAGCATCTCCTGGAGAAGCCGGTGCTCGCTGCCGCCGCCGTAGAGGCGGTCGGTCACCTCGCGCTCGGTCGGCCCGTTGTCCTCTATGTCCGAGTCGAGCAGCAGGAGCGGCACCCGGCCGACACGCGCCTGCCAGACGCACGCGCGCAGCGACCGGCCGCCGGGCAGCGTGAGCGCGACCCGGCTGGGCGTGCCGTCCTCCTCCCTGAGGAGGCTGAGCGGCAGCTCGTTCGGATCGAGGACGGGATAGTGCTCCTGCTGCCAGCCGTCGCGGGACAGCGACTGGCGGAAGTAGCCGTGCCGGTAGAGCAGCCCGACGCCGATGAGCGGTACGCCGAGGTCGCTGGCGGCCTTGAGATGGTCACCGGCGAGGATGCCGAGGCCGCCGGAGTACTGGGGCAGGGCGGCGGTGACGCCGAATTCGGGCGAGAAGTACGCGACGGCGGCGGGCAGCTCGGCGCCCTGGCCGCTCTGTTCCTGGTACCAGCGGTAGCCGCCCAGATACTCGTCGAGCCCGGCGGCGACGGCGGCCAGCCGGTCGAGGAACGGCCGGTCACCGGCCAGCTCCGCCAGCCGCGTGGCGGATACGGCTCCGAGCAGCCGCACCGGATCCCGCCCGGCGGCGGCCCAGCCGTCGGGGTCGACGGCCTCGAAGAGTTCACGGGTCTCGGGGTGCCAGGACCAGCGCAGATTGCGCGCGAGGTCGCTGAGTGGTCGCAGAGGTTCGGGCAGGACGGGGCGCACGGTGAATCGACGGATTGCCTTCACGTGTTCCACCTTCGCAGGGGACATCCGGACCGACGGACCACACCACGCTGTGCACCCCGCCGTCACCCTGACGGTATCGCCCGACCCCCCGCCCCATCGACGGCGCACGAGCGCACACGAGGGGGGTGAGCTGCGCGGGGTGGCCTCCGGCCGGGGGGCGGGGGGGGCGGCCGATGCGGTCCCGGACCGTGCAGGTGGCCTCCGGCCCGGGGGACGGGGGCGGCCCGACGCGGGCCCGGACTATGCCCACGTGGGGCCGGCGGGCACGGCGCGCGCGGGCACCGGCCGAGGCGGTGCGGAACCGCAGGCTGCGGCGTGACCGGAAAGGTTCACCGGGTCCGTCCGGTGGCCGGTGCGTCCTCAATCGCCGGACGGGCTCAAATGAGCC
>NZ_JBHUUW010000092.1:0-27808 GCF_042670825.1 Streptomyces sp. NPDC057137 | reverse complement strand
AGGCCAGCAGGCCCGCGTGACCGGGCGCCTCGCGTTTGCCCGGTTGCCTGGCGACCGGTGCCCGGCAGCCGGCGCCCGGCCCTGTGCCCGTGCCCGTTCGGACAGTGGTCCGACCACCACCTGCCGACAGGTCGTTGAACGGTGAAGCACAACCTCTGACCAGGGGCAGGGCGCCGCGTACGGCGTCCTGATCGGCCGTCACCGCTGGAGCCGGGGATTCCGGGTGTTGTCGCACCCCCACCCGCGCCCCCCCGCCGGCCCCCGATCGATCTCCGATCCGGTCACTAGAACGGCTGAGCGAAATGGAGGCGGTCCCTCACCACCTGCCCGCCCGATCGGAGGGTGGCCCCTCCACCTTGGCGCACGGATGTCTTGAAGGAACCGTAGGAATCGGAACCGGCGACCCGCCCCCGGGGCGGGTGACCACTTCAAAGCCGACCGAACGGGGAACAGCTGTGCGTACCGTCGAAGAAGACCCAACCACCCCTATCAGCAGGATCCGTCCGCCCACCGGACCGCATGGCTGGAACGAGCGGGTGCTCGAAGAGCTGAGTGCCACCATGTTCGCCTCGTTACGCAGGAGCGACCAGCGCAAGAGGGGTACCGACTACCTCCGCGGACTGCTGGGGGCGGACGGCCGCAGGTCGATACGGAATCTCGCCTCGCTCCTCGGCGGCTCGGCCACCGAGCAGAGCTTGCACCACTTCGTCTGCAACTCCACCTGGGACTGGTCCCCGGTGCGCCGCGCGCTCTCCCACTACCTCGCGGACCAGGCGACCCCCTCGGCCTGGGTGGTACGCCCCATGGTGATCCCGAAGGCCGGCGAGAACTCGGTCGGGGTGGAACGGCAGTACGTCTCCGAGGTGGGCCAGCTGGTCAACGCCCAGCAGGCGTGCGGCGTCTGGGCCGCGACAGAGGAGCTGAGCGCGCCCGTCAACTGGCGCCTGCGCCTGTCGGCCTCCTGGCTCAACGACGACGAGCGCCGCCTCCAGGCGTCGATCCCCGGTGACATCAGCGAGAGCTCCCTGGGCGGATCGGGGATCGAGGCGGCGCTGGAGACGGCGCGGGACTGGGGCCTGCCGCCGCGTCCCGTCGTCCTGGACGCCCGGCACATGGACGCCGCGGCCGCCGTCCGGCGCCTCCGCGTCGCGGGCGTGCCCTTCCTCGTCCGGATCAGCGGGGCCGAGCCGCTGACGTCGGCGGACCTCGCGCTCGGAACGCGCGCGCCGCAGGTCCGTGACGCGGCGCGGTTGATGGCCGCCGCACGCGACCGGATGCGCCCGGTGCCGCTGCGGAAGCCGGGGGCGGAAGGCGGCATCCGGATGGAGCTGGCCGCGCTCACGCCGGTACGGCCCGCCGGCCTCGAACGGCGTCTGCCGGGCATCGGCGAACTGGGCCTGCTGGGCGTCGGGTCGACGCGCCGGCAGTGGCCGATGGAGCTGTGGCTGACCGACATGACGCAGGCGCAGCCGCATGTCCTCGTACGGCTCAGCAGGCTGATGCGCCGGGTCGAGCTGGACTTTCACCAGACCGCGGACCGGCTCGGCATCCGCGACTTCACGGGTCGTTCCTACGGCGGCTGGCACCGGCATGCCACGCTGGCCTCCGCCGCGCACGCGGTGTCGATGCTCAGCGCCGCCGGCCGGGAACCCCTCGCCAGAGCCTGCTAGGGCCTGCCCTCGAGATAGGGCCGTCCGCCCGCACGGCGGGGCCTGCGGCGGCCGGTGCGGTGCATCGCGAGGCGGAGGATCATGCTCGTACCGGGCGTACTCGTATGACTCCGAGAACGCCGCGAGGTGCCGTGCCGGGCGCCGCCACGAGCGCCGGGCGGGCTGTCGGCCCGTCGGGCGCTCGCGGGCGTCAGACCTGCCGCAGGCGCTGGGTGGTGCGCTCGGTGACTTCCTTGCCCGCCGTCAAGTACCGGGTGACCAGGACGAGTTCCTCGGTGGTGAACTGCAGCCCCAGCTCCATGGACTCCTCGATCAGCGGCTTGAAGACGTGCGCGATCGACGTGCTCTTGTCGGTGGGCCGGATGATCACCTTCCGGCGGTCCTTCGCGTCGCGCTCGCGCCGTACGTAACCGCCGGCCTCCAGCCGGTCGATCACACCGGTCACCGCCCCGGTGGTGAGATCGGTGATACGGGCGAGGTCGCCCGGGGTGATCGAGGTGTCGGGCCCGACGCCCTGGAGGTAGGACATGATCCACGCGTCCGTCGGGTGCATTCTCAGCGCCCGCGCCGTGGCCGCGTTGAGGGACAGGAATGCGAGCCCCAGTTCGCGGCCGGCAACCATCACCCGCTGGAGGGCCTCGTCGCGCTCTTGGTGGCCGGTGTGCTTCCCCGCACTCTCGTGGTATCCCTGCGCGTCCTCGGCCGGCACTGGATTTGTCATGCGATCCTCGGCAATCCTATTTCCTTGATATCTTTGATTCCAAGATATATTCTGCGTGAGATGCTTCTTCATTGAGGGTACTAGATCCGGGGAGGGTCGGGAAGCTGCCATGAGTCTGCCTACCGAGAAGTCCGAAGAGCAGAACCGGAGTGAGAACAGCGACGTCGGCCGCGACGCCCCGGATCCGAAACGCTGGTTAGGCCTGGGGGTGATCCTCTTCGCGGCCTTCATGGACCTGCTGGACGTCACCATCGTCAACGTCGCGATCCCCAGCATCCAGCGTGACATCGATGCCAGTTACGCCGCCATCGCCTGGATCACCGCCGGTTACGCCCTCGCCTTCGCCGCTCTGCTGATCACCGGCGGACGACTCGGCGACATCTACGGCCGCAAGCGCATGCTCCTCGTCGGCCTGGCCGGCTTCACCGCCGCCTCGGTGGTCTGCGGCATCGCACCCGAGCCGGGCGTGCTCATCGGGGCGCGCATCGTCCAGGGCGCGGCGGCGGCCCTGATGATCCCGCAGGTCCTGTCGATCGTGCACGTGAGCTTCCCGAAGGAGGAGCGCGGCAAGGTCTTCGGCCTGTACGGGGGTGTCGCCGGACTGGCTGTCGTCCTCGGCCCCGTGATCGGCGGCGTCTTCGTCGACGCCGACTTCTTCGGTCTCGCGTGGCGGCCCATCTTCCTCGTCAACATCCCCATCGGTGTCATCACCTTCATCGCCGCCGTGGCCTGGGTGCGTGAGTCGAAGGCGCCCGACGCCCCGCGGCTGGACATCGTCGGGGTCGTCCTCGCCACGTCCAGCGTGCTGATGCTCGTCTATCCGCTGACCCAGGGCCGCGAACTCGGCTGGCCCGTCTGGTCGTTCGTGATGATGGTCGGCTCGCTGGCCGTCCTCGGTGTGTTCATCGCCTACGAACGGAGGCTGATCGCGCGTGGCGGCCTGCCCCTCATCTCCCTGCGCCTCTTCTCCACCCGCAGCTTCGCGGGCGGTTTCAGCGTCAACCTCCTCTACAGCATCGCGTACGGCACCTTCTTCCTGATGTGGACCCTGTACATGCAGGCGGGCCTCGGCTGGTCGGCGATGCGCGCCGGCCTCACCGGGCTGCCGATGTTCCTCGGCTTCATGGTGACGGCGGGCATGGCGGGCACCACCCTGACGCCGAAGCTCGGCCGCAAGGTGCTCTTCGGCGGCGGCATCGTGCTGATCGCCGGCGCGCTGTCCTTCTTCTTCGTCGGCGACCGGTACGGCGCGGACATCAGCTCCTGGCAGATGGTGGCGCCCCTGTTCGTCTTCGGACTCGGCATGGGCGGCGTGGTGGCTCCCGTCGTGGACTTCTCGCTCAACGATGTACCGCACAAGGACGCGGGATCCGCGTCGGGCGTGCTCAACACCTCCGGGCAACTCGGCACGGCGATCGGTATCGCGCTGGTCGCCGTCGTCTTCCTCGGCGCCATCCCCGGGCAGTCCGGCCGCGGCATCGACACCGTGGAGGCGAAGGTCCGTCAGGAACTGACGGCGGTGGGCGTCCAGGACGTGCCGGCGCAGGACCGCGTGCTGGCCGGATACCGCGCCTGCACCGAGGACCGGCTGGGGGAGTCCGATCCGAACGATGTCCCCGAGAGCTGCCGGAAGGCACCCGCCGGAGTCCCCGCGGAGAGCGCGGGACCGGTCCAGCAGGTGCTCGCCGACGCCGTCCCCGAGGTGCGCGCGGAGTCGTTCTCCCGGGCCTTCGGCACCGGACTGCTGTATGTGGCCGGTCTTTTCGCCGTCATGACCGCCCTGATGTTCAGTCTGCCGAGAACCGCCAGACCGCAGGAGGTCTGACATGCGGGCTCCCGGCCACCCGGCGGGTGGTCTTCGGGAACAATTGACTTGCGGAGAGATCCACAGACCGGCTTGAGTACAGGATCGGTGTGAAGTCCCCTCTTCCCGTGCGGTCTCGGGTGATCAGGCAGATTCTGGCAGCTCGGGAACGCCGATGAGCTGCTCGCACCGCACCGTTCGAACCTCCGCAAGACATCCCCTGGGCGCGACACCGCCGCCGACGGGTGACAGCACGCGACACTGGCGGCCGGCCGCCGGAACTTCCACCGCGGATCGCACGGAGAGTGATGTCTCAAGACACGGCCACGCTAAGTGGTGTCCTGACTCTGCTGGAGCACCTCATGGCGCGGTCGCCCCGAGGTGCATTCGACGAACTGCTCATACAGGCGCGGCACGACGACAGCGATGACCTCGTCCTCAAGGAACTCGAGCGCGCACAGATTCTCGCCCTGGCCGTCGATCAGCGCATCCGCGACCTGGACCGCCGCAAGAACGAGCTCGCCGTCCTCATCGACACGGTCAGGGACCTGGCCGAGCAGCAGGACCTCGACGCGCTGCTCACAGCCGTCGTACGGCGCTCACGCCTGCTGCTGCACCTCGACATGGCGTGGGTGACGCTCATCGACGAGAACGGGAGCATCCGGGTCGGGGCCGGGGACGGCGCCATCTCCGAGCTGAACGACGCGCCCCACGCGCCGACCTGGAACAGTCCGACCACGATGGGCATGGTCGGCCGCGCACCCGTATGGACGTCCGAGTATCCCAAGAACGACGGCATCGGCTGCCTCTCGCACACGGACTTCGTCGTGAGCCAGGAGGGGCTCCACGCCCTGATCGCCGTCCCGTTGCGGGTCGGCGACCGGACCATCGGCGTCCTCTACGGCGGTGACCGGGTGGTCCGGGCCTTCACCGCCGACGAGGTCGCGATGATGACCTCCGTCGGCGACTACGTGTCCTCCGCCGTCGAACGCGCCCAGGCGCGCGACAAGGACCGGACCCGGCTCGCCGAGACCACGGCGGAGGTCGACCGTCTGCGCCTCAGGGACCGCGCCAGGCAGCAGGCCGCGGCGAGCGGCCAGCGCCTGCTCGACCTGGTGCTGAGCGGCGGCGACGCCCACGCGTTCGCGGCGGCCGCTGCCGCCGAACTGGGCGGCCCCGTCTGGCTGCGCGGTGAGGACGACGGCACCGTCGCCTGTTCCGATCCGCTGTGGGAGGCGGACGAGAAGGAGCTGGCCGAGGTGGCGTTCACCGCCCGTGCCGAGCACCGGATCATCACGATGGACAGCGACGTCACCGTCGCGTCCTTTCGGATCGGCGACGACAGCCTCGGCGCCCTGGTGGTCCGCTGCCCGGACCGTCCCGGCGGCCCTGACCACTGGGTCCTGAGCGAGGTCCTCCGGGTGGCGTCGGTGCTCGGCACGCTCAACCGCGGCGCCGAGTCGGTGGACCGCAAGGTCCGGGACGAGGCGCTCGACGAGTTCATCCACGGGAGACCCGCGACCAAGCGCTGGCAGCGGCAACTCCAGAAGCGGCTGGGGCTCGACCTGAGCCGGCGGCACTCCATGGTCGTCGCGCGGGTGGGGATCGGTGAACACAGACGCCTCGCCACCTGGGCGTCCACTTTCGTATGGATGCGCGGCGGGGCGAAGACCATTCACGACGGGCATCTGGTGATGCTGCTGCCGCACGGTGATCCGCGGGAGGCGGCGCGCGAGGTGATGCAGCGGCTGGGCGAGACCCTGGCCCGGCCTGTGCCGGTGGGCGCGGCCTTCGCCGGAGGAGGCCCCGAGGGGCTGCTGACGTCGTATCAGGAAGCCGTGGGCTGCTTGGACGCGCTGGTCGCCCTCGGCAGACAGGACACCGCGGCGACGATGGACGAACTGGGCTTCGTCGGGATGCTGCTCGGCGGCAACCGCGACATCAGCGCCTTCATCGAGGAGCGCCTCGGCCCGATCATCCGCTACGACGACGAGCGTTCCACCCGGCTGGCCTCCACGCTGGAGGCTTACTTCGCCGCAGGTTCCAGCCCCACCTACGCGGCCGAGACGCTACAGGTGCACCCCAACACCGTCGCGCGGCGGCTGGAGCGCATCTCCCAGCTCCTCGGCTCCCACTGGCAGCAGCCGAACCCGGCTCTGGAGATCCAGCTGGCTCTGCGACTGCGCAAGATCACCGCGTCTCTGGAGGACCGTTCGCCGGCCGGGAACGAGCCTGCCGACGACTGGGGATGAGCCCCGGGGAGCGGCCCGGCCCGGCGACCGCCCGGCCGGGCCGCTCCGTCGTCAGTGCTTCTCCAGCTCCATCCTCGGTACGACCTTCAGCAGCGGGGCCGGCAGCCACCAGGCGCGCCTGCCCATGAGCTGCATGGCGGCCGGGACGATCAGGCAGCGGATGATCAGCGCGTCCACGAAGATCGCCACCGCCATACCGAAGCCCATCTGCTGGAGCATCCGCTCGGGGCTCATCATGAACGAGCCGAACACCACGACCATGATCGCGCCGGCGGTGATGATCACCGAGCCGGTGTGTCCGAGCCCCTCACGGACCGCCACCTCCGGGTCGCCGGTCCGCCGCCACTCCTCCTGGATCCGGGAGACGAGGAAGATCTCGTAGTCCATCGAGAGGCCGAAGACGATGGCGAAGATGACGACCGGCAGATACGCCTCGATCGGGCCGGGCTCGATCCCGAACATGCCGTGCTGGAAGACCAGCGAGATGGCTCCGAGCGCGGCTCCGATGCTCAGCAGGTTCAGCAGCGCGGCCTTGAGCGGGATCAGCACCGAACGGAACATCACCATCAACAGGATGAGGGAGAGCCCGACCACGATGGTCATGAAGACCGGCATCCGGTCGGCCACCTTCGAGGAGTAGTCCTCGCTGGCCGCCGTGGCACCGCCGACCAGATAGTCGGCGTTCGTCGACTCCGACACCTTCGGCAGTACGTCGCCGCGCAGGTCGCCCACGAGGTCCGAGGTGGCCTTGTCCTGCGGCGAGGAGTCAGGGAACACCATGACGGTGGCGACGGACGCGCTCTCCGTGGGCAGCGGGCCGGTGGCCGCCGCGATGCCCGGGGTGTCGTTCAGTACGCGTGACAGATCGCCGGCCGGGCCGGCCGCCTGCTTGCCCTTGCCGTCGACCACGACCACCAGCGGGCCGTTGAAGCCGGGGCCGAAGCCCTGCGACAGCAGGTCGTACGCCTCCCGGCTGGTCGAGCCCGCCTTGTCGTTGGCGGCGTCGGTGAAGCCCAGCCGCAGGCTGAGCGCCGGGAAGGCCAGCGCGCCCAGCGCGATCACGGCCACCAGCAGCACGGCCAGCGGACGGCGCTGCACACCGGTGGCGAGCTTGCGCCACTGCGTGCCGGGCTCCGCCTTGCCCTTCTCGGTGCGCTTGGCGGCGCGGGCGGTGAATTGCCGTGCGAAGCGCGCGCCGAAGATGCCGAGCAGGGCCGGGAGCAGGGTGAGTGAGGCGATCAGGGTCACCAGGACGGTCAGGGCGACGGACAGGGCCATGCCTTGGAGCGAGCCGAGGCCGAGCACGACGAGGCCGAGCAGCGCCAGAATGACCGTGGTGCCCGCGAAGAAGGCGGTGCGGCCCGCGGAGTCGAGCGCGGTGACGGTGGCGTCGGCCGACGACCGTCCGGCCACCAGTTCGCTGCGATAGCGAGCGAAGATCAGCAGGGCGTAGTCGATGCCGACGCCGAGTCCGACCAGCATCATCACGTAGGGCGTGTAGTCGGCGATGGTGAGGAAGTGCGAGGCGACCACGATGATCGCCAGCGTCGAACCCACCGCGAACAGGGCGGTGATGATGGGCAGTCCGGCGGCGATCAGGGTGCCGAACATGAAGACCAGGATGACCAGCGCGGCGACCAGACCGACCATCTCGGCCATGCCGCCCTCGCCCGTGGCCAGCTTTCTGGCCGCGCCGCCACCCAACTCGGCCTGGAGCCCGTCGCCCTCGACCTGCTGGACCGTCTCCAGGATCCGCTCCGTGTCGGCGCGTGGCATCTCCTGGGCGGAGACGTCCAGCACGACCGTGGCGTAACCGATCCGCCCGTCCGGCGCGACGGCCGACTCGTCGTCGTACAGGCTGCGGACCTGGGCGACCTTGGGCAGCTCAGCGACCTCGGCCAGCATGGCGCCGACCTTCTCCCGGGTGGCGGCCTGGTCGAGACCGGCCCTGTCGTGGAGTACGACCTGAAGACTGTCGCCGGTCTGCTGTTTGCTGCTGCCCGCCAACAGGTCGGCGGCGGCCTGGGATTCGGTGCCCGGCAACGAGTAGTCCTCGCGGTAGTCGGCGCCGGCGGACGCGCCGCCCCAGACACCGATCAGGACGGCCACCCAGAGCAGCAGCGCGAGCCGGCGGCGCCGGTGCGAGAAGGCGGCGACGCGGGCGAAGACACCGGGGCGGGCAGCCGCGGGGGCACCCGGTGCGGGTGGCGGGGGTGCGGACGGGGTCTGCTTCTCGGTCAGTGACATGTGTGCTCTCTCCAGGGCGGGTCTGGTACTCGGTGGGTCTGGTGGGTCCGGTCGAATCCGCTCGTGGACGGGTCCGGTTCGGTTCCGGTCAGCCCGCGGCGCGGGCGGTCCACGGCCGGCGTCGGCGGGGTGGGCGCCCGACACGCGTGTCCGACGAGCCGCGGATGCACATGCCTACGGTGCCGTCCGGACCCGCCCCGGCGCGTCGGCCTCCGGAGGACACCTCGCGTACCCCCGGGGTACTGGCCGCCCGGTGGACTACACCCCCAGTTGTGGGTGCGGGCGCGGACCGTCGGCGCACGGGGCGGGCAAAGCTGTCGTACGAGGTCGGAGCCGGTCGCCGGGCCCGGCTGCCGTTCGGTGCCACCCCCGGAACGCGAGAGGCCGCCCACTCGCCACGGGGGGGAGGCGAAGGGGCGGCCGGGAGCCGCCGCCGATGACCGGCGGCGGAGTTCTCACGGGAGCGGCCAAACACGTCAGCCGTTCTCGATGACGCGCTTGACGCGCTTGACGGTGGCCTGGACGTCCTCGGCCAGTTTCGCGTTCCACTCCTCGACGAAGCGCTCGCGGTCGGGCTCCGAGAGGCCGGAGAAGATCTTCGACAGACCCTCGGTGAGTCTGCCGAGCCGGTAGTGGTGGATCAGGCGCGTACCGCCCGCCACGGCTTCGACCTCGAACGACCAGACGCTCTCCTGGCGCCGCCGCGCGGAGTCGAGAATCACCCAGCGGAAGACCTTGCCCGGCACCGCCTCCACGACCTCGGCCTCGGTCTGCCAGGGACCCCGGATGACGGGCGCCCAAGCGACGGTCTCCCGGCCCCGCTCGTTGTCGCCGCGGAAGATGGCGCCCACGCTGCCGGGCGTGCCTTCCACCCATCGCCCGCCACGGCACTCGACGCTCCACTCACCGCTGCGGGCGAGGTCGCTGACGACGGCGTAGACCTGGTAGGGCGAGGCCGCGACGATGATCTCGGTTTCCACCTGGAATGTCGTGACACCATCGCTGAGGTAACGAGTCATGCCGTCATCATCTCCGTTGTCCAGGAATTCTCGGATGTAAGGGTGTTGATATGTCAGGTCGCTATCCGGCCCGGGTGAAATCGCGATCCCTGTGCAGCCAGTCGACCTTTTCCCAGAGCTCTTCCGGGGAGAGTCCGGAAAGCAGCGCGTTGCGTTCCTTGGCCGCGGTCCCCGCCGGGTGATAGATCTGCCGGCCCATTTCCCTGGCCACTCGCTGCGCCTTGGCCGTGCGGGCCCGACGCAGCTGGTTGTAGGCCGTCAGCCGCTGCGGCAGATCGTCATCGGGCACGCTCACCGCCCCCTCCACCAGGTCCCCGAGCAGCACGGCGTCCTCCAGTGCCTGGCACGCGCCCTGCGCGGCGTACTGCAGCATGGGATGCGCCGCGTCCCCCAGCAGCGCGACTCGCCCCTCCACCCACCGGTCCACCGGATCCCGGTCGCACAGCACCCAGCGCTTCCAGTCCGTGCCGAGTTCGAGCAGCGTGCGGGCGACGGTGCCCATCGAGTCGAACTCCCTCAGTACCCGGGCTCGTTCGACGGGCAGTCCGGCCACTGGCAGGCGTGCGCCGTCGTCGCGCGTCGCCGCGAGATTCAGCTCGCGCCCCCCGCTGATGGGGTAGTGCACGAAGTGCCACTTGGGACCCGCCCACAGGGACACGTCGTTCGAGCGCAGCTCATGGGGCACCTGTTCCATCGGGATGACCGACCGGTAGATCGTGTGTCCCGAGACCCGCGGTTCGCCGTCGCCGACGAGCTGGGCGCGTACGGCGGACCGGATTCCGTCGGCCCCCACGAGCGCGTCGCCGGGCAGCCGCGCGCCGCCCGCCAGCAGCGCGGTGACTCCGGTGGAGTCGTTCTCGTAGCCGATGACGTGGCAGCCGGTGAGCAGCTCGACGCCGGGGGCGGTGCGGCAGGCTTCGAGGAGCGGCAGATACAGGTCGGTACGGTGCACCACGGCGTACGGGTTCCCGTACCGCTCCCGGTAGGCACCGGTCAGCGGCATGGCGGTGACGCGCTCGTCGCTGGTGCCGTCGAACAGCCGCAGCGCGTCGATGAAGACGGCGCGGGATCGCACCGCGTGGCCGACGCCGATCCGGTCCAGGGCGTGGAACGCGTTGGGCGCGAGCTGGATGCCCGCGCCCAGCTCGGTGAACTCCTCGCGGCGTTCCAGGACCGTGATCCGGTGGCCGTGCCTGGCAGCGGCCAACGCGGTGGCGAGACCACCGATTCCGCCACCGGCCACAAGTATGTGTGACATCGCCGTCGTCCCTTTCGGTGTCGTGTGCCGTGTGCCGTGTTGCGTCCCGGTTCGGGCCGGCCCTCAGCCGTCCAGGTCGGGCCGGACGACCAGCCGGATTCCGCGCAGGTCGCCCTTCTCCATCCGCCGGTGTGCGTCGGCCATCGCGCTCAGCGGCACCCGTTCGGTGCGCCGGGGGCGCAGCCGCCCGTCGGCGACCAGATGGTTGATCGCGCCCGCCGCGGCGGCCAGTTCGGCGGTGGTGGCGTGCGAGATGACGAAACCGAGGATGGCCGCGTCCTTCATGTAGAAGGGGCCGACGGGCAGCACCGGCCGTGCCCCGACCCCGGCCAGGAGCACGATTCGGCCCCGCGGCGCCAGCGCGCCGACGGCGGTCGGCAGGTCGTTGGTGCCGAAGGTGTCGACGTACACGTCCACGCCGTCGGGGCAGACCGCGGCCAGTCGCTCGGCCGGCGCCGGGTCGCGGTAGTCGAAGACCTCGGCGGCGCCCAGCGAGCGCACCCAGTCCGCGTCCGCCGCGGCGGCGCTGGCCACCACTCGGGCCCCGGCGTCGATCGCCATGACGACCAGCGCGCTGCCGACGTTCCCGGCGGCGCCGGCCACGAACACCGTCTCGCCGGGCCGGACCTTGGCATGGACGAAGAGCGCCAAGTAGGCGGTGGCGCCCGGGTGCAGGACGCAGACGGCGGTCTCGGCGTCCACTCCCGCCGGCAGCCGGTATAGCCGGTCGGCGGGCACGACGGCCCGCTCGGCGGCGGCCCCCTGCCGGCCGGCGTGGCCGAGGCTGTTGCTCCACACCCTGTCGCCCGGGGTGAACGCGGTCGCACCCGGGCCTGTTTCGATCACCGTGCCGACCAGGTCCCGGCCCACGGCGAGGGGCAGTGGCAGCGCGGTCCGGAAGAGCCCTGACCGTACGAAGGTGTCCACGGGATTGACGGTGGTGGCGGTGATCTCGACGAGTACGTCGGTCGGACCCGGTCGCGGGTCGGGGAGGTCACCGAATCGAATCTCGTCCGGTGAACCGATCTGTTCGATGTAGGCGGCGCGCATGGCCGCAGCGTCCATCGCTCCCGACCGCCGGGCACGG
This sequence comes from Streptomyces sp. NPDC057137, assembly GCF_042670825.1. Lineage (NCBI taxonomy): Bacteria > Bacillati > Actinomycetota > Actinomycetes > Kitasatosporales > Streptomycetaceae > Streptomyces > Streptomyces sp. NPDC057137. The sequence continues at coordinate 15,750 of NZ_JBHUUW010000092.1, read as the reverse complement.
TATTCCGGCTGAATGTGTCAGGTTGTCGGGGCTCCGTCGATTTCCCCTTCCCGAACACGCGGGAACCTGACGGACCCGGTTGTTCTCCATTGACCGCCCCGGACCGCCCGCTGCGAGTATCCACGAAATCACCGGCCCGCATTGGAGTGTCCGCATGAGTGGTGGAAGCGTGGAGGTCTGCATTGTCGGCGGCGGCCCGCGTGGGCTGTCCGTACTGGAGCGGCTGTGCGTCAATGAACGGCACACACCCACCGGTTCCCCGGTGGTCGTGCACGTCGTGGACTCGGCGGCTCCGGGGGCGGGGCAGGTGTGGCGGGTGGACCAGTCCCGGCATCTGCTGATGAACACGGTGGCCTCGCAGGTCACCGTCTTCACCGACGACAGCGCCAAGATCGAGGGACCGATCGAGCCGGGCCCGAGTCTGTACGAGTGGGCCTCCCAACTGGCCCTGCTCGGGGAGCGGGACGAGTACGACGAGGAGACCCTCGCCGAGGCCCGCGCCCTGGGCCCCGACTCGTACCCCACCCGGGCGTTCTACGGCCACTACCTGAACGACTGCTTCCGGCGGATCGTGGCCAGGGCGCCGGCGCATGTCACCGCGCACGTCCACCGCTCGCGGGCCGTCGCGATGGCGGACACCCACGGCATCACGGGCGGGCCGCAGGGCATCCGCCTGGCCGACGGCACGCGGCTGAACAATCTGGACGCCATCGTGCTCGCGCAGGGCCACACCCCGACGCGGCTGACGCCCGGTCAGGAGAGGACAGCGGCGCTGGCCCGTATCCACTACCTCACCTACATCACCCCGTCGAACCCGGCGGACGTGGACCTCGACGGCATCAAGGCGGGCAACCCCGTCCTGCTCCGCGGCCTGGGGCTGAACTTCTTCGACTACATGGCGCTGTTCACCAGGGGCCGGGGCGGCGAGTTCGTCCGGAACGCCGAGGGCGTCCTCGGCTACCGGCCGTCGGGCCGGGAGCCGAAGATGTACGCCAGCTCCCGCCGGGGCGTTCCGTACCAGGCGCGCGGCGAGAACCAGAAGGGTGCACACGGCCGTTACACGCCCCGGCTGCTGACCCCCGAGTACATCGCCGGGCTGCGCGCACGGGCGGTGGACGGCGACCGGATCCAGCTGAACACGGACCTGTGGCCGCTGATCCGGCGCGAGGTGGAGAGTGTGTACTACGCGGCGCTCCTGACGTCGCGGGGACGCGGCGCGCAGGCCGGGCCGTTCACCGACCGCTATCTCGCTCTCCTCTCCGACTCCCGGGACTCCTCCGGCGTCCACGGTGCCTCCGCCGCCGAAACGGAAGCCGCGACGGACGCCCTCCTCGACGAGTGCCGTATCGAGCCGGCCGACCGCTGGGACTGGGAGCGCCTGGCCAATCCCCTGCAGGGCGAGGTGATCGCCGACCGCACGGCCTTCGGCCGCTGGTTGCGCGACTACTTGCTGCGCGACCTGCGGGCGGCGCGCGCCGGAAACGTCGAAGGACCGTTGAAGGCCGGCCTCGACGTACTGCGCGACCTGCGGAACGAGATCCGGCTGGCCGTCGACCACGGCGGACTCGAAGGCAACTCCTACCGTGACGAACTGGAGGGCTGGTACACCCCGCTCAACGCCTTCCTCTCCATCGGCCCGCCCGCCTCCCGTATCGAGGAGATGGTCGCCCTCCTCGACGCGGGCGTCCTCGAACTCATGGGCCCCGGAACCGAGTTCCGCTTCGATGCCCTCGAACCGTCCTTCGTCGCCGAATCGAGCACCGTCCCCGGACCGCCGATCCGCGCCGCCGCGATGATCGAGGCCAGGCTGCCCGAACCCGATCTGCGCCGTACCGACGACCCGCTGCTGCGGCACCTTCTCGCCACGGAACAGATCGGCCCCTACCGCATTCCCGGTATGTGCGGCACGAGTTACGAGACCGGCGGCCTGGCGGTCGGCGAACGCCCGTACCACCTGCTGGATGCCCGGGGCCGGTCCCATCCGCGCCGCTTCGCCTTCGGTGTGCCCACCGAATCCGTGCACTGGGTCACCGCGGCGGGGATCCGGCCCGGCGTCGACTCCGTCACGCTCGGCGACTCCGACGCCATCGCGCGCGCCGTGCTGTCGCTGCCGCCGGTGGCGTGGGTTCCCGGCGAGGTCCGGCCGGCAGCCGAGGACACCGACCTGAGGGGGATGATCGTGTGAGCGAGCCACACTCCGACGGGGTCGCGGCCGGCCCGGCGGGCCGCGCCGGCCCGGCCCCGGTCGCGGCCGGGACACCCCCCGAGGCCGACACCGGGCTGCTCTCGCCGGTGCGGGCCGGCACTCCCGCCGAGGCGGCGACCGGCGACCCGGCCTGGCTCCAGGCGATGCTCGACGCGGAGGCGGCGCTGGCCCGTGCCCAGGCCGGGCTCGGCGCGGTCCCCGAGTCGGCGGCGCTGGTCATCACCAAGGCGGCCAGGGCCGACACGTTCGACCCGCGCGCTCTCGCGCTCGCCTCCCGCGAGACGGCCAACCCCGTCGTAGGCCTGGTGCGGGAGTTCAGGCGCGTCGTGGCGGCCGAGGACGAGGCGGCGGCGGAGTACGTCCACCGGGGCTCCACCAGCCAGGACATCTTCGACACGGGCGCCATGCTGGTCGCCCAGCGCACGCTGCGCATCGTCCGCGCCGACCTCGCCCGCTGCACCGCGGCCCTCGCGGACCTGGCGCGCGCACACCGCGACACCCCGATGGCGGGGCGCACCCTCTCCCTGCACGCGGTCCCCACCACCTTCGGGCTCAAGGCGGCCGGCTGGGGCCTGCTGCTGGGCGACGCGCACCGGCGGATCGGCCACCTGCTCGACGGCGGGCTGCCCGTCTCGCTCGGCGGGGCGGCGGGCACGCTCGCCGGATACCTGGAGTACGGCCGTATCGACGGCGCGACGGGCCCCGGCCGGGAGGGCGCGGCCGACGACGAGGACGGTTACCTGCTCCGGCTCACCGAGGCGTTCGCCGCCGAGACCGGGCTCGCCGCGCCCGTTCTGCCCTGGCACGCGCTGCGTACGCCCGTCGCCGATCTGGCGGCCGTACTGGCGTTCACGGCGGGCGCCCTGGGGCGGATCGCCGTGGACGTGCAGACGCTGACCAGGACGGAGGTCGGCGAGGTGGCCGAGCCCGCCGTGGCGGGGCGCGGCAGCTCCTCCGCGATGCCGCACAAACGCAACCCGGTGCTGACCACCATGATCCGTGCCGCGGCCCTCCAGCTCCCCTCGCTGGCCGGCGCGCTGACGCAGTGTCTGGTGACGGAGGACGAGCGGTCCGCCGGTGTCTGGCACGCCGAGTGGCCGCTGTTGCGCGAGTGTCTGCGGCTGGTGGGCGGAGCCGCGCACACCGCGGTGGAGCTGACCGAAGGTCTCGTGGTCCACCCCGAGCGGATGCGCGCCAATCTGGACCTCACCGGCAGCCGGCTCGTCTCCGAACGCGTCGCCGCCCGGCTCGCCCCCCGCCTCGGCAAGGAGGCGGCCGGACAACTACTGACCCGGGCGGCCCAGAGCGCCGCCGAGTCCGGTCTGCCGCTCGCCCGGACGCTCTCGGCGGCGCCCGAACTCGCCGGCCTTCTCACCGACACCGAGCTGGCCGCGCTCTGCGACCCGGTCAACTACCTGGGCGGCGCGGGCACGTTGGTGGACCGCGCGACCGAGGCATAGCGCCGCGGCCGCACGCCGGTACCCGCCACGCCCGATCTCTGCCCCGAACCGCACCCCTACCGGAGGCATCCGATGACGTCCTTCCCGACCCACAGCCTGTCGTTCGAGTTCTTCCCCACCACCAGCGAGGCCGGTGAACGCGGGCTGTGGCACGCGCTGCGGGAGGTGGAGGCCATCTCCCCGTCCTTCGTCTCCGTCACCTACGGCGCCGGCGGCTCGTCGCGCGACGACACCGTCGAGCTGTGCCGCCGTATCGTCGCCGAGACCACGCTGCGGCCGGTGGCCCACCTGACGGCGGTGGCGCACTCGGTCACCGAACTGCGCCACATCGTCGGCCAGTACGCGGACGCCGGGGTACGCGACATCCTCGCCCTGCGCGGCGACCCGCCGGGCAATCCGGGCGGTCCGTGGGAGCGGCACCCCGACGGCGTCACCCACGCCCACGAACTCGTGACGCTCATCAAGGAACTCGGGGACTTCTCCGTGAGCGTGGCCGCGTTCCCCGAGCGGCACCCCCGCTCGGCCGACTGGGACAGCGACATCCGCCATCTCGTCGCCAAGTGCCGGGCGGGCGCCGACCGGGCCATCACCCAGATGTTCTTCCACGTGGACGACTACCTGCGGCTGCGGGACCGCGTCGCTGCGGCCGGCTGCGACACGCCGATCATCCCGCAGATCATGCCCGCCGTCGACGTGCGTCAGATCAGCCGGTTCGCGCAGCTCAGCAATGCCGTCTTCCCCGAAGACCTCGCCCGGCGACTGGAGGACGCCCGGGACGACCGGGACGCTTCGCACAGCATCGGGGTCGAGTACGCCACCGGCATGGCCGCTCGCCTTCTCGCCGAAGGCGCTCCGGGCCTGCACTACGTCACCCTCAACCGCGCATCGGCACCGCTGGCGATCCACCGGAACCTGAATCTCCCGGCCCCCGCGCCGGCCGAAGGCCACGCCGCGGCTCTCGTGGTAACTCCCTGAATCCGCCGCGTACGCCGACCGCGTACGCCCGTAGCCGTGACGGCGGCGCTACTGCGTGACCGCGAACTCCCGCAGGATCGCCGCCGCCAGCTCCGCGTCGCCGTCCGTCTTGATCCGGTCCGGCACCGCGGCGGCCCGTACCCGCCCGCACGCCAGCCGGAAGTACGTCTCCCAGTCCATCGCCAGCGTCACCGCGGGGCCGAGCGAGGGCGAGCCGTCGATCGTGCCGCGGCCGTCCGCGTCGACCCGGATCGTCCGCAGGAACTCGACGGGGCCGTGCACATCGAGCACGATCGCCGTGTTCGGCGGCGCGCCCGCCTCCTTCGCGACGACCTTCGGGAGGGCTTCGAGGAGTACGTCGCGGGTGACCAGCGCGCCGGCGGAGGCGAGGTTGCCGGGCTTGCTCAGCGTCGTACGGAGGTCCTGCTCGTGCACCCAGATGTCGAACGCCCGGTTCCGCATGGCCTGTTCGAGCGTCTGCTCGGTGCCGAGCGGGGCGCGGACCATGGTGCCGGGCTGGCGGTTCTCGTTCCGCAACTGGCGGTTGCGGCGGATGATCGTGTACTCCAGCTCGGAGGTCATCTCCGGAGCGGTGTGGTGGCGCCGTACGTCCACCTGCATCTCCATGTAGCGGGAGATCTCGCTCTGTACGTGGTACAGGTCGCGGGGCAGTGTGTGGATCGGCCGCGGGTCACCGAGCATCTCGCATTCAAGCCCGATGACGTGCGAGACGATGTCCCGCACCGACCAGCCGGGGCACGGCGTGCGCCGGTTCCACTCACCCTCGACGAGTGGCTGTACCAGCTCGGCTATGGCTTCGATGGAGTGGGACCAGGCATCGGCGTAGTTTTGAAGGCTGGGATGGACGGTCACGGGACCCCTCGACGGTTCTGCGGTTAGCGGGCTGGGCTGCTGGATGCGGGCGGCGGGCTGCGTGCTGCGTGGGAGGTTCGAGAGCCTAAGTTACGCTGCCCGTTGGCACCCCGGCAGTGCTTTCGTGTGACGATCGTAGGCCCGTGTAGAAGGCTCGAATGCCAGGACGGTGGTAGTGTGCGCGCCTCCCTCATCCAGATCGCAGTAGACCCGGACGAATCGGTCAATTCCCGTAGGCAGCGTGCCGCCTCCTTGGTAAGGCAGCAGCGCGGCGCCGACCTGGTGGTCCTGCCCGAGCTCTGGCCGGTGGGTGCTTTCGCGTACGAGTCGTTCGCCGCCGAGGCGGAGGCGCTGGACGGTCCGACGTTCCGGGCGATGTCGGAGGCGGCGAGCGACGCGGGCGTCTGGCTGCACGCCGGATCCATCGTGGAACGCGCCCCCGAGGCCGTCCTGGACGGCGCCGCCGACCTCTACAACACCGCGCTCGTCATCTCGCCCGACGGCGCCCTCGTGCGCTCGTACCGCAAGATCCACCGCTTCGGCTTCGACAAGGGCGAGGCGACCCTGATGGGCGCGGGCGACGAGCTGGTGACCGTCGCCCTCCCGGACGCGGTGCTGGGCCTGGCGACCTGCTACGACCTGCGGTTCCCCGAGCTGTTCCGGGGTCTGCTCGACGAGGGCGCGCAGGTCTTCGTGGTCCCGGCCGGCTGGCCGGCCCGCCGCCGCGCGCACTGGACGCTGCTCGCGCAGGCGCGCGCGGTGGAGAACCAGGCGTACGTCCTCGCCTGCTCGACGGCCGGGACGCACGCCGGAGTTGAGCAGTCCGGGCACAGCATCGTGGTCGACCCGTGGGGCGAGGTGCTGGCGGAGGCGGGGCCGGGCGAGGAGGTCCTGACCGTCGACTTCGACCCGGCGAAGGTCGCGACGACGCGCGAGCAGTTCCCGGTCCTGAAGGACCGTCTGCTGGGCGTGACGGCGCCCCGGCGCTGAGCCCGGGGGCCGGGCGGGGGCCGTCACGGTCGGCGGAGCCCCCGCCTCAGCCCTCCTCGCGCTCCTTCTCCGCCATCCGGATCACGCACACCGCGACCGCGATCAGCAGCGACGGATCCGCGTCGTCCCTGATCACATCCACGGCGTACGTCTCCCGCACCCGGAACCACCGGCGCGAGACGTGCGCCAGCAGTTCCCCGTCGTACTCGATCGCGAACTCGCGGTCCAGGATCCGCCCGCTCACGTCCAGTTCGGTGCCCTCGGCGAGGGCGACCCGGTAGTGGTTGCGGAGCAGCGACAGCTTCTTCTTACGGATGGTGGCCAGCGGCTCGCCGTCCCGCTCGATCGTCATCGCGTCCCGCAGGCTGAGCAGCTTCTGACGGAGCGTGACCAGGACACGCCCCTGCGGGTCCTTCAACTCCAGGGTGTCGCGCAGCCGCAGCGCCTTTCCGTCCACGAGGAAGGCCTGACGGCCCTGCTCGTCCTCGATCCAGTAGTCGTCGCCGATGGCGAAGATCTTGTCGCGCACCAAGTACTTCATGCCGTATCCGTACCCACCGGGCTGCCGGGGGACGGCGGTGCGGCGTCAGTTGTACGCGTACGGACGACAGCGCCGCCCTTCACCTCTGCCCCCGCCCGCAGCCCCCGCGCCAGCATGAGCGTGACGGCCACGGAGGCCGCCGCCAGCACCGTGATGCCCGTCGCGGGCGAGGTCAGTTCGGCGACGGCGCCCGCCAGGAGCGCGCACACGCCCTGCATGGTGAGCATGCCCGCGGAGTGCAGCCCCAGAGCGTGCCCGCTCAGCTCGTCCGGTGTCAGGGCCATGAGGCGTTCCTGGGAGACGAGGCTCGCCCCGTAGCCGACCGTCGCGAGCGCGACGGCGGCGACGGCGACCGGCAGCGCCGGGCCGAGGAAGAAGATCAGGTGCGGTACCGCGAGCAGCAGCAACAGCGGGACCGCGAGGCGCGAGCGCAGGCGGCGGGGGACGAACCGGCCGATCAGGATGTCCCCGGTGAGCATGCCCGCCGCACCGGAGGCGAAGAGGAGGCCCGCGTGTTCGGGTGCGTAGGGCACGTACAGGGATTCACAGCCGACGACCAGACCGTTGGGGACCCACAGCGCCAGATAGACGGTGCGGCGGGGCGGGGACGACCACAGTCGCGCGTTGTTCCGCCAGGTCTGGCCGATCGACGCGCGGCCGGTGGCGCGTGGCGGCCTTCTACCGAGGCCGAGCCTCGCCACGGCCGCCGCCACGAGATACAGGGCGGCGCCGGTGAGCAGCGCGCCGCGCGGCGAGAGGAGCGCGACCAGCAGACCGCCGGTCGCGAAGCCGCCGATCTGCATCAGGCCCGAGGACATGTTGATGGTGGACCGGCCGAGCAGATAGCCCTCTTTGGAGAGGATCTCGTTGAGGAGCCCGAGCCGCACCCCGCCGCCGAGCGCGGAGACCACGCCCAGGCCGAGGACGATCGCGAGCGCGGCGGCGACGGGCAGTCCGGGCAGGGCCGTGGCGGCCGTACCGAGGGCGAAGACGAACGCGACGACGGTCAGTGTGGCGCGCGGCGGCAGCCGGTCGGCCGCCGAGAGCAGCGTCGTCGCGCCGATCACCTGGGCGAGGGAGGGGCCGAACATGGCGAGGGCGGAGAGCAGGGGCGAGCCGGTCGCGGTGAAGACGAGCGTGCCCAGGGCGAGTCCGCTCACGGTCTGGGCGGCGACCTGTGCGGCGGAGGTCAGGAAGAGCGGAGTGAACTCCTTCGTACGGAAGAGTTCCCGGTAGGTACGCATGCCGGGGAGTCTCGGTGGAGCGACTGGCGGCACGTTAATGTTTCGCGCCGGAGCGAAACATCACGGGGCGGGAAGGGGGGCGGCGCATGGGCTGGTGGCAGATCGACGCGGACACGCTGGCGGGCAGCCGGTTCGTGATCTCACCCCTGGCCGAGACCATCGCGAGCCTGAAGGCACTGGAGCGCGGAACCGTGGCGCACACGGGCGCGCACCCCGGCGAGCGCGCGTGGCTCGACGCACACCTGCCGGCCTACCGGGCCCGGCAGGCGGCCGACCCCGTCACGGCGCTGCTCGTACGGGCGGCCTTCGGCCGCACCTGGAACGCGGACTTCATCACGCCGACGCCGTCGGGCCACAGCGACGGCCGGCCCGTTTTCGAGGACGAGATCGTACGGATCCGGGAGACCCCGCCCGAGCGCGCCCGCGACGATCTGCGCCTGTCCGTGGACGGCCCCGTCCCCGCCGCCCTCCACCGCTCCGACCTGCCGGAACGCGCCGCCGCCGTCCTGGAGTGGGTGTGGGCGGAGGCCGTGCTGCCGTACTGGCCGCGCCGCCGTCGTCTCATCGAGGCCGATGTCGTCGCGCGGACGGCCCAGTTGAGCCAGGGCGGCTGGGCGAGCGCCCTGAGCGACATGCGCCCCGGCATGCGCTGGCTGGGCGGCAACCGCCTCCAGATCACCACACGCGTCGGCCCCCTGAATCCCTCACAGGTGATCCCCGGCGTACGGCTGATGTTCGTGCCCGTCACCCCGCACACGGGCTGGGTGTCCTGGGACGCGGACCGTTACGCCGTGGTGTACCCGTGCGCGGGCGCCCTCGCCGACACGGGCCGGGCACGGGTCCCCGAGCCGCTGCGGGCGCTGCTGGGCCCGGCACGGGCGGGGGTCCTCGTGCTCCTCGGCGCCCCGAAGAGCACGACCCAGCTCGTCGCGCTCACCGGCCAGGGGCTCGGGTCGGTGGGCCGTCATCTGAAGGTGCTGCTGGACGCGGGCCTGATTCGCCGGCGCCGCTCGGGCCGCTCGGTGCTGTACTTCCGTACGGAGGCGGGCGAGGCACTGGTGCGGGCGGGCGACCCGGCGGAGGAGCTGGCCGGCTAGGCCGGTCACCGCCCGGCGGAACGGCCGGTCACCGCCCGGGGCGGTCCGCGACGGCGCGCACGAGGGCACCCACCTGCCCCCGGCCGGCCAGAACGGCACGGTAGGCGGTAGCCCGTACACCCTCTTCAGGACGGTGGGCGACGACGGCCCTGGCCTGTCCCACCTGCAACAGCCGTCACACGACTGTCATGCGCGACGACCGGCCTCGGGGTCGGGTCGTCCGAGCCGGGTGGCACCCTTGAACCATGAACGACGCGCACGCATCCGTACCCGCCCCCGCACCCCGTCGCCGCGCCCGGGTGCGTGCTCCGGAGCTGATCGGCAAGGGCGGCTGGCTGAACACCGGCGACAAGCAGTACACCCTCGCCGACCTGCGCGGGCGCATCGTTCTGCTCGACTTCTGGACCTTCTGCTGCATCAACTGCCTGCATGTCCTGGACGAGTTGCGTGAGCTGGAGCAGAAGCACAGCGACACCGTCGTGATCATCGGCGTGCACTCGCCGAAGTTCGTCCACGAGGCCGAGCACGCCGCCGTCGTGGACGCCGTCGAGCGGTACGAGGTGCACCACCCCGTCCTGGACGACCCGGAGCTGGCGACCTGGAAGCAGTACGCGGTACGGGCCTGGCCCACGCTCGTCGTCATCGACCCCGAGGGGTACGTCGTCGCGCAGCACGCGGGCGAGGGCCACGCGCACGCCATCGAGAAGCTGGTCGAGGAGCTGGAGGCCGAGCACGCCGCGAAGGGGACCCTCCGGCGCGGCGACGGGCCCTATGTCGCGCCCGAGCCCGTCGCCACCGACCTGCGCTTCCCCGGCAAGGTCCTCGCGCTGTCCTCGGGGAACTTCCTGGTCTCCGACTCCACCCGGCATCAGCTGGTCGAGCTGGCGGCCGACGGCGAGAGCGTCGTACGGCGGATCGGGCACGGCGAGCGCGGTTTCGGTCCGGAGGCCTTCAACGAGCCGCAGGGGCTCGCCCCGTTGCCCGACGGGCGGATCGCGGTCGCCGACACCGTGAACCACGCCGTCCGCGCCTACGACCCCGCCACGGGCACCGTCGAGACCCTCGCGGGCACCGGCCGCCAGTGGTGGCAGGGCTCACCCACCCACGGGCCCGCCCTCGACGTGGCGCTCTCCTCGCCGTGGGACGTGGCCTGGTGGAACGACCGGCTGTGGATCGCGATGGCCGGGGTGCACCAGCTGTGGACGTACGACCCGGCGACCGGCACCGTCGGCGTCGCGGCCGGGACCACCAACGAGGGCCTGGTCGACGGGCCCGCCGCCGAGGCGTGGTTCGCGCAGCCGTCCGGGCTCGCCGCGACCGAGGACCGGCTGTGGGTCGCCGACTCCGAGACGAGCGCCCTGCGTTACGTGGAGCGGGACAGGGACGGCGACGGGGAGGGCTTCGTCGTACGGACCGCCGTCGGCACCGGCCTCTTCGACTTCGGCCACCGCGACGGCCCCGCCGAACAGGCCCTGCTCCAGCACCCGCTCGGCGTGACCGCGCTGCCGGACGGCTCGGTGGCCGTGTCGGACACGTACAACCACGCCCTGCGCCGCTACGACCCGGCGACCGGCGAGGTCACGACGCTCGCCACGGATCTGCGGGAGCCGTCCGACGCGGTGCTCGTCGGTGCCGACATCGTCGTGGTCGAGTCCGCCCGGCACCGGCTCACCCGGCTGCGGCTGCCCGAGGAGGCCGTCCGCGTCGAGTCGGTCGCGCACCGCACCCAGCGCGCCGCGACCGATGTCGCGCCGGGCACGCTGCGGCTCGATGTCGTCTTCGAGGCGCCCAAGGGGCAGAAGCTGGACACCCGTTACGGTCCCTCGACCCGGCTCCTGGTCTCCGCCACACCGCCGGAGCTGCTGGCGGAGGGGGCCGGCGCCGGCACGGACCTGGGCCGCGAACTGGTCCTGGCGGACGGCGTCACCGAGGGCGTGCTGCACGTCTCGGCGATGGCCGCGTCCTGCGACGACGCCCCGGAGATCGAGTACCCCGCGTGCCATGTCCACCAGCAGGACTGGGGCGTGCCGGTACGCGTCACCGCGTCGGGCACGGGCCGGCTGGGTCTCGTGCTGGCCGGCCTCGACGCGTAGGGGTGTGGGGCGGAGCGCCGGGGCCTACCGGTCGCGTTCGATCACCGTCGGCGGTTGCACGATCGCCCGCCGGCGCTTCGCCATGCTCGTGAACGTCGCGATGCCGATGAGGCCGACCGCCATCAGAATCACCCCGACCAGGTCGAGGTTGACGCTCTCCGCCTCCCAGTCCGTCGCGAAAGTGAGGATCGCCCCCACCGCGATGAGTGCGATGCATCCGCCAACGCCCATGAATCCCGCCTCCTGATACGAATGGTGGCCATTCCCGGGCCGCTTACGCGGGTACCCGGCCCGGGAACACCCATGCAGGAGAAGGGAATTCAGCTCTCCAGGAACGCCGCGAGCGCGTTCGCCAGCAGGAACGGGTCGTCCGCGCCGCACAGTTCGCGCGCGCTGTGCATCGACACGATCGCCGCGCCGATGTCGACCGTCTTGATGCCGTGCCTGGCCGCCGTGATCGGGCCGATCGTCGTGCCGCAGGGCATCGAGTTGTTCGAGACGAACGACTGCCACGGCACGCCCGCCCGCTCGCACGCCGCCGCGAACACCGCGCGCCCGCCGCCGTCCGTCGAGTACCGCATGTTGACGTTGACCTTGAGGATCGGGCCGCCGTTGACGCGCGGGTGGTGCGTCGGGTCGTGGCGCTCCGCGTAGTTGGGGTGCACGGCGTGCCCGGTGTCGGAGGAGAGGCAGATCGTGCCCGCGAGCGCCCGCGCCCGGTCCTCGTACGAACCGCCGCGAGCCAGCACCGAGCGCTCCATCACCGTGCCCAGCAGCGGCCCGTCGGCGCCGGTGTCGGACTGGGAGCCGCTCTCCTCGTGGTCGAAGGCGGCGAGCACCGGGATGTACGGGAGGGCCGTGCCCGAATCGGCGGCCCCCGCGACGGCGGCCAGCGCGGCCGTACCGGCGTGCACCGACAGCAGGTTGTCCATCCGCGGCCCGGCCATCAGCTCGCGGTCGCGCCCGAGGTAGGCGGGCGGTTCGACGGAGTGCGGCATCAGGTCCCAGCCCGTGACGTCGGACGCGTCGACCCCGGCCTCCTCGGCGACGAAGCGGATCAGGTCGCCCTCCTCGGCCTCGCCGAGACCCCAGATCGGCTGCATGTGCCGCTGCGGGTTCAGCTTCAGACCGTCGGTGTTGACCCCGCGGTCCAGATGGACGGCCAGCTGCGGTACGCGCAGCAGCGGCCGGTCCACGTTGACGAGGCGGTGTGTGCCGTCGCGCAGGGAGATACGGCCGGCCAGTCCGAGGTCGCGGTCCAGCCAGGTGTTGAGCAGCGGCCCGCCGTACACCTCGACGGCGACCTGTCGCCAGCCGTACGCACCGGTGTCGGGCAGCGGCTTCACCCGCAGGTTGGGGGAGTCCGTGTGCGCGCCGACGATCCGGAACGGCGTGTGCGGCTCGGCCCCCTCGGGGACGTACCAGGCGATGAGCGCCCCGCCGCGCAGGATGTACTTCCCGCCGGTGGTCCCCTCCCACGCGTCCGTCTCCTGGACCTGCCGGAAGCCGGCCTTCTCCAGGCGCTCGGCGGCGTTCGCCACCGCGTGGTACGGCGTGGGGCTGCCGGCGAGGAAGGTCATCAGATCGTCGGTGTGGCCGCGGTCGAAGCGGGCGGATGTGCTCATGGGATCACCATAACGAGACACGGTTGGCGCGTTCGCGTGGGCAAGGTGCGCGGTGGCCGGGGAGCGTCGGCCGACGAATCGGTCACCGGGCGGGCCCGGTGACCGATTCCGGTCACGGCACTACCGCAGCGACGTCAGAACGCCGCCTCGTCCAGCTCCATCAGCGAGTTGTCCACCGACTCGGCCACGGCGCGCTCCACCGAGACACCCGGCAGGACGCTCGCCGCGAAGAACTTCGCCGCCGCGATCTTGCCTTGGTAGAAGGGCACGTCCTTCGCGGAGGCCGTCTCCAGCTTCTCCACGGCCACCGCCGCACCGCGCAGCAGCAGATAGCCGACGACGACATCGCCCGAGGCCATCAGCAGGCGGGTGGTGTTGAGGCCCACCTTGTAGATGTTCTTGACGTCCTCGGCGGTGGCGGTGAGGTCGGTCAGCATCCGCCCGACGATCGCCTCCAGGTCGACGGCCGCCTTGGCGAGCGAGTCGCGGGCCGGGGCCAGCTCGGCGCCGCCGGTGCCGACGGCGAGGAACTGCTTGATCTCCTCGGAGAGGGTGTTCAGCGCCTGGCCCTGGTCGCGGACGATCTTCCTGAAGAAGAAGTCCTGGCCCTGGATGGCGGTGGTGCCCTCGTAAAGAGTGTCGATCTTGGCGTCCCGGATGTACTGCTCGATCGGGTACTCCTGGAGGTATCCCGAGCCGCCGAGCGTCTGGAGCGACTGGGCGAGCTGCTCGTACGACTTCTCGGAGCCGTAGCCCTTCACGATCGGCAGCAGCAGGTCGTTCAGCGCGTGCTCCGCCTTGACGTCCTCGCCCTCCGTCTCCTTCTTGGCGATCTCGTCCTGGAGGGAGGCGGTGTAGAGCACCAGCGCGCGCATGCCCTCCGCGTACGCCTTCTGCGTCATCAGCGAACGGCGCACGTCCGGGTGGTGCGTGATGGTGACCTTGGGGGCGCTCTTGTCCATGAACTGCGAGAGGTCGGGGCCCTGGACGCGCTCCTTGGCGTACTCCAGCGCGTTCAGATACCCCGTCGAGAGCGCGGCGATGGCCTTCGTGCCGACCATCATCCGGGCGAACTCGATGATCATGAACATCTGGCGGATGCCCTCGTGCTTGTCACCGATCAGCCAGCCCTTGGCGGGGTGCCGGTCGCCGAACGTCAGCTCGCACGTGTTGGACGCCTTGAGGCCCATCTTGTGCTCGACGTTCGTCGCGTACACGCCGTTGCGCTCGCCCAGCTCGCCGGTCTGCCAGTCGAACTCGTACTTCGGTACGAGGAAGAGCGACAGGCCCTTGGTGCCGGGTCCGGCGCCCTCGGGGCGGGCCAGCACGTAATGAAGGATGTTCTCCGACATGTCGTGCTCGCCGGAGGTGATGAAGCGCTTCACGCCCTCGATGTGCCAGGAGCCGTCCTCCTGCTTCACGGCCTTCGACCGGCCCGCGCCCACGTCGGAGCCCGCGTCGGGCTCGGTGAGCACCATCGTGGAGCCCCACTGCTTCTCGACGGCGATCTCGGCGATCTTCTTCTGCGCCTCGTTGCCCTCCTCGAAGAGGATGCCGGCGAAGGCCGGGCCCGAGGTGTACATCCAGATCGCCGGGTTGGCGCCGAGCAGCAGCTCCGCGTAGGCCCAGATCAGGGAGCGGGGGGACGTGGTGCCGCCGATCTCCTCGGGGAGGCCGAGGCGCCAGTACTCCGAGTCCATGAAGGCCTGGTAGCTCTTCTTGAAGGAGGCGGGCACGGGAGCGGTGTTGGTCTCCGGGTCGAAGACGGGCGGATTGCGGTCCGCGTCGGCGTAGGAGGCGGCCAGCTCGGACTCGGCGAGCTTGGTGACCTCGGCAAGGATGGTCCTGGCGGTCTCGACGTCCATCTCCGCGAACGGGCCTGTGCCGTACAGCTTGTCGCGCCCGAGGACCTCGAAGAGGTTGAACTCGATGTCGCGGAGATTCGACTTGTAGTGCCCCATGGCGACGGCTCCGTAAGCGGTTGGGAGGCGAATTCCTCGTACGCGATCAGTAGCGCGTATCAGTACTGACTCCGATGATGCTACCCGCCGGTAATAAGATGCAACCCCTACCGGACATCTGTGACGAGGACGACGAGGAGCGCATGCGGCCCATCGGCGGGCCTTTCCTCAGTAGTCTTGGGCGCATGTACGGCTACGACCAGAACGCTGGCGCTCAGCAGCAGTACGCACCCCCGCAGCAGCCGATGGGCGGCGGCGGATACGGGGAGCAGCCGCTGTACCCCGAGCCGTCCCCTCCGTCGCTGGCGGACGCGGTGCGGGCGTTCACGACCGGGTCGCTCTCCGCCGAGGACTTCCAGCAGATCTTCGCGACGTCGAAGGTCTACTGCCCGCGCGGTGACAACCCCGGGTTCCTGGCCCTGCACAACACCCAGCAGCCGGTCATCCCGATGTTCAGCACGCTCAAGGAGCTGCGGCGGTACGCGGGCAAGGAGTCGAAGTACTTCGTGATCACGGGCGCGGAGGTCATCGATCTGCTGCCGACGGGGTACGGCTTCGTGATCGACATGGAGGGGGACCACCGGATGGTCTTCGACGCGAAGGCCGTGGAGCAGATGGTGGACTTCGCGATGCGGCGGATGTACGGCTGAACCTGTCCTTCGTAAAGAGAGCGCCGGCCGGGCTG
>NZ_JBHUUW010000091.1:0-28682 GCF_042670825.1 Streptomyces sp. NPDC057137 | reverse complement strand
GACCGGGCCGTGTGCAGGCCCGGTCCGGCGCGTTCGGATCAGCCCGTTCAGTGACCCGTGTGGGCGCCCTGCGCGCTCGCGCCCTTCGCGTCCTTCTTCGCCGGCGCCGGGTGGTGCGGCTCGTACCCGGGAATCGTGCCGTCCGGCTTGGCGATCAGGAACAGGCCCGCCATGCCCTGGTCGGAGTGGCTCTGCACATGGCAGTGGTACATCCACGCGCCCGCGCCGACGCCCTCGCCCGCGATGATCTGGAGTCCGAAGGAGTCCGCGGGTCCGGTGATCTTGTTGTCGACGATACGGCTGGTGTCACCGGCGCCGCTGAGCAGCCCGGTCCTGTTGTCGGCCCAGCGGTGACCGTGGATATGGAACGTGTGGTAGTACTCGCCGTGCGTGATCATGACGACTTCGAGGCGTTCACCCACCGTGGCCTCGAAGTTGGGACTCTCGGCACCCGGCAGATTGTTGATCTGCATGTCGTTGAAGACGATCGTGAACTGCTTGTCGGGGAGGATGTCGCCCTCCC
This sequence comes from Streptomyces sp. NPDC057137, assembly GCF_042670825.1. Taxonomy (NCBI): domain Bacteria; kingdom Bacillati; phylum Actinomycetota; class Actinomycetes; order Kitasatosporales; family Streptomycetaceae; genus Streptomyces; species Streptomyces sp. NPDC057137. Next base: position 28,159 of record NZ_JBHUUW010000091.1, on the reverse strand, counting down.
TGCGGACCACCAGGCCGCCGTACAGGCCCTGCCTGATGCCGCCCGTGCCGTGGTCCGTGCCGACGACGTGGTCGTGGTAGTGCCAGTAGCCCGCGCTGCCCTCGCGGAACGTGCCGTCCGCGCGCTTGCCGGGCTTGTGGGTGCGCCAGGTGTAGGTGCGCTTGCCGCCCGGCTCCACGTGACTCTTGTTCATACGGGTGCCGTCGTTGGCGATGTCGTAGTCGACACCGTGCACGTGCAGGCTGGCGTCGACGTCCGTGAGATTGGTGAACTCGATGTGGACGGTGTCGCCTTCGACGATGTCGATCAGCGGACCGGGGACCGTCGCCTTGCCCTTCTCGAAGCCGTAGCCGATCTTCCCCGTGCCCAACCGCTCGGCCACCATGGTGAGATGGTGCACCTTGCCGCCGGCGGGTGCCCGCTTCGGGCCCGCCGCGGCGGCCATCGGCGCGGGGGCGGCCGAAGAGGCCGAGGCAACGGACAACGATGTCACGCCAGTTGCCGCGACCGCGCCGCCGGCCATCAGGCGCCGGTTGAAACTCCGTCTGTCCATCGCCATGCCGAACTCCCCACATGCGGTGCTGAGACTGTCGGGACACAGTGAAGCCCCGGGACGGCCACACGGTAGCTCGGGGATCTTCGTTTATCCACACTCAGGACAAAGTTAGTTCCATTCCGGTGATACCTCTTGGCTCACCACCGAAAGAGGTCTAGCTTCACGCCTGTTGCTGTGACCAAAGATGGGTGGGTGAACACATGCAGCGCGTACCACATCGCCGGTCAAGATCCCGGCGCGTAATGGGCGCCGCCGTGGTGGCCGGCACGATGGCCGCGTCTCTGCTCGGCGGGAACGCCATGGCGGGTCCGTACCCGGAACCGCCGTCGACAACGTTGTCCCTTCCTTCGCCGCCCGGCGGCACGAACGTGAAGGTGCTCGTCTTCCACGGTTCGACGTCGGAGGAGTCCCCGATCGTCAACGCCGGAATCGAGGCGATCGAGAAGATCGGCCTCACCGGCCCCGCCGCGCAGCGGTTCAAGACCGAGACCAACGGTGACGGTTCGGTCTTCACCAACGCCACCAAGCTCGGCAAGTACAACGCGGTCGTCTTCCTGACGGGCGGCGGCGATGTGCTGGATCCCGAGCAGGAGGCGGGACTTGAAGCCTTCGTCGAGGCCGGCGGAGGCTTCCTCGGCATTCGGGACGCGGCGCGCACCGAGCCGTACTCGGACTGGTTCACCGGACTGATCGGTGCCCGCCCCAAGACGGCGAGCCCGGACACCGTCCAGCGCGCGACCGTCGAGGTGGGCGACCGTCAGCACCCCGCCACGAAGAACCTGCCGCAGGAGTGGAAGCGCTCCGACAAGTGGTTCAACTGGGACAAGAACCCGACGGGCACCGTGCACACCGTGGCCCGTATCAGGGAGAGCACCTACAAGCCGGGTGAGGGCGCCAACGGCGCGGACCACCCGATCTCCTGGTGCCGTGACTACGACGGCGGCCGGTCCTTCTACACGGGCATGGGCGCCACCGTCGACTCGTACGCCGAGACCGACTTCCGTGACCACCTGCGCGGCGCGCTGCAGTGGACCTCACGCATCTCACGCGCCGACTGCAAGGCGACGATCGACGCCAACTACACGGCGGAGCGCGTCACCCAGCCCAACAAGCCGGGCGAGTCGGACCAGATCGGCGAGCCGCACGGCACCGTCGTGGCGCCGGACGGCCGCGTCTTCTACATCGGCCGCGGTGGCGGCGACAACACCCAGCCCGTCGTGATCGACTGGGCCGACCCGAACGCCGGCAAGGGCGAGGGCCAGATCCACGTCTACGACCCGAAGACCAAGAAGGTCACCAAGGCCGGCGGCGTGACGATCTTCGGCAACAAGGGCGGCGGCGACGAGCTGGTCAAGAACGAGGAGGGCCTGCTCGGTATCGAGCTGGACCCCGACTTCATGACCAACGGCTGGGTGTATCTGCACTACACACCCCACTCCAAGATCAACCGCGACACCCGGATGGCGCAGCGTCAGGTCTCGCGGTTCACCCTGGACCTCGCGACGAACAAGCTCGACCTCGCCACGGAGAAGGTCCTGCTGAGCTGGCCGGTGCAGATCAACAGCTGCTGCCACGCGGGCGGCGGCATGGCCTGGGACTCCAAGGGCAATCTGTACATCGCGACCGGGGACAACAACTCCTCGCAGTTCAGCGATGGTTACTCGGGCAACAACCCGCAGCCGAACTACAAGGGCGTCTCCTTCGCGGACGCGCGCCGTACGGCCGGTAACACCAACAACCTCAACGGGAAGATCCTGCGGATCCACCCCGAGGACGACGGCACGTACACCCTGCCCACCGGCAACCTCTTCACCGGTGACGAGACGGCCGAGGGCGGCGACAAGACCCGCGGCGAGATCTACGTGATGGGTGTCCGGAACCCGGCGCGCATCTCGGTCGACAAGAAGACCGACACCCTGTACGCGGGCTGGGTCGGCCCCGACGCGGGCGCCCCGAGCACCACCTGGGGACCGGCGAAGTACGACACCTTCGCCGCCATCACCAAGGCGGGCAACCAGGGCTGGCCGTACTGCATGGGCAACAAGCAGCCGTACCGCGACCGCAATCTGCCGGACCCGACGAAGCCGCTGGGCTGGTACAACTGCGACGCGCCGAAGAACGAGTCCCCGAACAACGACGGTCTCGTGAACATCCCGCCGATCACGGGCAACACCATCTGGTACTCGCCCCAGGGCGGCGCGCCGGACTACCCGCGTGACGCGAACGGCATCCCGAGCTACAAGGCGGAGGAAGCGACCTACCTCCTGCCGTGGCTCAAGGGCGGTGGCCAGGCGACCATGAACGGTCCCCTCTACCGGTTCGACGCCGAGAAGGCGACCGCGGAGAGCTGGCCGTCGTACTGGGACGGCAAGTGGTTCGTGGGCGACTTCTACGACCAGACGCAGCCGCGGCACGCGGTCAATCTCGACCCCAAGACCGCGGGCAAGGGCGGACTGCCCGTGCACGCCGAGTCGTTGAAGAAGATCATTCCGGTCGGTGAGAGCGGTATCCGCAACCTCATGGACTGGAAGTTCGCTCCGGACGGCTCGCTCTACGTGCTCGACTACGGACGTGGATTCTTCACCTCCGACGCGAAGTCCGCGCTGTGGCGCGTGACGTACAAGGGCGGCGAGGCCACACCCGCCGCCGCGGATCTGGCCAGGAAGGCGGCGCAGTGAGGCAACGCGGCGCACTGAGACAGCGACCTCTACGCCTGTGGACGGCCCTGCTGGGCTCGTTGATGCTGGTGCTGGGGCTGACCTCGACACAGGCATACGGGCGTGACGACAACGGCAAGTCGCCGATGGCGGCGGCCCAGGTACTGAACTGGACCGCGGGCAACTCCACCACGGAGTACCTGTCGTTCCCGAAGACCGCCGTCGCGGGTCCCGCGACGATCGTCTTCGAGAACAGCAAGGCCACCGGCAACACCACGTCGATGCCGCACACGGTCACGTTCGACACGTCGAACCCCGACTACAACAACGACGTGACGCTCAACCTGATGGCCAGTCCGGAGGACGCGCAGGGCGGGAAGCAGACGGCCGAGGTCGTCCTGACCCCGGGCACCTACCGCTTCTTCTGCACGATCCCCGGTCACGGCATGATGACCGGCACCTTCACCGTCACCGACGGTGGCGGCGGTGACGACACCACCGCGCCCGAGACGGCCGCCAAGATCGACGGCGACCAGAACGGCGACGGCGCGTACGTCGGTCAGGCCACGGTGACGCTCTCCGCCACCGACGCCGGATCGGGTGTCGACACGATCGAATACGCGGTCGGGGCCGACGGCGAATGGCAGCCGTACACCACACCCGTGGTGGTCAATACCGTCGGTGATCACGTCATCAGATACCGGGCGACCGACAAGGCGGGCAACGCGGCCGCCGAGAAAACGGCCGAGTTCAAGGTCGCGGCGCCGGACACCGGCGACACCACCGCGCCGGAGACCTCGGCGACGGTGACCGGTGAACAGGACGACGACGGCGCGTACTTGGACATGGCCACGGTCACCGTGACCGCGTCGGACACCGGTTCCGGTGTCAACAAGATCGAGTACGCGATCGGCGCCGACGGGGCCTGGCAGGACTACACCGCACCGGTGATGGTCCATGAGGTCGGTACGCACAAGGTCCGTTACCGCGCCACCGACAAGGCGGGCAACGCCGCCGCGGAGAAGGCCGTCGACTTCACCGTCGTCACCCCTCCGGTGAAGGACACGACCGCGCCGGTGTCGACGGTGGCCGTGGCCGGTGACAAGAACTCCGACGGCGCGTTCATCACGAGCGCGACGGCGACCGTCAAGGCCACGGACGACGACTCGGGTGTCGAGAAGATCGAGTACTCGCTCGACGGCGGTCCGTACCTCGCGTACACGAAGGCCGTGATCGTCGACGCGGTGGGCTACCACAAGCTCTCGCACCGTGCGACGGACAAGGCGGGCAACACCTCGGCGGCCAAGGAGGTGACGTTCACCATCGCCAAGGGCGGTGGTGTTCCGGCCCCCAACTGCCCTGAGTTCGACGTACGTCTGACGGTCATCGTCGGCGCCGTCGACACGGGTGTGCCGAACCGTCTCACCACGACCCGGTGCACGATCAACGAGCTGATCGAGGACGAGAAGGACTGGGCCTCGCACGCCCTGTTCCTGAAGCACGTCGAGACGGTGCTGACCAAGCTCCAGTCGGACGGTGTCATCGACAAGCGCGAGCACACGAAGATCACGAAGGCCGCCAAGCAGTCGAAGATCGGCAAGCCGGGTCAGACGACCGGCTACCGCACGATCTTCGACGGCACGGACACGACCTTCTCCAAGTGGGCCCAGGTCGGCGGCGGCAAGTTCGCGCTCACCGCCGACGGCGCGATGACGAGCAGCACCACCGTCGAGGGCATGGGCATGCTGTGGTTCCCGGAGCGGAAGTACGACGACTTCTCGCTGAAGCTCCAGTTCCGTGACGACGCGCCGGGCACGGGCAACGCCAACGGCGGTGTCTTCGTGCGCTTCCCGAACGTCAACGGTCACCCGCTGGAGAGCCGGCCGGAGTGGGTCGCCATCAACTACGGGCACGAGGTCCAGATCCTGGACCGCCCGGACGGCGACATGTACAAGACGGGATCGCTCTACGGCTTCGACCGGGTCGGCCTGGCCGGCGCGGGCGTCACGCCCAAGGGCAGCTGGAACGACTACGAGATCAAGGTGGTCGACCAGCACTACACGATCCTGCGCAACGGTGTCGTGATCAACGAGTTCGACAACATCGGCGGCCAGGAGTTCACTCCGCCGCGCGCCGGTGACGTGGGTACCGACGGCCGGCGTTACTCGTCCGGCTATGTCGGACTCCAGGTGCACGGCACGACGGACGTCATCTCGTACCGCGACATCCGGATCAAGGAGCTCTGACACCTCCCTTCTTAGGAGGCTGAGCCGACAGGAGTGCCCCTTCCCTTACGGGAGGGGGCACTTCGCCGTTCGGGGACGGCGTGCGCGGAGTGCGTCGGTCGCCCGGGAGCCACCCGCGAGTCACCAGAAAACGGATGGCGGTCGCTCCGGCGGCGCGGATAGCTTGGGCGCCCGTGACTGATCAACTGAAGTTGACGCCGGGGGCGCCCGGCCCCGTCGAGGCCGAACCGGCCTCCGGGGACGGCCTGTTCTCCGGGAGATACGCCTCCGTCACCGCCGGTTTCGCCGTGGTGATGTTCCTGACCGGATTCGCCGCGCTCGCCGTGATTCCCATCCTGCCGACCGCCGCGCGCGATCTGGACGGGGTGTCGCTCTACCCGCTGGTGGCCGGCTGTTTCGTGGCCGCGAGCCTGCTGGGCGGGGTCCTCGGCGGCTACTGGGCGGACCGTGCCGGGGCCCGGCGTCCGCTGGCGGCGGGGGTGGTGCTGTCGGTGGTCACCCTGCTGATCTCCGCGACCAGCGGCTCCATCTGGCAGTTGGCGGCGGGGCGCTTCCTGGACGGTCTCGCGGGCGGCATGGTGGCGGTGGCGGTCAACACCGCCGTCGCCCAGGCGTACCCCGAGCGGCTGCGGGCCCGGGTGCTGGCCCTGATGAGCACCTGCTGGCTCGTGCCGTCGCTGGTGGGCCCGCCGCTGGCCGGGCTGGTCGTCACCTGGTGGTCCTGGCGTGCGGTGTTCTTCGGTCTGGCCGCGCTGACCGTGCTCCCGGCCGTGGCGGTGGTGCTCCTGCTGCGCGGCCGTGCCTGGCGCGCCGCGCCCCTGCCGGTGGAGGACCGGCCACCGCGTCCGGCGCTGACGGTCGCGGTGGCGGTGAGCCTCGGCGCCGCGCTGGGGCAGTACGGCGTGTCCGGCTGGGACGCGCGGCGGCTGCTGTGCGCGGTGGTGGGGCTCGCGCTGATGGCGGTGTTCGCGGCCCGGCTGCTGCCGCCGGGGACCTGGCGGGCGGGCCGGGGGCTGCCCGCAACGGCCCTGCTGCGCGGCCTGAGTTCGGGCGTCTTCTTCACGCTGGAGGCCTTCGTACCGCTGTTCCTGTTGAGCGACGGGAACGTGCCCGCCGTGGTGACGGGACTGGCCTTCACTGGCGCCGCCGTGGCGTGGGCCGCGTCCTCCTGGGTACAGGCCCATCCGCTGGAGCACTGGCCGCGCCACCGACTGGTCGCGACCGGGGCGCTGGTGATGGCGCTGGCCGCCGTGCTCGCCGTCGTCGGGACGCTGCCGACGACGCATCCGTACATCGCGGCGTCGGCCATGGTCGTGGCGGCGCTGGGGATGGGTCTGCTGGCTCCGTCGGTGACGCTGCTCTCGCTCGTCCACAGCCCGCCGGGCCGGCAGGGCTATGCGAGCAGTGCGCTCCAGACCACTCAGAACCTGGGCCAGATCACGGTGCTGGGGCTGGGCTCGGCCCTCTTCAACGGCTTCCTGGCGGCGGACGCGGACGGTGCGGCGTACGGGGCGGTGTTCGGGATGCTGGTCGTGCCGAGCGTCCTGATCGCGCTGCTGGCGAGGCGGGCGCGATGACCGGGGCGGTGTTGACGGAGTCCGGCCGGGGGCCGGTTCGTCCTCAATCGCCGGACGGGCCGGACGGGGTGTCCGGTGCCTCCGGTCGCGCGCGGCTCGGCTGGACCCGCTTCGGTTCGCCCGGCATCTTCGGGTAGTCCGGCGGGTACGGCAGATCGCCGTGGCCGTGGTCGCGCTCGTCGCGGGCGGCCAGTTCCAGCAGGCCCTCCAGGCTGTACGCCTCGGAGTCCATGTCCGCGTGCAGATCGCCGAGTTCGGCGAAGCGGGCCGGCATCGTCGCCACGTCGAAGTCGCGCGGGGAGACGTCGTCCAGCTCGTCCCAGCGCAGCGGCGCGGACACCGTGGCGTACGGGTTGGGGCGCACCGAGTAGGCCGACGCGATCGTGCGGTCGCGCGCCGTCTGGTTGTAGTCCACGAAGATCCGCTCGCCCCGCTCCTCCTTCCACCACGCCGTGGTGACCCGGCCCGGCATGCGCCGCTCCAGCTCCCGGCCGACGGCGATGGCGGAGCGCCGTACCTGGGTGAAGGTCCAGCGCGGCTCGATCGGCACGAACACGTGCAGACCGCGACCGCCGGAGGTCTTGGGCCTGCCGTGCAGGCCCTGCTCGTCGAGGATGCCGTGCAGCTCGTGCGCGGCCCTGACGGCGTCGTGGAAGTCGGTACCGGGCTGCGGGTCCAGGTCGATGCGCAGTTCGTCGGGGTGCTCGGTGTTCCCCCGCCGTACGGGCCAGGGGTGGAAGGTCAGGGTGCCGAGATTCGCCGCCCACAGCACGGCGGCCGGTTCGGTGGGGCAGATCTCGTCGGCGGTGCGTCCGCTGGGGAAGGAGATACGGGCGGTGGGGATCCAGTCGGGCAGGTTCTTGGGCGCCCGCTTCTGGTAGAAGGACTCGCCGGTGACACCGTCGATGTAGCGCTGGAGGGTGGTCGGCCGGTTCCGCAGGGCGCGGGTGATCCCCTCCCCCACCGCGATGTAGTACTGGGCGACGTCCAGCTTGGTGAAGCCCCGCTCGGGAAAGTAGATCTTGCCGGGGCTGGACAGCCGTACGGTTCGCCCGCCGACCTCCAGCTCCATCGCCGCGCCCTTGCTCGCCATACGCGCCACCGTAGGCGTGGCTCCCCCGGCCCGCATATCGGGCGGACCGGCCTGGTCCCGCGCACAATCGAGGGCATGGATCTGCCGGTGATGCCTCCGATGAAACCGATGCTGGCCAAGTCCGTGGCGAAAATCCCGCCCGGTATGCAGTACGAGGCGAAGTGGGACGGCTTCCGAGCGGTGGTCCACCGGGACGGCGACGAGGTGGTGATCGGCAGCAGGAACGGCAAACCGCTGACCCGCTACTTCCCCGAGCTGGTCACCGCCTTCCTGCGCGAGCTGCCCGAGCGGTGTGTGATCGACGGCGAGATCGTGATCGCTTACGAGGGCCGGCTGGACTTCGACCGGCTCAGCGAGCGCATCCACCCGGCCGACTCCCGGGTGCGGACGCTCGCCGAGCGGACCCCCGCGAGCTTCGTCGCCTTCGACCTGTTGGCACTCGGCGACCGGTCGCTGCTCGCCACCGCCCAGTCCGAGCGCCGCTCCGCTCTCGTCGACGCCCTCGCCGGCGCCTCGGCCCCGGTCCATCTGGCACCGGCCACCACGGATGTGGACCTGGCGCAGGAATGGTTCCGGCGCTACGAGGGCGCCGGGCTGGACGGGGTGGTCGCCAAGCCGCTGGACCTGCCGTACCGGCCGGACGTACGCGTGATGTACAAGATCAAGCACGAGCGGACGGCGGACGTGGTCGTGGCCGGATACCGCCTCCACAAGAGCGGTCCGGTCGTCGGGTCCCTGCTGCTCGGCCTGCACGACACGGCCGGGACGCTGCAGCACGTGGGGGTGTGCGCCGCGTTCTCGATGAAGCGCCGGGCCGAGCTGGTGGACGAGCTGGCACCGCTGCTGATGGATCCCGCCGACGGTCATCCGTGGGCCGCCTGGGCGCGGGAGTCGGCGCACGAGACCGCCAGACTGCCCGGCGCGCCGAGCCGCTGGTCGGGCAAGAAGGACCTGTCGTGGGTCGCGGTGCGGCCGGAGCTGGTGTGCGAGGTCGCGTACGACCACATGGAGGGCGACCGGTTCCGGCACACGGCGCAGTTCCGCCGGTGGCGCCCGGACCGTACGCCCGAGGAGTGCACGTACGCGCAGCTGGAGGAGCCGGTGCGGTACGACCTGGCGGAGGTGCTCGCGTCCGGCTGACCCCAAGGGCGCGACGGGCCCTTCCTACTCCACGAAGGTGCCCTCGACGTAGACCCAGGCGCCGTCGTGCCGTTCGAAGCGGCTCCGCTCGTGCAGCGCGCCCTCCTCGCCCCGGCGGGTGTAGCGGGCGCGGAAGGTGACGGTGCCCGTGGTGTGGAAGGCGCTGCCCTCGGTGGTGGCCAGGATCTCCAGGCCCGCCCAGCGCATCGCCGGGTCGAGATCGACCCGCGACGGGCGGGTGGTGGGATGCCAACTGCTCAGCAGATACGGCTCGTTGCCCACCGCGAAGGCGCTGTAGCGGGCACGCATCAGGCGCTCGGCGGTGGGGGCGCCGGCGGTTCTGGCGTGGAACCGGCCGCAGCACTCTCCGTAGGAGGCGGGCAGACCGCAGAGACAGGGCGAGGCGTCTCGTGAAGCGCGCGGACCGGGTGCGGGGCGCGCGGTCGATGAGTTTCGCGTGGGACGTGTGGGGCGTCGGGCCATCCGCACATTGTGCCCGTCCGCCGGAGGGCCGACGTCCAGGGACGGCCGAGAAGGGGCCCAGGGGGCCGCTGGGCGGCCGTGGGGCCGCGTCTCCGTGTTCGAGGGCGCTCCGGCCGTCCCGGCTCTGTGACGTGGCGCACACGCGGTCCTCGACGGGCGGGGGTCGGTGGGCGGCGGGCGCCGCACCGTAACGGGTCCGGGAAACGCTTCGGCGCCGCCGCACCCCCCAAGAGTGCTGCGGCGCCTAGGTCCTGTCCGGGCGATCTTGTCGGATAGCCCGGGGCGTCTGGTGCGGTGCATCGCAAGGCGCCGAAGTGCCCTCAGGGTGGTTTCCTGTGGGCATTTCGGCAACGCGGCGAGGTGCCGCCCGCCGCGGAGCGGCTGATGTCACTGCGGCGTTCCGGGCCCGGCAAGATCGCCCGGACAGGACCGAGGCGCTTGCCTGCCCGGACCCCCCGCCGGTCCGGACCGCGTGAGTCCTGTGTCAGGGCTTGCGGGCGACGCCCACGAATCCCGCGATGAGCCCGTCGCCCGGGACGGGGACGACCTCGCCCAGCTCCGGGCGCCACTCGGCCACCAAGGAGACACCGGGGTCGACGAGTTCGAGACCGTCGAAGAAGTGGCCGACCTCCTCGCGAGAGCGCAGGGCCAGCGGTACGCCCTTCGCCTTGTAGAGCGCCTCCGCCTTCTTCGAGTTCTCCGGGTCGAACTCACCCGTGGTATGGGAGATCACCAGATAGCTGCCGGACGCCAGCGGCGCGAGCAGCTTGCGCACCAGCTCGTGCGCGCCGTCCTCGTCCGGGACGAAGTGCAGCAGCGCGATCAGCGACAGGGCGACCGGCTTGTCGAAGTCCAGGATCTTCCCGGCCTGTTCGACGATCGCGTCGGGTTCACGCGCGTCGGCCTGGATGTACTCGGTCAGCCCCTCGGGGCTGCTGCGCAGCAGCGCCTCCGCGTGCCGCAGCACGATGGGGTCGTTGTCGGTGTAGACGACGCGCGAGTCGGCGGCGACCTGCTGCGCTATCTGGTGCAGGTTGGGCTCGGTCGGAATGCCGGTACCGATGTCGAGGTACTGGCGCACCCCCGCCTCGGCGCCGAGCCAGCGGATGGCCCGGTGCATGAACGCCCGGTTGCACTTGGCCATCTCCCGGCCGAGCGGGTTCAGTTCGAGGAGCTGCCGGGCCATCTCCTCGTCGACGGGATAGTTGTCCTTGCCGCCGAGGAACCAGTCGTACATCCGGGCCGGGTGCGGCCTGCTGGTGTCAATGGGGTCATGCCCGGTCATGTGCACTCCATGAGTCTCAGCGTCACTGGCAAGAACTAGTGGCAAGGAACAGGTGAGTTCAGATCCGATCAGGCCTGATCGGCTCGTACCAGGCGGGATCCGGCCGATCAGAACGTACGGTTCACGTCACATCACGTCGAATCACGCCACGTCGGTCACGTCGGTCATGTCAGGTCACATGCGGGTCTGATCAGGTCAGCAGGAAGTCGGCCTGGCCGGACTTGGCGCCTTGAATGAACGCGGCGATCTCGCCATGGGTGTAGATCAGCGCGGGGCCGTCAGGGTCGTTGGACTGGCGCACGGCGACTCTGCCGTCGGCCAGCTTCATGGCCTCGATGCAGTTGCCGCCGTTGCCGCCGCTCCACGGCTTGTGCCAGCCTTCGGCGCCGAGGTCGGTGGCGGGCATGCCGTTGTATATCGGATCCATTCACAGCTCCTTGCGGACATCCTTGAGGATCTCCTTCGTGCGTTGTGCAGTTGCAGCCTGAGCCGCCATGCGGTCCATGACCTCAAGGTGGGTCGCCACCTCCGGACGCGAGTCGAGATAGACGGCGCCGGTCAGGTACTCGCTGTAGATCATGTCGGGCAGTTCGGGCATGGCGAAACGGAAGAGCACGAACGGCCCGTACGTTCCGGGGTGGTGTCCGGAGGAGAACTCCGCGATCTGCAGCGTCACATTGGGCATCTCGGACGCGTCGATGAGCCGGTCCACCTGCTCGCGCATGATGTCCGGCGTGCCGACGGGACGGCGAAGCACCGTCTCATCCATGATCACCCACAATCTGGGCGCGTCCGACCGTGTGAGCAGGGACTGGCGTTGCATACGAAGTGCGACGTGCCGCTCGATCGCCTCCGGCTGGACCTGCCCCACGGCGCCGGCGTGCATGACCGACAGCGCGTAACCCTCCGTCTGGAGGAGGCCCGGAACGAAGTGCGGTTCGTACGCCCTGACCAGGGAGGCGGCGCCTTCCAGGCTGACGTACATGCTGAACCAGTCCGGCAGGATGTCGTGGAACCGCTGCCACCAGCCTGGCTTGTTGGCCTCTTCGGTCAGCTCGACGAAGGCGTTCGCTTCCTCGTCGCCGACCCCGTAGGCCCGGAGAAGCACCTGTACATAGGGGACTTTGAGCGTGACCTCGGCGGTCTCCATCCTGCGGACAGTGGCCGACGCCACCCGGAGAAGCTTCGCGGCTTCCTCGCGTTTCAGGCCGGCTCTCTCGCGCAGATCCATCAGACGTTTGCCGAGTACGACCTGTCCCACGGTCGGGGCAGACCGCGGTTCACTCACTTTGGAACCTCCCCATGCACGGTTGCCAGCAGTGTGCCATGTCCTCGCCAGTAAGAACACGGCACTCTGAAAATTTCACAGTGCTACTTGCCAAGTGTCTCGCACGGGTGGAGAGTGGTTCGGTGAACCAGCTCACGCAGTTGTCGTGCTCCGCCCGGAGGTTTCGCACGGTGCTGCTTCCCCACCGTTAGGAATCGGTCGTGGCACCTGGTAACGCGCTCACCCCCCCGCTGATGACCGTGTGCCCTGGCAACGTTGTCCGACGCTACGGTTTCGCACTACCCGCTCACGCGGAGTCGGTCTGTCGCGCCAGACGGCTCACCCGTGAGCGGCTCGGCCGTTGGGGCACCACGGACGACACCCTTGAAACCGCGATCCTGATAATTTCCGAGCTCGTCACGAACGCCGTCGTCCACGCGCCCGGCGACCATGTCATGTGCGAATTGCGCGAAGGGAACGGCCGGCTGCACATAGCCGTCGAGGACCAGGGTCTCGGCCCCACGGGGCCGCAGCTGCACCGCGTGTCCGACGACGAGCACGGCCGGGGACTGCTCCTCGTGGACGCCATGAGCAGCTGCTGGGGAACGCACGACACATCCGGTTACGGCGCCGGGCGTGTCGTATGGGCGGAGCTGCCGCACGAGACGGGGCAGGGGCAACCGTGTTGATGGGTGCGATGCGCCGGTTCGCCCGTGGGCTGCGTGAGGAGCGGAGCGGTTTCGCGCAGCTGCCGCTGCCGCCGACGCTGCCCGCCTCGCTCGGCTGTGACGCGGTGGGCGTCCCCGCGCGGCACGGGTTCCGGCTGATGGGCAGGCTGCCCAGCACCGGCTGCGTCTTCGCCGACACCGAGTGGTGGTGGTGGATCGTCCCCGCCGGTTCGGATCTCGAACTGGACTGGCCCCGGCCCGCGCGTTACGTCTCCGGGACCCTGGTCCCGGCCGCGCGCCCACGGCTGATCCACTGGCCGGACGCCCCCACGCCGTACACGCCGCCGATCCCCTTCTACCTGATGGTCTGCCAGCTCGCGGGGACGACGCCTACGTGGGAGGCGCAGCCGCGGGGAGAGATCGCGGTGCGGCAGCGCGGCTGACCGCCTTCTTACCTATACCGAGTTGTTCACACCGGGTTGTTTACACGGACAGCGCGTTCCAGGTCGTCTCGTCGGCCGCCAGCAGCTCCCGGATGCGGTCCGGCGGCAACAGCGGGCCGTGGTCGGCCGGGACGCGCAGGGCGGAGGCCGCCGTCAGATGGCCGAGGCGCAGGGCCCGTACCGGATCGTCGTACCGCAGCAGCCCCGCCAGGAAGCCCCCGGCGAACGCGTCGCCCGCGCCCACCGGCTCGACCACCCGCACCTTCGGCGCGTTCACGGTGTACGTGTCGGGGCCGATGTACGCGGTGGCCGCCCGCGCCCCGTCCTTGACCACCAGCACGCGCGGCTCCGGCAGCAGGGCGCGCACCGCGTCGGGGCCCGCGTCGTCGCCCAGCGCCTCGGCCCAGAGCGCCTGCGCCTCGTCGAGGCCGACCAGGACGAGATCCGCGCGGGCCGCGAGGGGCAGCAGGATCCCGGCCGCCGGCTCGTCGCCCCAGAGCGCGGGGCGGTGGTTCACGTCGAAGCTGACGGCGTACGGCCGTCCCGGGCGCAGCGCCCGCTCCACCAGGGCGCGGCAGGACGCCGAGAGGGCCGGGGTGATCCCCGTGAGATGTACGAGCGCGGCGCCGCGCAACGCCGGCTCGTCCAGCGCCCGCGGCCCGAGGGCGGAGGCCGCCGATCCGGTGCGGTAGTAGTGGACGCTCGTGGCGTCCGGGCCCGGGTTCTTGACCAGCAGGCCGGTGGGGCGCGCCGGATCGGTGCGTACGCCGGAGACGTCGACGCCCGACGCGGCGATCCGCTCCCGGACACGCCGCCCGAAAGGGTCGTCGCCCAGCGCCGACACCCAGCGGGCCGGCACGCCGTGGTCCGCCAGATACATCGCGACGTTCGACTCGGCGCCCGCGACGTCGAGCCTCAGCGACTCGGCGGTGTCGAGCGGTGCGACGGGGTCGGGCGTCAGCGCCGCCATGGTCTCGCCGACGCAGACGACCGGACCGGGGCGCAGCAGCGGAGCCGTACTCACGAGGCGTCCTGAGCCACGGCGCGTACGACCCCCAGGAAGGTGCGGGCGCGGGAGCGCAGGGCGTCGAGACCGGCTTCGACCGAGGCGTCGGCGGCGGTGTCGGCCGCGGTGTCGGCGGCGTCGCCGACCAGCGGAGATCCGACGCCGACCGCGAGCGCGCCGGCGTTCAGATACGCCCTGGCCGCCGTGGTGTCGACGCCCCCGACGGGCACGAACGGGACGTTCGGGAAGGGGCCTTTGAGCGCGCGCAGATAAGCGGGCCCGCCGGCCTGGGCGGCGGGGAAGATCTTCATCGCGCAGGCTCCGGCGCGCAGCGCGGCCACGATCTCGGTGGGCGTCATCACCCCGGCGAGTACCGGCAGTTGGAGCTCTCTCGCGGCGGCGACGCCTTCGCAGACGGCGGGCGTGACGACGAAGTCCGCGCCGGCCCGGTGGACGGCGCGCGCGTCGTCGGCGGTCAGGACGGTGCCGGCGCCGAGGGGCGCGTCGGGCCCGAGCGCGGCGCGGGCCTGCGCGATGACGTCGAGCGCGTCCCGCCCGGTGAGTGAGACCTCGACGAGCGCGACGCCCTCCTCGACGAGTGTGCGTACGGTCCTGAGCGCCGCGTCGGGGTCCGTGCCGCGCACGATGGCGACGAGTCGGTGGGCGCGCAGGGCGGCCGGCAGATCCACGGGTGGGTTCCTTCTCTCGTACTGCGGGTTCGGTACCGCGGGTTCGGTCCTGCGGGTTCGGTCGTGCCCGGTTCTCGTTCATGGTCGCGGATCGCGGCCCGCCGTGACGGTCAGCCGCCAGCGGACCTCGCCGGACGCGGGGACCCGCGCGGCATCGTCCTCTCCGGCCGCCGCCAGGTCGAAGACGCGGCCGAGCATCGGTTCGACGCCGACGGAGCGGTACGGGGCGCCGGCGGGGAAGCCGCACAGGTTGCGCCAGAGGGCCACGGAGACGGGTTGTCCGGGCGCCTCGACCGCCAGGCGCAACGTGTCCCGCCCGTCGCGCACGGACACCTCCGGGGTGGCGACGACCGCGCCCACGGCGGTGCCGTCGTCGGGGCCGAGCCGGTCGAGTGCCGTGCCGCCGACGGCGCCCAGTGGCCAGGCGCCCGCGATCCAGTGCGCCCCGTCGTCCGGGTAGAGCCGGGTCGGCGCGCCGTCCCGGATGCCGACGGTGGCGCGGGGCGACACGTCCAGGAGCGCGTGGGCCGCCCAGAGGAAGCGGTAGCCGGGTGCGGCCGTGAGCCGGTAGTCGGCGACGAGCGTGTCGGCCTCCGTACGGATGCGGCGCGCGAGGCGGAAGTCCGGGCAGTCGACGGATTCCTCGCCGCCGTCGCGGCGCCAGGGTCGGGACCACGCGTCGCCGTGGTCGGGGGTGCCGCGCACCGTCGGAACGCACTCCTCCAATCCACCGGCGTCGGCGAAGGCGTCACCTGGCGCGACAAGGGGACGGCGCGGCTCGTCGCGCCGCCACAGCCACTCCCGGCCGCCGGCCCGCAGTGATGTCCAGCGTCCGCCGTGCGCGAGGTCGGTGGTCACCGAGACGGCGGGCTTCGCGCTCACCATTCCGCGAACGAGCCGTCGTCGTGCCGCCAGACCGGATTGCGCCAGGCGTGCCCGGTGCGGTCGGCGGCGCGTACGGCGGCCTCGTCGACCGTGACGCCGAGCCCCGGCAGATCCGTGCGGTGCGCGTGACCGTCGACGAAGCGGAACGGTTCGGTGTCCACGACGTACGACAGCAGGTCGGCGTCCTTGTTGTAGTGCAGGCCCCTGCTCTGCTCCTGGATGAGGAAGTTCGGGGTACAGAAGGCGACTTGGAGGCTGGCGGCCAGCGCGATCGGGCCGAGCGGGCAGTGCGGGGCGAGCTGCGCGCCGTAGGCGTCGGCGAGCGAGGCGATGCGGTGCACCTCCGATATGCCGCCGGCGTGCGAGAGGTCGGGCTGGACCACTGCGATACCGGCGGCGAGCGCGGGCAGGAACTCGCCCCGCCCGTAGAGCCGTTCACCGGTCGCGATCGGTACGGAGCTGGACGCGACCAGCCCGGCCAGCAGATGTCCGTGCTCGGGCAGCAGCGGTTCCTCCACGAACAGCGGGTGCAGCGGCGCGAGTTCGGACAGTACGCGGCGGGCGCCCGCCGGGCCGAAGCGGCCATGGAAGTCGACCGCGACGTCCCGGTGCGGGCCGAGTACGGCGCGCGCCGCCGCCACCCGCTCGACCACGGCGGCGGTCTCGGCGGGGCTGGTGATCGAGGACGTACGCCCGGCGGCGTTCATCTTCACGGCGGTGAAGCCCGCCTCGACCTGGGCGGTGACCTCGTCGGTGAGCCGGGCGGGTTCGTCGCCGCCGACCCACGCGTACACCCGCACCCGGTCCCTGACGGGTCCGCCGAGCAGGGCGTGCACGGGGGCGCCGTACGTCTTGCCCGCGATGTCCCACAGTGCCTGGTCGACCCCGGCGACGGCGCTGGAGAGCACCGGGCCGCCCCGGTAGAAGCCGCCCTTGGTCATGACCTGCCAGTGGTCCTCGATCCGCAGCGGGTCCTGGCCGACGAGGTACTCGGCGAGGACGTCCACGGCCGCCCGTACGACCTCCGCCCGGCCCTCGACCACGGGTTCGCCCCAGCCGACGGTGCCGTCGTCGGTCTCGATACGGCAGAACAGCCAGCGGGGCGGGACGAGGAACGTCTCCACGGATACGATCTTCACTTCGCCTCGGAGCCTTTCGTCTCGGGAACGTCGGCCGGGCCGGGCGTCCCGTGCACCTTGTCGAGGTCGCGGACCGCCTGGTCGAGCAGCGCCCGCATGGCCTGCTGGGCGGCGTCCGGGTCCTGGGCGCGTACGGCGTCCAGGACGGCGCGGTGGCTCGGGACGGGATCCTCGCCGTGCGGCGAGGAGTGCACGATCCGGTCGCGGTGGGCGAGGCCGGACTCGATGACCATCTCCATGCGTTCCAGCAGCTCGTTGTGGGTGGCGGCGAGGAGCGCGCGGTGGAAGGCGAGGTCGGCCTCGACCGCGTGGGCGGCTCCGCCGTCTCCCTCCCCCATCTCCGTCAACGCCGCTTCCAGCGCGGCGAGATCGGCGTCGGTGCGCCGCTCGGCGGCGAGCCGGACGGCGGCCGGTTCGATGATGCCGCGCACCTCGCCGAGGTTGCGCAGCAGGGCCAGGTCGGCGCCGGCGGTGGTGCCTTCGGCGAACTGCCAGCGCAGGACGTCGGCGTCGAGGAGGTTCCAGTCGGAGCGGGATCTGACGAACGTCCCCCGGCGCTGCCGCGCGTCGACCATTCCCTTGGCGGCGAGCACCTTCAGCGACTCACGCAGGGCGGTCAGGCTGACGTCCAACTCGCGCTGCAGTTCCACGAGATCGAGGGTGGCTCCCTCGGGGATCTCGCCGCTGAGCACCCGGCGCGCGAGAGTCTCCACGGTCTGGCCGTGCACTCCGCGGCGCGCGTATGGCGTCATGTGTCGTTCTGCCTTTCTGCTGGTCGTTCGTGTACTGCGGAGGTCGTACCAAGGCCGGACGGCCCCGCCCACAGCCGTCAGGCCGAGGCCTTCACGACACTCCATCCGCCGTCCACGAGCAGACTCGATCCGGTGATGTAGGAGGCCTCGTCGGCCGCCAGGAAGGCGATGGCCGCCGCGACCTCCTCGGGCGTGCCGAAGCGGCGCGCCGCCGTGCCCTCGACGCTGAGGGCCCGCTCCTCCTCGGGTACGCGGTCCCACGCGGCGGTGAGGATCGGGCCGGGCAGCACGGCGTTGACGCGTACCTCCGGCCCGTACTCGACGGCGAGCTGTCCGCAGAGCGAGAGCAGCGCGCCCTTGCTCGCGGCGTACGCGGGGTGACCGGGGATGCCCATGTGCGCGTGGACGGACGAGGTCAGCACCACCGCGCCGTGGTGGGCGCGCAGATCGGGCAGGACGGCGCGGAAGCCGAGGAAGCCGCCGGTGAGATTGACGGCGAGCTGGCGTTCCCAGGAGGCGACGGTCATCTCGTGCGCGGGGCTGACGTCCACGGTGTAGGCGTTGCTGACGAGGACGCCGACCGGGCCGTGGCGGTGGGCGGCGGCCACGACGCGGTCCCAGTCGTCCTGTTCGGCGACGTCGGTCCGTACGAAGTCGGCGCGGCCCCCCTTGTCGCGGATGCCGGCGGCGACGGCCTCGCCGCGCGCCGTGTCGATGTCGGCGAGGATCACGGCGGCGCCCTCGGCGGCGAGCCGGGACGCGGTGGCGGCCCCGATGCCCGACGCGGCTCCGGTGACCACGGCGACGCGGTCGTGGAAGCGGGCTGGTGCGTTCATGAGGCGGTTCGACTCCTCCGGGTGCGTGGCCGCCGTTCGGCGACCCGGGCGACTGTAGTGAGCGTGCGGGTCATGGGGTCCCGGCCCCGGGTCCCCCGCCGTCCACCCGGGTGAGCACCACGAGTTCGGCGTCGTGGTCGGCGGTCCAGTGGAACGGCAGCCCCGAGTGCAGGAGATACCCGCCGCCGTACGCCGTGCCGGACGCCTCGTCCCGGTAGCGGGCCGCCGGGTCGAGGCCGCGCAGCCGCAGCCGGGCCGGGCGTCCGGGGACGAGCGGCGCGCCGTCGAGGGGACCGGTGTTCCAGGCGGTGACGACGGTACGGGCGCCGACGCCTCGGCCGTCCTCGTCGTACTGGACTCCGCAGGTCGGCTCGGCGGGCGAGTTCAGCAGCCGGATCTCGCCGTGGTGGACGACGTCGCGGATCTCCTTGTAGCGGGCGACCCAGCCGGCGGCCTCGGCGCGCTGCTCGTCCGTCCATCTGCCGAGGTCGGCGCCGATACCGAGGACGCCGGACATGGAGCTGACGAAGCGGAAGGCGAGGGAGCGGGGCCGTGGGTCGAAGACGCCCGGCGCGTCCGTCACCCACGCGCTCATGGTGTGCGGGGCGTGGGCGTGCAGATAGCCGTACTGGATGGAGAGGCGGTCGAGCGGGGCGGTGTTGTCGCTGGGCCAGAGCACGTCCGTACGGGCGAGGGTGGCGTGGTCGGTCCTGCCGCCGCCGCCCGCGCAGCCCTCGACGGTGACGTGCGGGTGCGCGGTCCGCAGATGGTCCAGTACGCGGAGGTAGCCGGCGACGTGCGCGGCGTCGAGGTCCTGGCTCTCGACGGGGCCGCCGCCGGGCCGGCCGCGTTCGGTGGGCGGGCGGTTCATGTCCCACTTGAGATAGCTGATCGCGTATGTGCCGAGCAGCCGGTCCAGGGTGGCGATGACGAAGTCCTGGACGTCGGTGCGGCCGAGGTCGAGGAGGAGCTGGTTGCGTACGAGGGTGACCGGGCGGCCTTCGACGCGGTAGACCCACTCGGGGTGTTCGGCGTGCAGGGCAGAGCCGGGGCTGACGGCCTCCGGCTCCACCCAGAGCCCGAAGTCCAGCCCCAGCTCGTGCACTTGGGCGATGAACCGGTCGAATCCGTCGGGGAACTTGGCCGGGTCGGGATACCAGTCGCCGAGGCCGCCGGTGTCGTCGTTCCGGCCGGTGAACCAGCCGTCGTCGACGACGAACAGCTCGGCGCCGATGCCGGCGGCGACGCGCGCCAGCTCCAGCTGGCCCGCTGCTTCGACGTCGAAGCCGGTGGCCTCCCAGGAGTTGTAGAGCACCGGGCGCGGCCGGTGCAGCCGCTCGCCGGAGAGGTGGCGTTCGTAGCGGTGCCAGACGCGGGCCAGTCCTTCGAGTCCGTCCGGGCTGAACGCGCACGCCAGTCGGGGGGTGGTGAGTGTGGCGCCGGGCGCGAGGCGGACGGCGCCCTCGTGGGGCAGCCGGCCGGCCCGTACGCGCAGGGCGCCGCCCGGCTCGGCGTCGGCGGTCAGGTGCCAACTGCCGGACCATTCAAGGGCGATGCCGTAGGTGGGAGTGGCGCCTTCGGCCGGGTCCGCCGCGTCCTGGATCGCGAGCCACGGTGCGTACGCGTGCCCCGGTACCGCCTGGGTGCTGGCCAACTCGAAGCGGCCACGGGTGAGTTCGAGCTGGGTGCGCTGGAACTCGTGCGACCACTGGCCGGAGAGGTAGGTGAGCCGTGCGGTGTCGGTGACGGGGATGTTCACGGCGGCCGAGTCGAAGCGTTCCAGGCGCAGTTCGTCGTCGCCGACACAGGTGAGTTCGGCCCAGCGGAGGATCACGTCGGTGCCGGGGACGGTCTCGTAGCGGAGGGTCGTGGTCAGTCCGAGCGTGTCGTCGGTGAAGACGAGACGCAGCGCGCGGTCGCCGTCGGCGGTGGCGCCGGTGAAGCGCCACCACACGCCGCGCTCCTCGCCGGGGCGCTGCGCGACCAGGTCGGCGCCGGTGAACGGCCGTGGCCCGTAAGGGATGTACTCGGCGGGGGCGGCGTCGGCGGGGGTGATGAAGTGGGTGCGGCGCGACCAGTCGAGCGGGGACGGCCCCTGCTCGGCACCGTGCGGACCCCAGGCGGCGAGTTCGGCCCACCCCTCGCCGGGCGCGAGGGTGACGGCGTACACGGTGTGCTCGGTGCGCAGCACCCACGGTTCGCGCTGGGTCATTTGACCGCTCCCAGGTTGAGGCCGGCCACGAAGTGGCGCTGGAATCGCAGGAACACGGCGACGGTCGGGGCCGCCGCGATGACGGAGCCCGCCGCGATCACATTCCACATGGACACATACTGACCCTGGAGTCCGATCAGTGACGCGGTGATCGGCATCTGGCTGTCGGTCCGCAGCACGGTGATGGCCCACAGCAGATCGTTGAAGATCCAGGTGAAGGAGAGCGCGCTCAGCGCGGCGAGCGCGGGTTTGGTCAGCGGCAGCACGATGCGTGAGTAGATCTGCCAGGGGCTCGCGCCGTCGATGACCGCGGCCTGCTGGATCTCGACGGGCAGGGACCGCATGAACCCGTAGAGGACGAAGACGTAGAAGCCGACACCGAAGCCGATCTGTACGCCGATGAGCGCGTACAGCGTGTCGTACAGACCAAGGCTCTCGCTGATGCGGGAGACCGGGATGAGCAGGATCTGCGGCGGCAGCAGATTGCCGCCGAGCATCAGCAGCAACAGGGTCCGGCGCAGGGGCAGTTCGTAGCGGCTGAGGGCGAAGGCGGCCATCGAAGCGAGGGCCAGCGTGATGAGCACGGTCGGCACGGTGACGAGCATGCTGTTGATCAGTGCCCGCTGCTGACCGCCGTCGACCCACGCCTGCCGGAAGCCGTCGAGGGTGAAGGAGTGCGGCAGACTGCCGAGCCCGTTGGCGGCGATGTCGTCGAACGAGCGGACACTGGTGACCAGTACGAGCGCGATGGGCAGCAGCCACAGCACGGACAGGGTGCCGGCGCCGAGGTGGAAGCCCGCGGTCGCCAACTTGCGCCGGGTGTTGGTGGATCCTGAGGTGGCGGACATCAGTCGGCCTCCCGGAAGGCGCGGACGAGGTACGAGGCGATGACCCCGAAGGCCAGCACGAAGATCACGACCGCGAGGGCGGAGCCGTATCCCAGCCGCAGCGACTGGAAGGCGGTGGAGTACATGTACGTGGAGAGCAGCTCGGACGAGTGGTACGGGCCGCCTCGGGTGAGGGCCCAGACGACGTCGAACGACCGCAGCGAGTCGATGACGATGACCGACAGGACGACGGCGTTGACGCTGCGCAGCTGCGGCAGGGTGATGTGCCGGAACCGCTGCCAGCGGCTCGCGCCGTCGACCTTCGACGCCTCGTAGAGCACCGGGTCGATGCCCTTGAGGCCGGCGATGTAGAGGATCATCACGTAGCCGACCTGGCGCCAGAGGGCGGGCACGATCACGGCGTACAGGGCGGTGTCCTGGTCGGCGAGCCAGGCGCGGGTGAGATTGCCGAGGCCGATGGTTTCGAGTGCCTGGTTGATCAGGCCGTCCGGCTGGTACATCGCCTGCCACACCAGGGCGGTGGCGACGAGGGAGAACACGACGGGCAGGAAGAGCGCGGCCCGGTAGAAGCCGACGCCGCGGCGCTCCTGCTGGAGGAGCAGGGCGGCGCCGAGGCCGAGGAGCGCGGAGAGCCCGCCGAAGAGCAGCAGCCACAGGACGGTGTCGAGCACGGCGGTACGGAAGACGGCGTCGCCGAACATCTCACGGAAGTTGCCGAGGCCGATGAAGCGCGGCGCGGAGACGCCGTCCCAGTCGGTCAGGGAGAGGTAGAAGCCCTGGACCGCGGGCCAGAACACCCAGAAGGCCTCGGCGAGCAGGGGGACGAGGACGAAGGCGAGCACCACGGGTGGGACCCGGGTGGACCGTTTGCGCCGTGGCCGCCGGTCCTCCTTCGCCGTCGGCTGTTCGTGTCCCTGTTCCTTCTTCGGAGGCCCGGTGACGACCGCCGCCATCTCAGCGGCTCCAGATTTTCTGCGACTCGCGCTGCCAGGTGGTGAGGATGGAGCCGATCTCCTTGGGCTTGGCGAGGAAGCGGGTGAGCGCGGCGTCGGCGGGCGGCTGGAGGGCGTCGCTGGAGTCCCGGTTGAAGTACTGGGTGAGTTCGGCGGCGCCCTCGATCAGCGCACGGCCCTTCTTGACGAGGGCGGTTCCGCTGTCCTTGGCGTCGGGGTGGGTCGGCAGCGCGGTGCCGGAGGAGTTCTTGAGGTAGATCTCCTGCGCCTCGGCGGTGGCGAGATACCGCATCAGCTCCTTGACCTCGGCCTTGCGGCCGGTGCGGGCGCTGGCGAAGTAGCCGTCGGTGGGGGCCTCTTCGGCGACCGGGACCTTGGGGTCGATGACGGGGAAGCGGAAGAAGTCGATGTCCTCCAGCGTCCCCTTGGGTGCCGAGTCCGCGAAGAACGTGCCGATCAGCATCATTCCCGTACGGCCCTGGAGCAGTGCGGTGGTGGCGTCCTGGAAGGGCAGGGCGGTGCTGTTGGGGTCGAAGTAGGGCAGTGCCTCGCCCCAGCGGTCGAAGACCTTGCGGACCTCGGGGTCGTCGAACCGGTGCTTTCCGGCGAGGAGTTCGCGGTGGTACGCGGCGCCGTTGATCCTGATGTTCAGGTAGTCGAACCAGGAGGACGCCACCCAGGGGGTGTTGCCGCCGGCGCCGAGGCCGATCGGTGCGACGCCCTTGCCCTTGAGGGTGTCGCAGAGGTCCAGGAACTCGTCCCAGGTCTTGGGCTCCTGGACGCCCCACTTGGCGAAGTTCGACTTCCGGTAGAAGACGCCCCACCAGTAGTAGGTGGTGGGGACGAAGACCTTCTTGCCCGCCCCCGAGGTGCAGAGCGCCTGCAACGCCTTCGAGTAGCCGGTCAGTTCGGGCTCGGTCCAGATGTCGCTGACGTCGAGGAGCAGGTCCTTCGCCGCGTACGACTCGGCGACCGAGCCGGGGTACCAGGTGTAGAGGTCCGGCGGGTTGGCGGAGGTGAGGTAGGTCGGGAGCTGGGTGCGGAAGGTCTCGGACGCGACGGTGTTGAGCTTCGCCTTCGCGCCGCCCTCCTTGCCGAAGCCCTCGACCACCTTCTCCATGGCCTTCTTGGCCTGTGGCGAGGAGAGGTTGGACTGGAGGGTGACGTCGCCGCCCGACTCGCTCTTGGCGGTCGATCCCGAGGTGACGCAGCCGCTCAGGAGCGCGGCGGCGCCGACGGCGCCGGTGCCGGCGAGGAACTGACGGCGGCCGGGTGGTGCGGTGGGTGGGGTGATCATCGGTGAACTCCCTGTCGGACAGTGCGGGTTGAATGGCTGTGGACGCCCGGTTCTACGGGCGGGCGGCCGGGAAGCCGGTCTGATGGACGCGGCCGTCGACGCCGCGGAAGGCGGTCAGCACGGTGCCGTCGGGCCCGGCGGTCGCGCCGAGCGCGCCGTCGAAGACGCCGCTGACGAACTCCGGGCGCGCCGACCAGTCGCCCCACGTCGCATCTGCGTCGCCGTACGCGCGCTGCCAGAGCGTGTAGTCACCGGCCCGTGCGTACAGCCGCACGCCGCCGTCGACCGCGACGAGGGTCGGGCTGCCGCTGACGGTCCCGCCCAGCGAGGTCCACGGCGACCAGCTGCCGTCCGTGTCCCGCACCCGCCACCACACCGCGTCCTCGGCGGTACGTACGGCGACATGGGTCCGGCCCTCCCCGTCGACGACGGCGGACGGCCGCCCGTACACGGCCCGCTTCTCGGGCGCGCCCAGCGTCGTCCAGCCGGAGCGCGGCCCACGCGCCTGGATCTGTCCGTCCTTGTCGTGCGCGAGGAGCGTCCACCGGTCGGCGCTCTCGAAAGCGACGGACGGTGCGTCGGCGAGGCTGCCGCCGAGCTTCTGCCAGATCCCCCACCGGCCGTCGGTGAAGGCGCGCCGGTACGCCGCGTCGTCGGTGCCGCGTACGAAGACGTCGATCCGGCCGGGCTCGGCGGCCGAGGCGTAGGCCGCGGGCTGGCCGAGGATCCGGCCGTTCGTGGGACCCCCGAGGTCGGTCGTACGCGACGACCAGTGCCCGTCACGTCCGCTCTGCTGCCGCAGGGAACCGTCCGCGCCCCTGGTGAACGCCGTCAGCCGGTCGCCGTCGCGCACCAGGGCGGGGCTCGCGGTGGAACGCGTACCGAGCGAGGCGCCCGGCGCGTCGTCCCGGCCGGCGAGCGTGAGGAAGGCGGTGCCGTGCGCGGGGACGGTGACGGTGTACGAGCCGCTGTGCGTGCCCCGGTCGGCGCGGGCGCGGACGTCCCGTACGGCGACGTCGCCCGTCAGTCCGGCGTCCGCGAAGGTCACGGTGCGTGTCGCGGCCCGGTCCGAGCGGTTGAGGAGGACGACCGCCCGCTTGCCCGCGCCCTTGAGGGTCTTGCTGTAGACGTCGCCGGTGGCGTCGGTGGCGACGCGTACGCCCTGGATGGCGAGCGGGTCCTGGTCGACGGCGATAATCTCCGGGTTGCGCAGGGTGTCGATCATCGACTGCGGCAGGGTGCGCGGGTCGGAGCCCATGACCAGGGGCGAGCCCATCACGGCCCACATGACGAGCTGGGTGGTGGACTCCTCCTCGGTCAGCTCGTACGAGCCGTCTTCGAGCTTGCGCATCGGGATGAGGTAGTCGGGGTCGTTGTAGCGCCCCGGCCCCTGTGCCTCGGGGTGCCAGGCGTTGGCGTCCATGTTGCGCAGGACGTTGGCCCACTGGCCGGTGGAGGGGGTGCCGAAGGCGACGTCGGTGCCGGTACGCCAGGAGTCACCGGTCGTCGGACCGTAGACGTAACTGTTGTGCGCGTCCTGCTCGGGGGTGTGCGGCAGGCCCCAGTCGTCGGTCAGCGGGTTGCAGAGGTTGAGCAGCATCCGGCGGCCGGACTTGGCGACGGCGTCGCTGAACTCCTTGAAGGCGGGGCCCGGGTCGAGCTTCGCGGTGATGCCGCAGAGGAAGTCGACCTTGATGGCGTCGATCTTCCAGCCGGCGAACTGCTTCGCGTCCTCGGTGTAGTGGCCGCGGCTGCCGAGCCCGCAGCTCTTGCCGCCGTCGTAGGTGCCGGCGTCGGTGTAGATGCCGGCCTTGAGTCCGCGCTGGTGCAGATAGGTCACGAGGGCGGGGATGCCGGACGGGAAGCGGCCGGGGTGTGCGGCCAGCCTGCCGTCGCTGTCGCGCGGGGTGTCGGCCTGCCAGCCGCCGTCCAGCCAGACGATGTCGTAGCCGCTGTCCCTGAGGCCGCTGCTGACGAGGTGGTCGGCGACCGACCTGACCTCCTGCTCGGTGGGGGCGCCGAGGCCGTAGTAGGTGTTCCAGCCCATGTACGGCGTGGGGGCGAGTCCGCTGTCGTAGTACGTGGGGGCGCCCTGGTCCACGGCCTGGACGGCGGGCCGGTCCATGGCCCGGGGCTCGTCCCGGACGCCGTCGGCCGCTTGGGCGGAGGGCACGGTCACCACCGCGAACAGCGCGGTGACGACGGCGGCCACCGTTGCCCGGTGCGAAGTCACTGATGTCTCCCGAAGGTTGGGGGTCACGACGAAGACTGTCGCCGCGCTCCCCGACCCTGTCAACGATTATTACTAATTAATCTAAACAAGTGGCTGGACGGGCCATCGATCTCGCGGGACCGGCCATCCGTCCGGATACCGATCACATAGGCTCGACCGCACCATGAAGAGCAACCACACATCCCTCGGTCCCAAGGCCGACAAAGAGACGGTGCGCCGGCACAATCTGAGCCTGGTGCTGCGCGCCGTGCGGGACGAGGGTGAGGCGACCAGGGCAGGTGTGGCCGCGCGGGTCGGACTGACCCGGGCCGCGGTGTCGTCGCTGGTCGAGCAGTTGCTGGACAGCGGATTCCTCTCCGAGTCCGGCAAGACGTTCAGCGGGCAGGCCGGCCGGCCCGGCACCGTACTGAAGGTGACGCGCGCCGGTCCGGCCGGTATCGGCGTCGAGATCAACATCGACTACGTGTCGGTGTGCGTGGTCGACCTGTCGGGCACCGACCGTGTACGCCTCACCGAACACCTCGACAATCGCGGCGCCGCGCCCGCCGAAGTCCTGGCCCGTGGCGCCCGGATCGCCGCGCGCACCCTCGACTCGGCCGCCGAGCAGGATCTGTCGCCGGTCGGGGTGCAGCTCGCGCTGCCGGGTCTGGTCTCCGGGGGTACGGTCCGCCAGGCGCCCAACCTGGGCTGGAACCGGGTGCCCGCCGAGGAGTTGTTCGCGGCGGCGCTTGCCGAGTCGCAGCCCGCGGTGCCGCCGCTGCCGGTGCGCTCGGAGAACGAGGCGAATCTCGCGGCACTCGCCGAGCTGTGGTTCGGCGGCCTGGGCGGGATCCGCAGCTTCCTCTATCTGTCGGGCGAGATCGGCGTCGGCGGCGCGCTGGTGCTCGACGGTGAACTGCTGCGCGGCGCCAACGGGTTCGCCGGTGAGATCGGCCATGTGGTCGTCGACGCCGACGGGCCGCTGTGCCGGTGCGGCGCGCGTGGCTGTCTGGAGCAGTACGCGGGCCAGTCGGCGCTCCTGCGGGGCGCCGGGCTCGACGAGAACGCCGGAGTGCCGGGCGTCGCGGAGCTGGAGGCCCTGGCCAGGAGCGGCGACAAGCGCGCGATCGCCGCCATCGGCGAGGCCGGCCGGATGCTGGGCCGGGTCCTGTCGGGCGCGGTGAACCTCTTCGACCCCGACGCGGTGGTGCTCGGCGGGATCTACCGGAGCCTGATGCCATGGCTGTCACCGCCCGCGGACGGCGAGCTGACCGACCGGGTGGTGTCCGGCCTGTGGCCGCACGACAGCGGCAGGCTACGCGCGTCATCCTCGGCGGGCGACGCGGCACGGGGCGCGGCGGCGCTGGTGGTCCGCGCGGTGCTGGCGGACCCGGTGGCGTACGCGGAACGTACGAGCGCGTAGCGCGTACGGCGCGGGGGTCGGGGGGCCTGGGGGTCGACGCGGCGTCGGTCCCATGTGCGCGGATTCCCACCACGTGTGGCGTCCACGCGGCATCGACCGGGGCCATGGCGCGGCGCGTGAGCGTCGAGTGGGCACTCCGGCCGGGGTGAACCCGGCGGTTTGGCGTGGACGTTGAACGTCGTCCGGTACCGGGCCCGGGGCCGCCGGCCGGTACGGCGCGGGAGGTTGGCGTCACCCCCCGTCGAGCCGCGCGTATCGCGCGGATACGCGCAGGGCGCGGTGCCGACCCCGCGTCAGCCGGGGGCCATCGCGCCGGTGCGCCATGGAGGCTGGGTGCGAACGGCCCTGAGGGCCATCCGGTGCGGCGTCGGTCGGGGGCCATCTCGCCCGTACGGTACGGAAGTTGGCCGTACCGGCAGCAGCCCGGCAGCGTCAGCCGCGTCGGCGTTCGCGCACGCGGGGCGGGCCGGCGGCCGGGTCGCCCCGCGTGCG
>NZ_JBHUUW010000090.1:0-28804 GCF_042670825.1 Streptomyces sp. NPDC057137 | reverse complement strand
GGCCCGGGGAGTACGAACTCCCCGGGCCCCTTCGTGTGCGCGTCGTGCCGGACCGGCTGGGATCAGCCGAGCGGCAGGGTGTTGACGGGGAGCTTGCCGGTGGGCAGGCCGTTGCCCAGGGACTCGGTCGGCAGTCCGTTCTCGGTGACGGACGTGGCCGCGTCGCCGAGGACCTGACCGGCGCCGCCGGCGGCTTCACCGGCCGCCCGCTGCGCGACGGGGGTCGCCGACTTGGCGACGCCGCCGAGGGTCTCGCCGGCCGCCGGGACGGACGTGCGGACCGTCTCGGCGCCGACCTCGCCCGCGATGCCGGTCGCCTGCCGGGCGCCGCTGTCCAGCGTGTCACCGAGGGCGGCGCCGTCCAGCTGGGAAACGCTGCCCAGGTCGGCGGTCTGGGGGAGGGCTGCTGCGCTGGCGGAGCCGGCCGCACCGACCACGGGGGCTGCGCCCGCCGCGATAAGCAGCGCGGCACGGGCGATCCGACGGGTCAGGGGGAGGGACATGGTGCTCCTTTGACGGGAGAGGAAATTGTCGTGTCCAGCGATCGGACGCTGTGACAACTCCTCCAAGGGCACCTGAGGTTGCGGTGTGCAAGAGTAAAGAATTGGTAATGCGTCGCATTATCCGCTACGGATAAAAACGGTCAAAGGATCCTCGGTGCGGAGATCTGGTGAACCGTCACTTCGCTTTGTTGGCAAGGGATTTGGCGCCGAACGAGTGAACCGGCCGGTGAGCCCGTGCCATGCCGACCGGATATGCCGCGACTACTCCGTTCGGGCTACCCCGACGTACTACTGCGCGATACGCATTCGAACGTCGTTTCCGGCGGATTTCTCCGGGCCGGATTCGCCGTCGCTCTTGCGCCAGCCCTCGTCGGACTTCGCCACGCTCCACACCCGGTCTCCTACGGAGACCTCGGCGATCCGCAGATCGGCGGAGTGCGCCACCGCCCAGTGGGCGAGTTCCCAACCACGTTTCCCGTCGGAGGAGTTGACCGGCACCGCGACCTCCGCCGAGCCCTTGGCCACGGCCTGTCCGCCGGCCGGCCCGCCGGCCGCGCCGTCGTCCGCCGACGGGGCGGCGGCGTCGGTGCCCGGCAGCACCTCGGACCCGAAGGCGTGCGTCAGGGCCGCCCGTACCTTCGCCGGATCGCCCGCCTCGCCGTCGCTCCCGCCCGTGCAGGTGAGGGTCGCGGCGGCCCTGCCGGTGAGCGCGGCGGACAGCAGCGTGGCGTCCGGCTCGTGCTTCGCGTACGCCTGCGGGAAACCGCTGCGCTGGACCCGCTGCGCTGCCTCCGTAAGAGGCAGCCGCGAGTAGCCGGGCACCTCGGCGAGCTTCGTGTAGAACTTCCCCGCCGAGTACACGGGGTCGAGGATCTGCTCGACCGTGCCCCAGCCCTTCGACGGGCGCTGCTGGAAGAGGCCGACGGAGTCCCGGTCGCCGTAGTCGATGTTGCGCAGCGCCGACTCCTGGAGCGCGGTGGCCAGGGCGATCGTGACGGCACGCTCGGGCATGCCGCGGGTGGTGCCGACCGCGGAGATCGTGGCGGCGTTCGCCGCCTGCTCCGGGCTCATCTCGTACGTGGGGACGTCACCGTCCGACGACTCGGCGGCCCGCGCGGTGCAGCGCGGCGGGCCGCTCTCGCCGGGGGCGAACCGCACGACGAGGTAGCCGGCCACCGCGAGGAGCACGGTGAACGCGGCCGCGACCCGAAGGAATCGGCCGCGACGGGGAGGGGAGGCGGTCTCGGACACGCGCCCACCGTACCGGCCCCGCCGGTCGGCCAGGACCGGTCCGCCCGCCCCCTGCCGACTCGGGCCGACACCGGCCACGCCGTAGGGTCTGGCCATGCCCGAAACGAAGCCTGGAACCACGCTGGACCTCACGCTGGACGCCCCGGAGCTCACCGCCCGGCTCGTCGACATCCCGTCCGTCAGCGGCGCCGAGAAGCCCCTCGCCGACGCCGTCGAGGAGGCGCTGCGCGCCCTGCCGCACCTCACCGTCGAGCGGTACGGCAACAACGTCGTGGCGCGTACGGATCTCGGACGGGCCGAGCGGGTCATCCTGGCCGGGCACATCGACACCGTGCCGATCGCCGACAACGTGCCCTCCAGGCTGGACGCGGACGGCATCCTGTGGGGCTGCGGCACCACCGACATGAAGTCGGGAGTCGCCGTCCAGCTGCGTATCGCCGCGACCGTCCCGGCCCCCAACCGCGACCTCACGTTCGTCTTCTACGACAACGAGGAGGTCGCCGCCGACCTCAACGGCCTGGGGCATGTGGCGGCCGCCCGCCCCGACCTCCTGGAGGCGGACTTCGCCGTCCTGCTCGAACCCTCCGACGCGCAGGTCGAGGGCGGCTGCCAGGGGACGCTGCGGATCCACCTCCGTACGGAGGGCGAGCGGGCGCACTCGGCGCGCAGCTGGATGGGGTCCAACGCCATCCACGCCGCGGCCCCGATCCTGGCCCGCCTCGCCGCGTACGAGCCGCGCCGCCCGGTGATCGACGGACTGGAGTACCGGGAGGGCCTGAACGCCGTGGCGATCGAGGGCGGCGTGGCGAACAACGTCATCCCCGACGCGTGCACCGTGGTGGTCAACTACCGCTACGCGCCGGACCGCGGCGAGGAGGAGGCGGTGGCGCACGTGCGCGCCGTGTTCGCCGACTGCGGGGTCCGTGAGTTCGTCGTGGACGATCACTCGGGCGCGGCCCTGCCGGGCCTCTCGCACCCCGCCGCCGCCGCTTTCATGGCGGCCGTGGGCGGCACCGCGCAGCCCAAGTTCGGCTGGACGGACGTCTCGCGCTTCGGCGCGCTCGGGGTGCCCGCGGTCAACTACGGCCCGGGGGACGCGCTGCTCGCCCACAAGCGGGACGAGCACGTGGCCGTGGAGCGGATCACGCACTGCGAGAACCGGCTGCGGGAGTGGCTGACCTCCTGAAGAGGCGCGGGCGGGGCGGTCGGCACGGCGGGGGAGCCGGACCGACCGCCGGAATTTCGCCGTTTGTCACCTCCATGGATCTACGCTGGCCGGGAACTGGCACAGCAGCGGAGGGAGCAGTCCATGGGCAGTCCTGAGGAAGCACGGAAGCCGGACACGCAGCGTCTCGGGCCGGTGCTGCGTCGCCGGGACCAGGTGCAGGCCGGCACCACCGACCAGCGGCTGCTGGACACCGAAGGCGACTCCGAGTGGGTGCACACCGATCCCTGGCGGGTCATGCGCATCCAGTCGGAGTTCGTGGAGGGCTTCGGCGCACTCGCCGAACTGCCCAGCGCCATCAGCGTCTTCGGCTCGGCCCGTACGCCCGTCGACTCGCCGGACTACGAGTCGGGCGTGCGCATCGGCCGGGCGCTGGTCGAGGCCGGATTCGCGGTGATCACCGGCGGTGGCCCCGGCGCGATGGAAGCGGCGAACAAGGGCGCGCGGGAGGCGAAGGGCGTCTCCGTCGGGCTCGGTATCGAGCTGCCCTTCGAACAGGGGCTCAACCCGCACGTCGACATCGGCGTGAACTTCCGGTACTTCTTCGTCCGGAAAACGATGTTTGTGAAATATGCCCAAGGTTTTGTGGTGCTGCCCGGCGGCCTCGGCACGCTGGACGAGCTGTTCGAGGCGCTCACGCTGGTCCAGACGCGCAAGGTGACCCGTTTCCCCATCGTCCTCTTCGGGACGCGGTACTGGTCCGGCCTCATCGACTGGCTGCGGGACACGGTCGTGGCGCAGGGCAAGGCGTCCGAGAAGGACCTGCTGCTGTTCCACGTCACCGACGACGTGGACGAGGCGGTGGCGCTGGTGACCAAGGAGACCGGCAAGTAGCGGCATCGGCGGCGGCCTCCTCCCCAGGAGGCCGTGGCTCAGGCCAGTCCCCGGCGGGCCACCGCCGGGGGCCGGTGGCCCGCGATGGACGCCACCATGTCCAGTACCTGCTTCGTCTCGGCCACCTCGTGCACGCGGTAGACCCGCGCGCCCAACCACGCCGATACGGCGGTCGTCGCGAGCGTGCCGATCACCCGCTCCTTCACCGGCTTGTCGAGGGTCTCGCCCACGAAGTCCTTGTTGGACAGCGACACGAGCACCGGCCAGCCGGTCTCCGCCATCTCGCCCAGCCTGCGGGTCGCCTCCAGCGAATGCCGGGTGTTCTTCCCGAAGTCGTGCCCCGGATCGATCATGATCCCGTCCCTGCGCACGCCCAGTTCCACGGCCCGTTCGGCCAGTCCGAGCGTGACCCGGAGAATGTCCGCGAGCACGTCGTCGTACGCGATCCGGTGCGGCCGGGTCCGGGGCTCGGCCCCGCCCGCGTGCGTGCAGACCAGCCCGGCGCCGTACCGGGCGGCGACCTCGGCCAGCGCCGGATCCACCCCGCCCCAGGCGTCGTTGAGCACATCGGCGCCCGCCTCGCAGACGGCCTCGCCGACCTCGTGCCGCCAGGTGTCGACACTGATCACCACGTCCGGGTACCGCCTGCGGACCTCGGCGACGAAACCGACCGTGCGGCGCGCCTCCTCCTCCGCCGTCACCTCGTCGCCGGGCCCCGCCTTCACGCCGCCGATGTCGATGATGGCGGCGCCCTCGGACACCGCCTGCTCCACCCGGTCGAGCGCCGGCTGGTCGTGGAAGGTCGCGCCCTGGTCGTAGAACGAGTCCGGGGTCCGGTTGACGATGGCCATGATCACCGGCTCGTACGCGTCGAACTCCCGCCGCCCCAGCCGCAGAGTGCCGCTGCTCATCCCCTGGTCACCGCCCGTTTCCGCCATCCATGCCGTCGCCAGCGACCTTAACTGTCGGTCCCGCATGGCACGATCGGGATCGGACGTTTCCTGCCCCGGGGAGAAGCTCGTGTTCTTGTTCTTGCTCATCGCGATGGTCGTGGTGGTCGCTGCCGTCACTCTCGCGGTGGTCGGCGGCGGCGACCGCGAGGTGCTGCCCGAGTCCGCGCCCGAACACTTCGTGGACCCGCTGCCCACGACACGCCCGGTCGGCCGCGCCGACATAGAGGCACTGCGCCTGCCGGTCGGCGCCCGCGGCTATCGGATGGCGGACGTGGACGAGGTGCTGGCCAGGCTCGGCGCCGAGCTGGCCGAGCGTGACTCCCGGATCGCCGAGCTGGAGTCCAGCCTGGCGGGCGCCCAGGCGACGGCCGTCGGCCGGCCCGATCTCTTCAAGAACCCGGGCGAGGAGGACCAGCGGTGACCGACGGCGGAGCGGTGGCGGGACCGGACGGCGAGCTGCGCTGTCCCTGGGGCCTGTCGACCGAGGACTACGTCACGTACCACGACGAGGAGTGGGGCCGCCCCGTCCACGGCGACGACGCGCTCTTCGAGCGGCTGTGCCTGGAGGCGTTCCAGTCCGGCCTCTCCTGGATCACGATCCTGCGCCGCCGCGAGGGCTTCCGCCGGGCCTTCGCCGGATTCCACGTCCCGGCCGTCGCCGCCTTCACCGACGCGGACGCCGCCCGGCTGCTGACCGACGAGGGCATCATCCGTAACCGCGCCAAGATCGACGCCACGCTCGCCAACGCGCGCGAGCTGGCCGGCTGGCCCGCCGGCGAGCTGGACGGCCTCATCTGGTCGTACGCGCCGGACCCGGCGACGCGCCCGGTGCCGAAGACGATCGGGGACGTCCCGGCGGTCACCGACGAATCCACCGCGCTGGCGAAGGCGCTCAAGAAGCGCGGCATCCGATTCGTCGGTCCCACGACGGCGTACGCGCTGATGCAGGCGTGCGGCCTGGTCGACGACCACCTGGCCGGGTGCCTGGTCCGCAGGCAGCTCACCGAGGCCTGAGCGGGCCGACCCGACAGCGGCGTCAGCGGCCCACGTAGCGGGGCTTCGCCTTGTCGAGGAAGGCTTGGACCGCGATGCCGTGGTCCTGCGACGCGCCCGCCCGGTTCTGGAGTTCGCCCTCCTTCTCCAGCGTCTCGGCCAGCGAGTGGCCGGCGCCGTACGCCAGGGACTCCTTCAGCGCCGCGTACGCCAGCGTGGGGCCCTCCGCGAGGGTGCGCGCGACCGCCGCCGCCTCGGCCGCGAGATCGGCCGCGGGGACCAGCTTGTTGACGATCCCCAGCTCATGGGCCGACTCCGCCGTGATCGACCGGGGGAACATCAGCAGGTCGGCCGCCCTGCTCTGCCCGATCAGCCGGGGCAGCGTCCACGACACGCCGGAGTCGGCCGTCAGCGCCACGCCCGCGAACGAGGTGTTGAAGGAGGCGGTGTCGGCGACGACGCGGTAGTCGCAGGCGAGCGCGAAGCCCAGCCCCGCACCGGCCGCGACCCCGTTGACCCCGGCGACGACCGGCTTCGGCATCTCGGTCAGGGCCCGCACGATGGGGTTGTAGTGCTCCCGCACGGTGCTCATGGTCCCGCCGCTGCCGTCGGCCGCGTCGGCCGCCAGCAGCGAGACATGCTCCTTCAGGTCCTGCCCCACGCAGAAGGCCCGCCCGGTGGCCGTGAGGAGGACGGCCCGTACGGCGGAGTCGGCCTCGGCGGCGCGCAGCGCGTCCCGCAGGGCGACCTTGGCCGCGATGTTCAGCGCGTTCATGGCCTCGGGCCGATTGATCGTGACGGTCGCGAGCCCGTCGCTCACCTCGTACAGCACCGTGTCGGCCATGATCGGATCTCCTCTGCGACTCTGACTGCCTGTCCCGCTGTCCTGTCCGGCCCCAGCATGGCGGAGATCACCGCAGGCCGGCATGTGACCTGCGTCAAACAATCCAGGGCCGTAGAGCCGTGAACAGCGGCGAAGTATCGCAGGCGGATCGCCGAATTGAGTCGTTTTGAGAGAGCGCGTTGCGCAAGCGATGCCGTCCGATGTTGGTCATCGGGTCCCGCCATGCGGGATAATGGCCTGGAAGCAATGTGTTCGATGCCGGTGACACAGCGCCTGTCATGGGGCCGCCGGCTGCGATGAGCTGGTTTCAGGAAGGGGAACGAGCATGGCGGCCATGAAGCCGCGGACGGGCGACGGCCCGCTCGAGGTGACCAAGGAGGGGCGGGGCATCGTCATGCGCGTTCCGCTCGAAGGCGGCGGTCGGCTGGTCGTCGAGCTGACCCCCGACGAGGCGGATGCGCTGGGTGACGCCCTGAAGAAGGTCGTCGGCTGACGCGGACAGAACGCGCACTCTCGTGCTGCCCCGCCGCGGACACCTCCGTGGCGGGGCAGCTTTATGCCGTTCTCCGCCCGACAGAATCCAATAACAAGCTCTAGGGGGTGTCTTGCCGATCTTGCCGGGCTCGCGGTCCCTGGCACGCACGCTCGCCGCGTTGTCGTCGGTCGGCATGGCTCCGCCATGCCTCCCTCCTCCGCCTTGCGATCGCACGCACCAACGAGACATCAGCCGCTGCCGCGGCGGGCGCTCCCTGATCCGGCCTGATCGACAAGACACCCCCTAGCGGCGTACGGCGCAGAGCAGCCCGTCGCCCACCGGCAGCAGCGACGGCAGCAGCTCGTCCTGCATCTCCCGGACCGTGCGCAGCAGCTCGCGCAGCCGCAGCACCTCGTGGGGCTGGGCCGCCGAATCGACCGTACGGCCGTCGGCGAAGACGCCCTCGAAGCACACCAGCCCCCCTGGTCGCAGCAGGCGCAACGATTCAGCGAGATAGTCCAGGCACTCCAGCCGGTCCCCGTCGCAGAAGACGAGGTCGTAGCCGCCGTCGGCGAGCCGGGGCAGTACGTCGCGGGCCCGGCCGGGGATGAAGCGCGCGCGATTGTTGGTGAAGCCGGCCGCCCGGAACGCCTCACGGGCGAACTGCTGCCGCTCGGGCTCCGTGTCGACCGTGGTCAGTACGCCGTCGGGCCGCATCCCGTTCAGGAGATAGATCCCGGAGACCCCGGTACCCGTGCCGATCTCCGCCACCGCCTTGGCGTCCGCCGTGGCGGCAAGCAGACGAAGCGCGGCGCCCGTGCCCGGTGACACCGAGCGGAGCCCCATGTCCCGGGCCCTGTCGCGGGCCCAGCGCAGTGCCTCGTCCTCGGCGACAAAAGCGTCGGCGAACGCCCAGCTTGTCTGCCGGTTGGCGGTAATGACCCTCTCCTGTCCCCGTAGTTGGCGCACCGGTGACTGTATCCGCTGCACGCGGGAACCCGCTGATGGGACCGGGCGTTATGAAGGCGTGGGGGAACACATGGATGAAGACCTGGGACCAGGCGCAAATTCAGGCAAAGATTCTTATCCGGAGCTAACGGGCGAGGTGGCTATGGTAGGTGCTCCGCTGGACACCACCAGAGTCGATAGGGGAGGTGCGGCTGCGCCTGCGGATCGGGGAGGAGCGTTCAAGCGCTTTCTCAGGTCGGCCGGTGAGCCGAAATCCGTGACCAACTTCGCTGACCGTTCTCGCTCGACCGACTCCGCAGTTACGGCGACCTTCGCATCGGATGCGGAATCGCAGGCGTGGACGCCTCCCAGCTGGGAGGAGATCGTCAGCACGCACAGCGCCCGCGTGTATCGCCTGGCCTACCGTCTCACGGGCAACCAGCACGACGCCGAGGATCTGACCCAGGAAGTCTTCGTCCGGGTCTTCAGGTCCCTGTCGACGTACACGCCCGGCACGTTCGAGGGCTGGCTGCACCGCATCACCACCAATCTGTTCCTGGACATGGTCCGCCGCAAGCAGCGGATCCGTTTCGACGCGCTCGGTGACGACGCGGCGGAGCGCCTGCCCAGCCGTGAGCCCTCACCGCAGCAGGTCTTCCACGACACCCACTTCGACGCGGATGTGCAGCAGGCGCTGGACACCCTCGCTCCCGAATTCCGGGCCGCGGTCGTCCTGTGCGACATCGAAGGACTGTCGTACGAGGAAATCGCCGCCACGCTCGGCGTGAAGCTCGGCACGGTGCGCAGCCGGATCCACCGAGGCCGTTCGCACCTGCGCAAGGCCCTCTCGCACCGTTCTCCCGAGGCTCGGGCCGAGCAGCGCACGTTCGCGAGCGTGGCCGGGGAGGGCGGACTCGCGTGAGTGGCACAGGACCGACCCCCGCGGAGCAACACCTGGGGGACCGGCTCGCCGCCCTGGTGGACGGGGAGCTCGGTCACGACGCCCGGGAGCGTGTGCTCGCACACCTCGCGACCTGCGCCAAGTGCAAGGCGGAGGCCGACGCCCAGCGCAGGCTGAAGAACGCGTTCGCACAGTCGGCGCCCCCGCCGCTGTCCGAAGGCTTTCTCGCCCGGCTCCAGGGACTGCCCGGCGGACCCACCGAGGACGGCGAGGACAAGGCCCCCGGCCCGTTCGACGGCACGGCCTTCAGCAGCGGTGTCTTCGGCGTCCGGAGCGACGCGTTCGGCTACCGCCCGACGGGACCCCACGCATCCCCCCTTCGTGGCGGCTCCGGCTCCGATGGGGGCTTCAGGATCCACGACGTGGGGCGCGCCGAGGCCGAGCGCTCGCCGTGGCGCGGCCGGCGGTTCGCCTTCGCCGCCGCGAGCGCGGTGTCGTTCGCCGCGATGGCGCTCGGCGCACTGCCCATGGGCGCCACGGCCGACACGGCCGCGCGCGGGGCCGGCGCGGGCATCACACCGCTGACCAGGGCCACCACCACACCTCCCGGCAACGGGACGCGAAGCAGGCAGGGCGGCGAGCGGGGCGGCATTCTTCCGCAGTCCCTCGACAGCGCGCCGGTGCTCGCCCCCGGCACGATGCGGGCGCCGTTCACCCCTCACCCGTTCCAGTCGGCGGTTCTCAACCACTTCCCCGCCGCGCCCCTGATACGTCCTACGGGCACGGCGTTCCAACTGGCGGCGAGCCCGGGACTGACCACTCCCACGGCCACCCCGGACCCCACCCACCTCGCCGCGCCCACCCAGCCCGGCGTGCCGCTTTCGCAGCGTCGGTGACAGGGTCCCTGCGCGGACATTCGTAAACCTGGTTGAATCCCTGCACGGGTGCCCTTGTCGGGGCACGGACGAGGCAGGTGCGGGGAGAGCATGGACGACGGCAAGCCCACCGGACCCAAGGCGAAATGGTGGAGCCGCCCGGCATCGGGACGCGCGATACCGCGGGAGCCCGACGTACCGGAGCACCGGAACACAGAGGAGACGACGGAACTGTCGCCGGTCACCGATGAAGTCCCCCCGAATCCCGACCGCGCGGCGGTCACCGAACCGGTTGAACCGGCCGAACCGGTCGACAGCGTGCCGGAGCGCGTGTCCGAGCCGGACCCGGATCCCGAGGACCACCTCCTCGCCCCGCCCGAGCGCGCGCCCTCAGCGGTGAGCGCGGCAGCGGCAGCGGGAACGGGCGCGGACAGCACAGAGGCGGGGACGGCCACGGGTCCGCAGAGCCGGCCGCAGCCGCTGCACGAGCCCGACCCCTACAGCACCCCGCCCTACGGCGGCCCCGGGCCCTGGGCGCCCGCACCCCCCGTACAGCGACCCGTGCCCACCCCGGCGCAGGGCACGCCCATCCCGCCGCAGCACTACACCGGCCAGGCGGCGCCCGGCCGGCCACAGCCCGTGCCGGGGCCCCAGCCGACGTCCGGCTACGGCGTCCCGCCGCAGGGCGCCCAGCAGCCGATGGCGGGCCCGCCGCTGCCCCCTCCGCAGCAGCAGTCTCAGCAGCCCCACCCACAGCCCCTCCCGCACCCGCAGACGGGGACCCAGCAGCTTCCCCCGCCCCAGGGCCCCCACCCGCAGCAGCCCCAGCCCACCCAGTGGCTGCAGTACGACCCCTGGAGCACCCCCGGGCAGCAGCAGACGCTGTCGTACCCCGACCCCGGCGAGCCCCGGAGGAAGCGCCGGGGCATCGGCCTCGTGGGCGCGCTGGCGCTCGGGCTCTGCATCGCCGTCATCGGCGGTGGCGTCGGCGCGTACATCGAGCGCAACGGCGGCCTCACCAGCGTCGAACTGCCCCAGGCGGGCAACGACGGCGGGGGCCGCCCGGCCGACAGCGTCGCCGGGATCGCCTCCAGCGCCCTGCCGAGCGTCGTCACCCTCCATGTCAGCGGCGGTGGCGAGCAGGGCACCGGCACCGGCTTCGTCCTGGACCGCACGGGCCACATCCTGACGAACAACCATGTGGTCGACCCCGCCGGTGAGTCCGGCGACATCTCGATCACCTTCAGCGGCGGCGAGACCGCCAAGGCGAAGCTCGTGGGCAAGGACAGCGGCTACGACCTCGCCGTCGTCAAGGTCACCGGAGTCTCCGGACTCAAGCCGCTACCGCTCGGCAATTCCGACAACGTCCAGGTCGGCGACCCGGTCGTGGCGATCGGCGCGCCCTTCGACCTCCAGAACACGGTCACGGCGGGCATCATCAGCGCCAAGGAGCGCCCGATCACCGCCGGCGGCGAGAAGGGCGACGGCAGCGACATCAGCTACGTCGACGCCCTCCAGACCGACGCACCGATCAACCCCGGCAACTCCGGTGGCCCGCTGGTGAATTCGAAGGCGCAGGTCATCGGCATCAACAGCGCGATCCGCGGCGCCGACGGCGGCGGAACGCCGGACGGCGCCCAGGCCGGTTCCATCGGACTCGGCTTCGCGATACCGATCAACCAGGGCAAGCGCGTCGCCGAAGAACTGATCAACACGGGCAAGGCGTCGCACCCCGTGATCGGCGTCACGCTCGACATGGAGTACACGGGCGACGGCGCCAAGGTCGGCGCGAAGAGCGCCGACGGCGGACCGTCGGTGGAGGAGGACGGACCGGCCGCGAAGGCGGGCATCAGGACCGGCGACATCATCACCGAGGTGGACGGCCAGCGGGTGCACAGCGGCGAGGAGCTGATCGTGAAGATCCGTTCGCACCGCCCCGGTGACGAACTGGAGCTGACACTGACCCGCGGAGGTAAAGAGCGGACCATGACTCTGGTCCTCGGCAGCGCGGAAGGCAGGTGAGTGTCGAATGAAGGTACCGTCCGGCCAGGTCTGCCGGGTACCGTGGAGCGGCCCGGGCCTCGACCCAACACAGGCCAGGCCGACAAGGTCTCGCCTGCGGGCACGGAGAACACAAGGAGCAGCTAGGTGTTCAATGACATAGGCGCGCTCGAGCTGGTGACGCTCGTGGTTCTCGCCGTGCTCGTCTTCGGCCCGGACAAGCTGCCCAAGGTCATCCAGGACGTTTCCCGTTTCATCCGGAAGGTGCGCGAGTTCTCCGACAACGCCAAGGAGGACATCCGTTCCGAGCTGGGACCGGAGTTCAAGGACTTCGACTTCGAGGACCTCAACCCCAAGAAGTTCGTCCGAAAGCAGCTGTCGGAGCACGAGGACGATCTGGGGCTGAAGGAGATCCGCAGCAGCTTCAACCTCAAGAAGGAAATCAACGACGTCGCGGACTCGGTCCACGGCAAGGGCGGCGACACCGCCGCGAGCGACAGCGGCACGGGTGAAGCCGCGGCGACGAGCCTGACGAAAAGCCCGTCCGGCACCTCTGACCTGCTCAAGAAGCCCGAACAGCCCCAACAGGCCGATCGCCCGCCTTTCGACGCAGACGCCACCTGATGGCCGCCCTGCCCGGCGAGCCGGTAACGGGTGGCTATCCTCCATCTGTCCGGTAGTGAGACGTCCGTGAGGGCGGGCCGCTCCGGACTCCGAGATAGAGGAGGCGGTCCGGACAGATGGAGACGACAAGTCGGGTAGGGGCCCAGGGCGCGGCCGGCACGGCGGACGGGGCATCGGGTGCCCGGCGCACGGTCGAGGGCTATCTGCGGGCCACCTTCCCCTGGTACGGACTGGACGACGCGTTCACCGGCCCCAGATGGCTCATGCAGGTGGGCACGGCGGCGGACGGCACCGTCCAGCACGGTTCCACGGGACACGGCGAGGAGCCGTCGATAAGACCGGACGCGTCAGGCGCGGAGAAGGAACGCTTCGCGGCTGTCGTCACGGTCGCCGCGAGCCCCGTACGGCGCAGCGGTGACGGCACGGGCGTCCTCGACGCCACGACGGTGTCCTCGGCGGCCTGGCTGGCCGGTTCGGCGCTGCTGCTGTCGACCTGGCCCGCGCAGCTCGACCACACGCTGCGCGACGACTGGCTGGACCAGCAGACCGAGACGGCCTTCGAACTGGCCGACGATCTGAACGGCTCCGCCTGGTCGGTGCTCTCGCTCCCCGTGGACGGCGTCCCGACGCCGTTCCACTATCGCGAATCCGAATTCGGCTGGGTGCTCGCGGGCTCAACGGGCTCAACGGGCTCCACCGACTCGGCCGAGGACGGGGCCGGAGCCGGAGCCGCGGCCGGGGTGCACATCGGTGCGTACGGTCGCGGCATGAGCGCGTACGGCCTCGGCTTCTCGGTGATCGAGGACA
The DNA here is from genome assembly GCF_042670825.1 of Streptomyces sp. NPDC057137. Lineage (NCBI taxonomy): Bacteria > Bacillati > Actinomycetota > Actinomycetes > Kitasatosporales > Streptomycetaceae > Streptomyces > Streptomyces sp. NPDC057137. Next base: position 15,570 of record NZ_JBHUUW010000090.1, on the reverse strand, counting down.
TCAACTCGTACGTCCCGGAGTAGCCGAGGGCCACCGCCCAGCACGCACATGTAAGGGGCGCCCGCCAATGGCGGGCGCCCCTTACAACTGCCTCGGAACACTCAGAACTTGTTACGCGGCGTCAGCCCCAGCGTCATGCCCGCCAGACCGCGCTGCCGCCCACCGAGCTTGCCCGCGATCGACCGCAGCGCCGCGCCCGCGGGGGAGTCGGGGTCGGAGAGCACGACGGGCTTGCCGTCGTCGCCGCCCTCCCGCAGCCGTACGTCGATCGGGATCGCGCCGAGCACCGGCACCGAGGCGCCGGTCGTCTTCGTCAGCCCGTCGGCGACCCGCTGGCCGCCGCCCGTCCCGAACACGTCGATGATCTCGTCGCAGTGCGGGCACGGCAGGCCCGCCATGTTCTCGACCACGCCGACGATCTTCTGATGGGTCTGTACGGCGATGGACCCGGCCCGCTCCGCGACCTCCGCGGCGGCCTGCTGCGGCGTGGTGACCACCAGGATCTCGGCGTTCGGCACGAGCTGTGCCACCGAGATCGCGATGTCGCCCGTCCCCGGCGGCAGGTCGAGCAGCAGGACGTCCAGATCGCCCCAGTACACATCGGCCAGGAACTGCTGGAGCGCGCGGTGCAGCATCGGTCCGCGCCACACCACCGGGGAGTTGCCCGGAGTGAACATGCCGATCGAGATGACCTTCACGCCGTGCGCCGACGGCGGCATGATCATGTTCTCGACCTGGGTGGGCTTCCCGTCGGCCCCCAGCATGCGCGGCACGCTGTGCCCGTAGATGTCCGCGTCGACGACGCCGACCTTCAGACCGTCGGCGGCCATCGCCGCCGCCAGGTTGACCGTCACCGACGACTTGCCGACACCGCCCTTGCCCGACGCCACCGCGTACACCCGGGTCAGCGAGCCGGGCTTGGCGAAGGGCACCTCGCGCTCGGCCGTACCGCCGCGCAGCGACGTGGCCAGGTCCTTGCGCTGCTCGTCGCTCATCACGTCGAGCGTGACGTCGACATGGGTGACGCCGGCGACCGAGGCGACGGCCTCCGTCACGTTCGTGGTGATCGTCTCGCGCATGGGACAGCCGGACACCGTGAGGTAGATCGTGACAGCCACCGCGCCGTCCGCCCCGATGTCGACCGATTTGACCATGCCGAGGTCGGTGATCGGCCGGTGGATCTCGGGGTCGTTCACCGTCGCCAGTGCTGCGCGTACCGCGTCTTCCGCGGGAGCGACGGTTCCGTGCGTGTCGGTAGCCATAGGGAGATGGTACGGCGCGGCGCCCACGCCCCGGAAAGCGCGTCAGTGCTCCGGGCGGTCGGCTTCGTCACGTCCCCGCGTCGGTTCGGCGGGCAGCAGGACATGCTGCTCGGCGAGGTCCCGCACCAGGTCCTGCAACTCGGAACGGATCCAGTCGCGGGTGGCGACCTCACCGAGTCCCATCCGCAGCGAGGCGATCTCGCGGGTCAGATACTCGGTGTCGGCGATGGAGCGCTCGTTCTGCTTGCGCTCCTGCTCCTGGGTGACCCGGTCCCGGTCGTCCTGGCGGTTCTGCGCCAGCAGGATCAACGGGGCCGCGTACGAGGCCTGGAGGGACAGCGCCAGCGTCAGGAAGATGAACGGGTACTCGTCGAAACGCACCGCCGGGGGCGCGAAGATGTTCCACAGCACCCACACGATGATCGTCAGCGTCATCCAGACGATGAAGCGTCCCGTCCCGAGGAACCGCGCGATCCGCTCCGAGAGCCGGGCGAAGGCCTCGGGGTCGTAGTCCGGCAGCAGTCTGCGCCTCGGCGTGCGCGGCTGGTCGAGCCGTCCGCGCGGCCCACGCGCCACGGCGCTCGCTCCCGAGACCGCCGCGGCCCTTTCCCTCGCCGCGTCCTTGTCCGCGCGCTCAGTGGCCACTCGCGGCCTCCTCCAGGCCGTGGAACCCGGTCTCCCGCCAGTCGTCGGGCAGCAGGTGGTCCAGGACGTCGTCGACGGTCACGGCGCCGAGCAGCGACCCGCTCTCGTCGACGACCGGCGCGGCCACCATGTTGTACGTGGCGAGATACCCGGTGATCTCGGGCAGCGGCGTATCGGGCGACAGCGGCGGCAGGTCGCTCTCCACGATCGAGCCGACCAGCGTGAACGGCGGGTCGCGCAGCAGCCGTTGGAAGTGCACCGTGCCCAGGTACTTGCCCGTCGGCGTCTCGTCCGGCGCCCGGCACACGTAGACCTGGGCGGCCAGCGCGGGCGAGAGGGTCTGCCGGCGCACCCGCGCCAGCGCGTCGGCGACCGTCGCGTCCGGCCGCAGCACGATCGGCTCGGTCGTCATCAGGCCGCCCGCGGTCCGCTCCTCGTACGCCAGCAGCCGGCGCACGTCGGCGGCGTCGTCGGGCCGCATCAGCGCCAGCAGCCGCTCCTTGTCCTCCTCGGGCAGCTCGGAGAGCAGGTCGGCCGCGTCGTCCGGGTCCATCGCCTCCAGGACGTCGGCGGCCCGGTCGTCCTTCAGCTTGCCCAGGATCTCCACCTGGTCGTCCTCGGGCAGCTCCTCCAGGACGTCGGCGAGCCGGTCGTCGTCGAGGGCCGCCGCCACCTCCGCGCGCCGCTTCGGCGTCAGATGGTGCAGCACGTTGGCCAGGTCGGCGGGGCGCAGCCGCTCGAAGGTCGCGACGAGATTCTCCGCGCCCTGGCCGTCCTCCTCCAGCGTGAAGCCGGTGACCGCCGACCAGTCGACGGTCAGCGTCTCGCCGCGCCGCCGCAGCGCGCCGGCCTTGCCGCGCCGGACGAAGACCTTCCCGATCTCCCACTCGCGGCGGGCGGGCAGCTGCTGGACGGCGACATCGAGGACGGTCACCTGCTCGTCGTTCTCCACGAGCTGTACGCGGCGGTCGAGCAGCTCGCCCAGGACCAGCCGCTCGGTGGGACGTTGCTCGAAGCGCCGCATGTTGACCACGCCCGTCGTGATGACCTGGCCCGAGGCGACGCCCGTGATGCGCGTCATCGGCAGGAAGATCCGGTGCCGGCTGAGCACTTCGACGACCATGCCGAGCACCCGGGGCGGACGGCCGCCGACGCGCAGCATCGCCACGAGGTCGCGTACCCGTCCCACCTGGTCGCCGTTGGGGTCGAAGACCGGCACACCGGCGAGGTGCGAGACGAAGACCCGGGAGGCGCCCGACGCCATCATGTGCTCCTCCCTGTCCACGACCGATCGCGGCCGACCGCGGCTTTCCGCGATGTCTATCCGTCTGTCTCTGTCTGTCTGTGTCTGTCCGTGTGTTCTGCCGACGGCCCTGACCGTGACGCCCGTGACTGTCCCCGTATCGACCGCGACAACGGGTTCAGGCTAGCCCGTACCGCTCCGTGCCGCCCTGGCGGATCCGTCCGTACGGTACGGGCGATCCGTCGCCGGGGCTCGTTGTCGATGGGCGTGGTCGGCACGGGTACGCTGCGGTCTGCCGTCCCCCGTCACGCATGAGAGGCAGTGCGTTCGTGACCCTTCTTCGGTCCTCCGCCCGGCTTTGCCGGGCCGCGATTCCCGTGGCTCTCTGCGTCGGGATGACTGTCGCGCTCACGGCGTGCGGCGGCGACGAGGATCCGGACGCGGGGACGAACGGCGTCGGCAAACTGTCGGCCGCCGGGATCGAGAAGAAGGCGAAGACGGCGGCCGAGAGCGCGGACGCGGTGCGCCTGGCCGGCACGATCGTCACCGACGGGCAGACGTACAAGCTCAACATGTCGCTCAAGGAGGCCGGCGGGACCGGGTCGGTCAGCTCCAAGACCGGTGGCACGTTCGAGCTGCTGCGCGTCGAGGACGAGCTGTTCCTGAAGGCGGACGCGGACTTCTGGAGCCACGCGGACGACAAGGGCGGCGACGGCGGGTCGAGCGGCGAGCCCAGCGACGCCGACTCCGAGGCCGCGGACAAGCTCGACGACAAGTACGTGAAGGTCCCCGAGGACGATCCGGCCTACGACCAGCTGCGGGGCTTCACCGACAAGAGCGTGCTGCTCGACGGGCTGCTGGGGCTGCACGGCAAGCGCGGCAAGGGCGACCGTACCGAGATCGGCGGCGTACGCACCATCACGGTCAACGGCAGCGGAGGCGCGGGCGGCTCGCTGAACGTGTCGCTGGAAGGTACGCCGTACCCGCTGCAACTGGCCCGCGCGGGTGACGCGGGGACGCTCACGCTCAGCGACTGGGGCAAGGACTTCCCACTCAAGGCGCCGGCCAAGGGCGCGATGGTGGACTACGGCAGCACGCTGCCGAGCACCTGAGTCCGCGCGGGCACCTGAGTCCGCCCAGGACCCGTCAGACCCGTCAGACCTTCTTCTTGCGCTTGAACAGCAGCCGCGGCACGGCCGCCGGGGCGGGCTGGCGCGTCGTCGCAGACGTCGGTAGCGGCGCCGCCGCCTGTGAGTCCTGCGGCAGGTCGGTGATCGCGTCGCGCGGCTCCAGGCGCAGCACCCGCGACTCGCGCGCCCAGCGGTCCGTCATCGCGTCGAAGTCCGGCGCGTTCAGCCGCTTGCCCTTCAGCTCGGCGACGGCGCTCTCCCACGCCTCCGTACGAGGAGCGAGTTCGGTGACGGAGGCGGTCCAGGCCACCAGTCGCCCGCCCTTGTCCTTGCTCCGTACGGTCACGTCGGCGGTGGACCCGTCGACCAGCCCCGGCAGGGGCTGCTCGCCGCCGCCGTCCCCGACGATCAGCGCGGCGCCGTCGAGCCAGACGTGCCACAGGGCACGGGCGGGCGCGCCCGTGCCCCGCACCCAGATGAGGCCGGACTTCTTGGTGGCCTCCTCGACGAGCGCCTTGCCGAGGAGCGGTGAGCCGGGAGCGGTTTCTGTCATGCCCGGCAGCCTAGGGGGTGCTGCCGGACCGGCCCCAGGCCCTGCCCCCCCGGCCGTCCCCGGAGCCCTACAGCCAGCCGTTGCGCTTCAGCGTCCGGTGGATGGAGAGACAGGCGACGGCGATGCCGCACAGCACCATCGGGTAGCCGTACTTCCACCCCAGTTCGGGCATGTGCTCGAAGTTCATGCCGTAGACGCCGCAGACCGCCGTCGGTACGGCGATGATCGCCGCCCAGGACGTGATCTTGCGCATGTCCTCGTTCTGCGCGACGGTCGCCTGCGCCAGATTGGCCTGGAGGATCGAGTTGAGCAGCTCGTCGAAGCCGATGACCTCCTCGTGCACCCTGGCCAGGTGGTCGGCGACGTCGCGGAAGTACTTCTGTACGTCGGGTTCGACCAGCCGCATCGGACGCTCGCTCAGCAGCTGCATCGGGCGCAGCAGTGGCGCCACGGCCCGCTTGAACTCCAGCACCTCGCGCTTGAGTTGGTAGATCCGTCCCGCGTCCGAGCCCGGCGGGCTGCCCTTGGCGGGCGCCGAGAACACGGCGATCTCGACCTCGTCGATGTCGTCCTGCACGGCGGCGGCCACCGCGATGTAACCGTCGACCACATGGTCGGCGATGGCGTGCAGGACGGACGACGGCCCTTTGGCGAGCAGTTCGGTGTCGTCCTCCAGCCGGTGCCGCAGCGCGCGCAGCGAGCCCTTGCCGCCGTGCCGCACGGTGATGACGAAGTCCCGGCCGGTGAAGCACATGACCTCGCCGGTCTCCACGACCTCGCTGGTCGCGGTGAGTTCGGCGTGCTCGACGTAGTGGATGGTCTTGAAGACGGCGAAGAGGGTGTCGTCGTACCGCTCCAGCTTGGGCCGCTGGTGGGCGTGCACGGCGTCCTCGACGGCGAGCGGGTGCAGCCCGAACTCCTCGGCGATACCGGCGAATTCGGCCTCGGTCGGCTCATGGAGGCCGATCCAGGCGAAGCCGCCGCGCCTGCGCACCTCCAGCATCGCCTCGTGCGGGGTGAGGCACGGCTCGTCCTTCACCCGGCGGCCGTCGCGGTAGACGGCGCAGTCGACGACGGCGCTGGACGCCGAGGGGTCGCGGGTGGAGTCGTACGTGCTGTAGGCGGTGTTGCTCTTGCGCAGGGACGGACGGACCGCCGCACGCAGGTCACGGATCATCGACATGGCTGGCTCCTCACGGAGAGGCCGTCGGCGGGGCGTGGCGCAGCCCGGAACGGGGACGTGACGCGCGTACGTGCTGACACGAGACCGGAACGGCGTGATGACGTGCCACGACGCTGCGCGCATACGTCCGCAAAGCGGGCGGCACCGCGAGGACGCGGTGACGGCGTTCGCTACAGACAGGCAAAACAGTGCTGGTGCAGTGCTCTTCCGTCGTGCGACATGCCGCGGGCCTGTACGGGGCAGGGCCTCAGATGAGTGAGGCGGTACAGCGCGAGGAAGAGCGGCTGGTACTGGCCGGGTGACTTCGATCCACCGCAGCCCCACCTCCTCCGGCCGGTCCCCCGTAGGGGATGACGTGTGTCGGGACTGGAGAGCGACGCTCAGCGCGCTGTCCCGACCGGCGGCCCAGACTAGCAGCCGATCGGGGCCAATTTGGTCTCTTGCCCGTTAAGACGGCGTTCTATGCTCACCGGATGGCAGAAGTTCTTTCTCTGGTCGAGGCCCGGTTGCGCACGGCTCTCGGCGAACCGGACGCGCGCGCCGCGATGACGTTCGTGGGCACGGACCGCGTCGAGGTGCTGCGATTCCTCGACCCCGGGGAGTCACCGGACTCCGACGGCGGCGCCGTCGTGCGGTACGCCACGCTGGGGATGTCCGCGCGGCCGATGGCCGACCCGACGGTCGTCGTCGCCGACCCGGCGCGGGGGCCGCGCGCCGAGCTGGTCCTGTCCGTACGCGCCGGGCTCGCCGACACCGACAAGGTGCTGCGCCCCCTCGCCGTACTGGCCGCGTCGCCCCAGGTCGAGGGGCTGGTCGTGGCCGCCGGCGCCTCGCTGGAGGTCGGTGAACCCCTGTGGCCGGGTGCGCCGTTCAGCTCCGTGCTCGTCGCTGAGTCCGGCGGGCTGGTTCCCGACCTGGAACTGGACGCGCCGCTCGAACCCGTACGGTTCCTGCCGCTGCTCCCGATGACGCCCAACGAGGCCGCGTGGAAGCGGGTCAAGGGCGCGCAGGCGCTCCAGGAGCGGTGGCTGGCGCACGGGACGGACCTGCGCGACCCGCTGCGCGGCTCGGTCGCGCTGGACTGACGATCCGGCCGGACCGGCGTCGAGCCGGACCGACGGTGTACGCGTAAGACCGCGCCGGCCCCTGAACCCCCTACGCCGCCCGGAGGAGTACCCGTCTCGTACAGGCCGCCGGTATTTGCCGCGGTTCTGTGCCGGACGGGTGATCGTCCTTGACGGGGCGTCGACCGGGGAGGACCGTTGGGCCCCATGAGGGGCGAACCAGGTTGCCCGAAGTGCGGTGGCCGGGTCAGGGCGCCCGGTCTCTTCGCCGACTCCTGGCAGTGCGACACCCACGGCACGGTGCATCCGCTGCAGCCGGTCATACCGCCCAGCGTCGAAGCCCTCGGGGTCGTGGTGAACCGTGCCCGCGTCCCCGTCTGGATGCCCTGGCCGCTTCCCGTCGGCTGGCTCTACACCGGCGTGGCGTACGCGGGCGACGACCGCAGCGGCGGCCGGGCCACCGCCGTCGCGTGCTCGGGTCCGGGACCGCTCGGCGGCTCGGGAGAGCTGCTGCTGGTCGCCGAGGAACTGGGCGTCGGGCTCGGGGCGCGGTACGCCGGGATCGACGGGCCCGACCCGGGCCCGCACATCTGCGTCGACAAGCCCCCGCACGCCAAACTGCTGGCCGCCGGCCGCCCCACCCCGCTCTGGCATGTGCCCGAGGCCCCGCCGGACCGCGCGGTCTTCGCGGGCGAGGCGCTCGGGCTGTGGCTCTGGGCGATCGTCTGGCCGGAGCAGACGGGGCTGCTGATGTACGACGAGCTGGTGCTGACCGATCTGCGGGACGCGGGCGCCGAGGTGGACCTGCTGCCGTGCGGGGCGCTGTCCCCGCGCCTGCTGAGCTGAGACACCGCGGCGGACGGGCCGGGGCCGATGGACCTGGGACCGACGGACCCGGGGCCCGACCGTCCGGGAGGCTCCCGTACGCCCGTTATCCTGGAGCGTCCCCTGCCCGTCCGAGCCCCTGGAGTACGCGTCGTGCGCATCGATCTGCACACCCACTCCACGGCGTCGGACGGTACGGACACCCCGGCCGAGCTGGTACGCAACGCGGCCGCCGCCGGACTGGACGTCGTCGCGCTCACCGACCACGACACGACCCGGGGCCATGCCGAGGCGCTCAAGGCCCTCGCCGAGCTGGACAGCGGCCTCACCCTCGTCACCGGCGCCGAGCTGTCCTGCCGGGCCGACGGTGTGAGCCTGCACATGCTGGCGTACCTCTTCGACGCCGACGAGCCCCAACTGCTGCGCGAGCGTGAGCTGGTGCGCGACGACCGGGTGCCGCGCGCGCGGGCGATGGTGGCCAAGCTCCAGGAACTCGGCGTGCCGATCACCTGGGAACAGGTCGCCCGGATCGCCGGGGACGGCTCGATCGGCCGCCCGCACGTCGCGTCGGCGCTCGTCGAGCTGGGCATCGTGGACTCGGTCGACGAGGCGTTCACCTCCCAGTGGCTCTCCGACCACGGCCGCGTGTACGTGCCCCGGCACGAGCTGGACCCCTTCGAGGCGGTCCGGCTGGTCAAGGCCGCCGGCGGCGTCACCGTCATCGCGCATCCGCTGGCCGTGACCCGTGGCGCGGTCGTGGCCGAGGCGGCGCTCGTACGGCTGGCGGAGGCGGGACTCGACGGCGTCGAGGTCGACCACATGAACCACGACGAGCCCACGCGCGCACGGCTGCGCGGACTCGCCGCCGAGCTGGGCCTGCTCACCACCGGCTCCAGCGACTACCACGGCAGCCGGAAGACCGTCCGGCTCGGGGAGTACAGCACCGACCCGGAGATCTACGGCGAGATCGTCCGGCGCGCCTCGGGCGCGTTCCCGGTCCCCGGCACGGGCGGACAGGCGTAGGTCCTGTCCGGCGATGGACAGGGCCTGAGCGACCCGTACAAGACGCGCGTACCGCGTCCCCCGCTCCATCCGCCCACTCCTCGCAAGGCCACACCGTGTTCGACGCCGCCGTTTTCGGTTCCCTCTTCCTGACCCTCTTCGTGATCATGGACCCGCCCGGGATCACGCCGATCTTCCTCGCCCTCACCTCCGGGCGCCCCGCCAAGGTCCAGCGCAGGATGGCCTGGCAGGCGGTGGCCGTCGCCTTCGGTGTGATCACCGTCTTCGGCCTCCTCGGCCAGCAGATCCTCGACTATCTGCATGTGTCCGTCCCCGCGCTGATGATCGCCGGCGGACTGCTCCTGCTGCTCATCGCGCTCGATCTGCTCACCGGCAAGACCGACGAGCCCAAGCAGACGAAGGACGTCAACGTCGCCCTCGTACCGCTCGGCATGCCGCTCCTGGCCGGTCCCGGCGCGATCGTCTCCGTGATCCTCGCCGTGCAGCACGCCGAGGGCGCCGCGGCGCAGGTGTCGGTGTGGGCGGCGATCGTGGCGATGCACGCCGTGCTCTGGCTGACGATGCGCTACTCGCTGGTGATCATCCGGCTGATCAAGGACGGCGGTGTGGTGCTGGTGACCCGGCTCGCCGGAATGATGCTCTCGGCCATCGCCGTGCAGCAGATCATCAACGGCGTCACCCAGGTCGTCCAGGGTGCGTGACACCAAAGCGCCCCCGTACGGATGGTCCGTACGGGGGCGTCTCGACAGGTGCCGATCAGTGGATCCGATGGATCCGGAAACTATGAGGCCGTGGTGACGGCCGGTCGGATATAGAGGCGCTGCCCTGTTGAGGCGGCCTGCTGCACGATCTGATTGACGGAGGCGGCGTCCACGACGGTGCTGTCGACGGCGGTGCCGTCAGCATCGTTCAGTCGCATGATTTCGAAGCGCATATCGCTTCTCCCTTCGTCTGATCCTCCGTAGGAGAACTGTGTGTGACGGGTAGCCCATCGTTGATTACATAAGGCCACAACGCCTTGCCCTCTGCAAACATTCCCTACACTAAGGAAATTTTTCGGTTGGCTAACTACTGGCGGGTATAGTCGCGTCCACGGACAATGGACCCCGTATGAGCGAGGCAGAGATCAACCCCGACATCGCCGAGGTCGGCGCCCGCCTGGAGCGCACGAACGAACTGCTCCAGCGGATGCTCGCCGAGGTCGCGAAGACACCGTCCACCCACGCCATTTTCGTCGACGCGGGTTACGTCTACGCGGCAGCCGGATTACTTGTAGCGGGGACCGAGGACCGGCGGGCCTTCGATCTCGACGCCGAAGGGCTCATCGAGGCGTTCATCGACAAGGCGCGCACGATATTCGCGGACAGCAGGCTGCTGCGGGTCTACTGGTACGACGGCGCGCGGCGGCGTATCCATACGCCCGAGCAGCAGTCCATCGCCGAACTGCCCGACGTCAAGGTCCGCCTCGGCAATCTCAACGCCAACAATCAGCAGAAGGGCGTCGACTCACTGATCCGCACGGATCTCGAATCGCTCGCCAGGCACCGCGCCATCAGCGACGCCGCGCTGGTGGGCGGTGACGAGGACCTGGTGTCCGCCGTCGAGGCCGCACAGGGCTACGGCGCGCGCGTTCACCTCTGGGGCATCGAGGCCGGCGACGGGCGCAACCAGGCCGAGCCGCTTCTTTGGGAGGTCGACAGTCAGCGGACCTTCGACCTCGACTTCTGGAAGCCGTACGTGACACGGCGGCCGGTCACCACGTACGAGAACGAGGGCGATCCGCCGCCCTCGCGCGAACAGGTGCGCTTCATCGGCGCGCAGATCGCCGCGACCTGGCTGGTCGGGCGCGGGCGGGTGGCGATGGCGGAGCTGCTGCCCGGCCATCCCTATCTGCCGGGGCCGGTGGACCAGGACCTCTTGATCGAGGCGGAGAAGCTGCTGCAACGGTCGCTGCGCGGGCACGCCGTACTGCGACGGGCGCTGCGTGACGGGTTCTGGCAGCACCTGGAGGCGCAGTTCTGAGCCGCGTGCCCAGCTCGGCGCTCAGCCCTGGCGGCTGTCGTCCCAGAAGGCGCTGAGGGCGGCGGCCGTACGCAGCGGCTGATCGGTGTTCGGTGAGTGCTCCGCACCCTCGATCACGGTCCTGCGCGCGTCCAGCCGCCGCGCCATGTCGTCGAGCAACGGCACCGGCCAGGTGTCGTCCCGCTCGCCCGACACCACATGCTTGGGCAGTGGCCGTACGGCGGCCAGCTCGGCGACCCGGTCCGGCTCCACCGTCAACTGCCGCCCCGTAGCGATCAGTTGGGCGGGGTTGTGGCGCAGCCAGCGGCGGCGCAGATCCGCGCTGCCGCCGTCGACATCCGTCTCCTCCGGCGGCTCCATCGCCTGGATGCCCTCCCAGACCCGCTCCATGTCCATGTGCGTGAGCACCAGGGCCTCGCTCAGCAGCCGTACCCGCTCCTGCTGGGAGGGGGCGATGTGCCCGGGGCCCGAGGAGATCAGCGTCAGCGTCAGAAACGGCTCGGCGTCCGTCAGGACGGCCGCACGGGCGATCTGCCCGCCCAGCGAGTGCCCCACGAGATGGACCGGTGTCCCGACCGCCTCCGCCTGCGCCAGCACGTCCGCCGTCAACTCCTCCTGCGCGTACGCCTCTTGGGAGTCGGGGCCGTCGGACTCGTACTGCCCGCGGCCGTCCACGGCGACAGCGCGGTAGCCGGCCGCGATGAACGGTTCCAGCATCGCGATGAAGTCCTCCTTACTGCCGGTGAACCCGGGCAGCAGAAGGGCGGTGCCCCGCGGCGTCCCCTCGGGGCGCGCGTCGAGCACGGCGAAGTGCCCGCGCCGCGTCGACAGCTGGAGGGCGCGGGTGCGGGGCGGGGGAGTGAACGTGGGCGGCCGGCTCATGCGACGAGCGTAAGACCCCGCGTCCACCGCCGCCTCACCCGGCCGGGCTGCCTCCTACGGAGGGCGGCGCACACGCCGATGGCCCGGCACCCCTGGGGGGACCGGGCCATCGGCGTTGAAGCGTCAGCTCTCGGGCTGGGCGACCGCCGCGCGCGTACGGCGGCGGCGCGGCTTGGCCTCGGCGGCGGGGGCGTCGGCCTCCACCACGTCGGCGGCCTTCGCCGTCTCGGCCTCGACCGGGGCCTTGGCGGCGCGCGTACGGCGCCGGGGCTTGGTCTCGGTCTTCGTCCCGGCGTCCATGTCGGTGACGGCGCCATCGGCGACCGCGGCCGGAGCCGCGCTCTCGACGGAGTCCACGGCCTCGACAGCGGGCTTGGCGGCGCGCGTACGGCGACGGCGCGGCTTGGTGGCCGGCTCGGCGTCGGCCACGTCCTCGGGCTGGGCCATCGGCTCGACGAACACGTCACGCGCCGGCTCGGCCACGGTCGTGGCGACCGCCACGGCCGCGTCGGCGGGCACGCTCACGCGCGTACGCCGGCGACGACGCGGGATGCGCGGCTCGTCGGCGCCCTCGACGGTGTCGACCACGTCGGCCGCCGTCGGCACGGTCTGCGGCTGCGCCTCGCCGGCCTCCAGGGCGGTCCCGCCGCGCGTACGGCGGCGCTGCCGCGGCGTACGCGTACGCGCCGGGCGCTCCTCCTGTACGGCGGTGGCCGTCCGGGCGGGCGGACCGGCGGACTTGCGGCCGCGGCCGCCCGTCTCGCCCAGGTCCTCGACCTGCTCCGCCGACAGACCGGCACGCGTCCGGTCCGTACGCGGCAGGATGCCCTTCGTCCCCGCGGGGATGTCGAGCTCCTCGAAGAGGTGCGGCGAGGTCGAGTACGTCTCCGGCGGGTCCGGGAAGCCCAGGTCCAGCGCCTTGTTGATCAGCTGCCAGCGCGGGATGTCGTCCCAGTCGACCAGCGTCACGGCGATGCCGGACGCGCCCGCGCGACCGGTGCGGCCGATGCGGTGGAGGTAGGTCTTCTCCTCCTCGGGCGACTGGTAGTTGATGACGTGCGTCACGCCTTCGACGTCGATACCGCGGGCGGCGACGTCGGTGCAGACGAGAACGTCCACCTTGCCGTTGCGGAACGCGCGCAGCGCCTGCTCACGCGCGCCCTGGCCCAGGTCGCCGTGGACGGCGCCCGAGGCGAAGCCGCGCTGGGCCAGCTGGTCGGCGATGTCGGCGGCCGTACGCTTCGTACGGCAGAAGATCATCGCGAGCCCGCGGCCCTCGGCCTGGAGGATGCGCGCGACCAGCTCCGGCTTGTCCATGGAGTGGGCGCGGTAGACACGCTGGGTGGTGTTGGCGACCGTCGCGCCCGCGTCGTCCGGCGACGTGGCACTGATGTGCGTCGGCTGCGACATGTAGCGACGGGCGAGACCGATGACCGCGCCCGGCATGGTCGCCGAGAACAGCATCGTCTGGCGCTTCGCCGGCAGCAGCTGGATGATCCGCTCGACGTCGGGCAGGAAGCCCAGGTCGAGCATCTCGTCGGCCTCGTCCAGGACGAGGCCGCGCACGTGCGACAGGTCGAGCTTGCGCTGGCCCGCCAGGTCGAGGAGCCGGCCCGGCGTGCCGACGATCACGTCGACGCCCTTCTTGAGGGCCTCGACCTGCGGCTCGTAGGCACGGCCGCCGTAGATCGCCAGCACGCGCACGTTGCGCACCTTGCCGGCGGTCTGGAGGTCGTTGGTGACCTGCTGGCACAGCTCGCGGGTGGGGACGACCACGAGGGCCTGCGGGGCGTTGGTGAGCTGCTCGGGAACGGCCCGGCCCGCCTCGACGTCGGCGGGGACGGTGACACGCTCCAGGAGCGGCAGGCCGAAGCCGAGCGTCTTGCCGGTGCCCGTCTTGGCCTGGCCGATGACATCCTTGCCGGACAGTGCGACCGGCAGGGTCATCTCTTGGATGGGGAACGGAGACATGATGCCGACGGCTTCCAGCGCTTCGGCTGTCTCGGGCAGGATTCCGAGGTCTCGGAAAGTCGTAGTCAGGGTGCTGCCTCTTCTGTGAGACGCGACGCGAGGCGAACGCTGGGGGTCGTACCGCACCTGGGTACTCGGCCGGCCGTGGATTGGCCGGATGGCGCGGGACCACTGCCGTCGCTCGAGCGCTCGTGCCGCTGAGGGGGCCCCTCATCTGCAGGTCGTACGCAGCTGTGCATACGGTCCGCGCGGAGGGCGGTCGGGGTCGGAGCCGATCGGGCCACCGACCGGGCATCCTCATGGGGCCTGTCCGGGACAGATCTCCCGGTCAAACACTGCGATGGCCCACCGAATACTCGGCAGGCGCATTACCACTGTACCTCGGAATCGCGCATGTGTGTTGGACGAATTCGTCGGAACAGTGTGAGCGCACTTGCCAGCCGGGCCCTTAGGCGGTGCGCGGAGCGGGCTCTGCGCCGTGCGCCGAGCGGGCTATTGTGCGCTCCATGGAGACGTCTGACAACGCCACTGCACCCGAGTCCACACCGGGGTCCGCGCCCGGATCCGCAGCCGCGGAGCACACGGGGATCGCCGCCCAGGACTGGGCGACGGCCTCCGCCGATCCGAAGTACCGGGCCGCGGTCGTGGATCTGCTGGGAGCGCTCGCCTACGGCGAACTGGCGGCCTTCGAGCGGCTCGCCGAGGACGCCAAACTCGCGCCGACACTGGACGACAAGGCGGAACTCGCGAAGATGGCCTCCGCGGAATTCCACCATTTCGAGAGGCTGCGCGACCGGCTCGGCGAAATCGACGCCGATCCGACCGGCGCGATGGATCCTTTCGCCACCGCGCTGGACGACTTCCACCGCCAGACCGCGCCGTCGGACTGGCTCGAAGGCCTGGTCAAGGCGTATGTGGGCGATTCGATCGCCAGTGACTTCTACCGTGAGGTGGCCGCGCGGCTGGACTCCGACACCCGCGGACTGGTGCTCGCTGTGCTCGATGACACAGGGCACGGCAATTTCGCGGTCGAGAAGGTCCGGGCCGCGATCGAGGCCGAACCGCGGGTCGGCGGACGGCTCGCGCTCTGGGCACGGCGGCTGATGGGTGAGGCGCTGTCGCAGGCGCAGCGCGTGGTGGCCGACCGGGACGCGCTCTCGACGATGCTGGTGGGCGGGGTCGCCGACGGCTTCGACCTGGCCGAGGTGGGCCGGATGTTCTCGCGGATCACCGAGGCGCACACGAAGCGGATGGCGGCGCTGGGACTGGCCGCCTGACATCGGCTGTCCGAGACCGGTCGGCAGACGGAGGGACGCGTCAGGAGGGCATCGGGCGCCGCAGACCGTGGCCCGCGGGGCGGAGCAGCAGCGAGAGCAGGACCGCCCCGACGACCACCGCGCCGATCAGCGTGGCCACGAAGTGGCCGGGGCCGAGCGCCGCGTGTGTGAGCATCGCGCCGAAGAGGGAGCCCAGGGACCCCGCGGCGAGCACGAGACGCCGGGAGGGGAGCCGGTGGGGCAGCCGCTGGAGCGCGGCCCACGAGGCACCCAGTCCGAGCAGGACCGCACCGAGAGCTTCCAAGATCACCGCTGATCACCTCACCGAGCGCGCTGGCCAATTGGGTCGTAGCCCGGTCTACCCGGAGTGCACGCGGGGCAACCCTCCGCGATCCGAAGACCCAACAAAGGAGTGGCCCGGCGGGGGATAGCCCCCGGCCCCACCCAAGTCGCGGTTGTGGTGTTAAACCCTTTAGAAAAATATTTAGCC
>NZ_JBHUUW010000089.1:0-28886 GCF_042670825.1 Streptomyces sp. NPDC057137 | reverse complement strand
CCGCCGGGCCGCTCCCTCGTTACGCGTACGGCGTCAGCCGCCGAACTCCTGAAGACCCTTCAGCGCCTGGTCCAGCAGCGCCTGCCGGCCCTCCAGCTCCTTCGCCAGCTTGTCCGCCCTGGCGTTGTTGCCCGAGGCGCGTGCCGTGTCGATCTGCGTGCGCAGCTTGTCGACGGCCGCCTGGAGCTGGCCCGTCAGACCCGTCGCACGCGCGAGCGCCTCCGGGTTCGTACGGCGCCACTCGGTCTCCTCGGACTCCTGAAGCGCCCGCTCGACCGTCTGCATCCGGCCCTCGACCCGGGGCCTGGCGTCGCGCGGCACATGCCCGACCGCCTCCCACCGCTCGTTCAGGGCCCGGAACGCGGCACGCGCCGCCTTCAGGTCCTTCACCGGCAGCAGCCGCTCGGCCTCGGCCGCCAGCTCCTCCTTGACCTTCAGATTCTCCGTCTGCTCCGCGTCCCGCTCGGCGAAGACCTCACCACGGGCGGCGAAGAAGACGTCCTGGGCGCCGCGGAAGCGGTTCCACAGGTCGTCCTCGGCCTCGCGCTGCGCGCGGCCCGCGGCCTTCCAGTCGGTCATCAGCTCGCGGTAGCGCGCCGCCGTCCCGCCCCAGTCCGTGGAGCCGGACAGCGACTCGGCCTCGGTGACCAGCTTCTCCTTGGCCTTACGGGCCTCCTCGCGCTGCGCGTCCAGCGAGGCGAAGTGCGCCTTGCGGCGCTTGGAGAACGCCGAGCGCGCGTGCGAGAAGCGGTGCCACAGCTCGTCGTCGGACTTCCGGTCGAGCCTGGGCAGGCCCTTCCAGGTGTCCACCAGCGCGCGCAGCCGCTCACCGGCGGACCGCCACTGGTCGCTCTGCGCCAGCTCCTCGGCCTCCGTGACCAGAGCCTGCTTCGACTCCCGGGCGGCGTCCGTCTGCTTGGCCTTCTGGACCTTGCGCTCCTCGCGGCGCGTCTCGACCGTGGCGACAAGCCCGTCGAGACGCGTACGCAGGGCGGCGAGATCCCCCACGGCGTGATGCTCGTCCACCTGCGTCCGCAGATGATCGATGGCGGACTGCGCGTCCTTGGCCGAGAGATCGGTGGTCTTCACCCGCTTCTCAAGAAGGCCGATCTCGACCACCAGGCCCTCGTACTTGCGCTCGAAGTAGGCCAGCGCCTCTTCGGGAGAGCCTGCCTGCCACGATCCGACGACCTGCTCGCCCTCGGCCGTACGCACGTACACGGTGCCTGTCTCATCGACACGGCCCCACGGGTCGCTGCTCACAGCGCCTCCTCCACCTGATGCCTGCGAGGGGTGCCCCCCGGGCATCGTCCACAGTTTCCTGGACGGGCCTCGCCCGTCTTCCGCGACGCGAGAGCGGATCCGCAAAGCCGATCCGCGCGTCGCACAACGCCAATCTAGGTGACCGGTGGCCCGGCTGTCCGCACTCCGCACGGCCGAAATTCACGGGTACGACGGCGGGGCGGCCCGAGGCCCCGCGCCACGGCCCGCCCCGCCGGTCACCCGCGGTCACGTCTTGTCGACGGTGCCCTTCTCGATCGTGACGGTCTTCTTCGGCGGACCGTCGCCCTTGGTCTCACCGGTGACACCGGCCGCGGCCACGTCCTTCACGGTCTTGAGGCCGTCGGCGTCCATCGTCCCGAACGGGGTGTACGAAGGTGGCAGCTTGGTGTCCTTGAACACCAGGAAGAACTGGCTGCCACCACTGTTCGGCTGGCCGGTATTCGCCATCGCCACCGAACCGGCGGGGTAGGTCACCGCGCCGTCCGCGGCGGGCTTGCCGAGTGCGTCGAGGTTCTCGTCCGCGATCGTGTAGCCCGGACCGCCCGTGCCGTCGCCCTTGGGGTCGCCGCACTGGAGCACGAAGATGTTCTCCGTGGTCAGACGGTGACACTTGGTGCCGTCGAAGAACTTCTTGTCCGCGAGGGACTTGAAGGAGTTCACCGTTTCCGGCGTCTTCGCGGCGTCCATCGCGATGCCGATGTCGCCCTGGTTCGTCTTCAGGGACATCGTGTACTTGGCCTTGGTGTCGATCGTGATCTTCGGCCCGGCCGGCTTGCTCTCGCTCGGGGACGGCGGCGCCGACGGATTGTCCTGGGCGGTGTCCTTCTTGTCGCCGTCGTCCGTCAGACCCGCGATGGCGTACGCGCCGCCACCCGCCGCCACCACGACGGCCAGCGCCGCGGCGATGACCGCGTTACGGCGCCTCGCCTTGGTGCGGATCTCCGACCGGCGCTGCTGCTGCCGCTCGAACTTCTCCCTGGCAAGCTGGCGCCGGCGCTGCTCGCTGTTGACCACCGGGTCGTCTCCTCGTGTCTTCGTGTCTGCGTGGGCCCTGTGAAGGCAGTCCTATGAACGCGTAACTAGCCCCGTACGGTATATGGGTTACCTGTGGAATGAGGAGCGCCGGTAGGCTCTGATCTGCTGCAATCTCCCGACGGACGACATTTGAGGACGATCGTGCTTATTGCCGGGTTCCCCGCCGGGGCCTGGGGGACCAACTGCTATCTGGTCGCCCCCGCCGCGGGCGAGGAGTGCGTGATCATCGACCCGGGCCACCAGGCCACCCAGGGCGTCGAGGAGACGCTCAAGAAGCATCGCCTGAAGCCCGTCGCCGTCATCCTCACCCACGGCCACATCGACCACGTCGCCTCGGTCGTCCCCCTGTGCGGCGCCCACGACGTGCCCGCCTGGATCCACCCGTCGGACCGGTACATGATGAGCGACCCCGAGAAGGCCCTCGGCCGCTCCATCGGGATGCCGCTCATGGGCGAGCTGACCGTGGGGGAGCCCGACGACGTCAAAGAGCTGGGCGACGGCGCCGAGCTGGACCTGGCGGGCCTGCGCTTCGGCGTCGCGCACGCACCCGGCCATACGAAGGGGTCGGTGACCTTCGGGATGCCCGAGGCGGCGGACATTCCGCCCGTCCTGTTCTCGGGCGACCTGCTGTTCGCCGGCTCCGTCGGACGCTCGGACCTGCCGGGCGGCGATCCGGCCGAGTTGCTCGAATCGCTGGGCCGGGTGTGCCTGCCGCTCGACGACTCGACCGTGGTGCTGTCCGGCCACGGCCCCCAGACGACCATCGGCCAGGAGCGAGCCACCAACCCGTATCTGCGCGAGGTGGCCGCAGGCCCCGGAAGCGGCCGGCAGGCCGCTCCGCGACGAGGATTGTGACGCAGCGAATCCCATGAACACCTTTCAGGCCCCCAAGGGCACGTACGACCTGCTCCCGCCGGACTCCGCCGTGTACCTCGCCGTGCGCGAGGCGATCTCCGCACCGCTGAGGAACTCCGGTTACGGCTACATCGAGACGCCCGGCTTCGAGAACGTCGAACTCTTCGCGCGCGGTGTCGGCGAGTCCACCGACATCGTGACCAAGGAGATGTACACCCTCACCACCAAGGGCGGCTCCGAGCTGGCGCTGCGCCCCGAGGGCACGGCCTCCGTGCTGCGCGCCGCGCTGGAGGCGAATCTGCACAAGGCGGGCAACCTGCCCGTCAAGCTCTGGTACTCGGGCTCGTACTACCGCTACGAGCGCCCGCAGAAGGGCCGCTACCGCCACTTCTCACAGGTCGGCGCGGAGGCCATCGGCGCCGAGGACCCGGCGCTCGACGCCGAGTTGATCATCCTCGCCGACCAGGCGTACCGCTCGCTGGGGCTGCGCGGCTTCCGCATCCTGCTGAACTCCCTGGGCGACAAGGAGTGCCGCCCCGTCTACCGCGAGGCGCTGCAGGGCTTCCTGCGCGATCTCGACCTGGACGAGGAGACGCGCCGGCGCATCGAGATCAACCCCCTGCGGGTCCTCGACGACAAGCGCCGGGAGGTACAGCGCCAGCTCACCGACGCCCCGAAGCTGCGCGACTACCTGTGCGACGCGTGCCGGGAGTACCACGCGGAGGTGCGCGACCTGCTGACCGCGGCGGGTGTCGCGTACGAGGACGACGAACGGCTCGTACGGGGACTGGACTACTACACCCGCACGACCTTCGAGTTCGTGCACGACGGTCTCGGCGCACAGTCCGCGGTGGGCGGCGGCGGGCGCTACGACGGGCTCTCGGAGATGATCGGCGGCCCCGAACTGCCGTCGGTCGGCTGGGCGCTCGGTGTGGACCGTACGGTCCTGGCACTGGAGGCCGAGGGCATCACACTCCAACTGCCGGCCGCCACCAGCGTGTTCGCGGTGCCCCTCGGCGAGGAGGCGCGCCGGCTGCTGTTCGGTGTGGTCACCGAGCTGCGCAGGGCGGGGGTCGCGGCCGACTTCAGCTACGGCGGCAAGGGGCTCAAGGGCGCGATGAAGAACGCCAACCGCTCGGGCGCGCGGTTCACGATCGTCGCCGGTGAACGCGACCTCGCCGAAGGCGTGGCGCAGGTCAAGGACATGGAGAGCGGCGAGCAGAAGCCCGTGCCGCTCGACGCGCTGGTGGCCGACCTGACGGCGAAGCTGACCTGACGCCGTACGGCAGGCAACAGGACGGGCCCCGGCGCGGCGTACGGCGGGTTACCGCAAGGGCCGCGTGCCGGCGGTCTGTCAGGCCCAGGACGTGTGCCGCGTCCTGGGCCCGCGGCGTCGCGAGATCGCGTGGGCCCGTCGGCCGCGTGCCGCCACGTCGCGGCGCAGACAAACCCGTCGCGCCCGCGCCTGTGTGGCGGCCGTACCGCTCGACGCGCCGGTGGCGCACCTGACGGCGAGGCTGACATGACTCCGTGCGCAAGTCACTATGGCGGGTCCCGCAGGCATAGGGCGCAGTGTCGGCCGTGTGGTGACGCCGATGTGCCACCGCTGCCGGTTTGCCGCGTGGCGCCGAGCAGGAGCCCGTACCGCTCGGTGTGCCCGGTGCCCGGTGCGCTGCCGCGGAGCCCGGCTGTGTCGCGCTGCCTGACTTGATCTCCGCACGGAGGACAACGACGGGCCCCGACCGCACGTGAGGTCGGGCCCGTCGCGGCGGGCTGTGCCGTTCGGTGTGCCCGGAGCCCGAAGCCCGGCGCGCTGCTGCGGAGCCCGGCCGGGCCGCGCTGCTCGACCCGCGCGCAGGCGGGGGAGCGCGCGGCCGAGCGGCGCGCCGGCGTCGCGCTCACTCCGCCAGCAGCCCGTGCCGCATCGCGCTCGTCACCGCCGCCGTCCGGTCGTCCACGCCCAACTTGCCGAAGATCCGCAGCAGATGGGTCTTCACCGTCGACTCGCCGATGAACAGCCGGCGCCCGATCTCCGCGTTCGTACACCCCTCGGCGACCAGCCGCAGCACCGCCGTCTCGCGCTGCGACAGCCTCGGCCGCTCCGGCCGGCTGCGCAACTGGTCCACCAGCCGCGCGGCCACCGAAGGCGCCAGGACCGTCTCGCCCCGCGCCGCGGCCCGCACGGCGTCCGCCAGCTCGGCGCGGGCCAGGTCCTTCAGCAGATAGCCGGCCGCGCCCGCCTCCACGGCGCGCAGGATGTCGGTGTCCGTCTCGTACGTCGTCAGCACGATGATTCGGCAAGGCAGCCCGGCCGCGCTCATCCGGGCGATCGACTCCACACCGCCGCCGCCCGGCATCCGCAGGTCCATCAGCACGATGTCCGGGCTCAGTTCGGCGCTCAGCGCCTCCGCCTGCGGACCGCTCGACGCCTCGCCGACCACCGTCAGATCGGGCTCGGCGCTGAGCATGCCGCGCAGCCCCTCACGTACGACGGGGTGGTCGTCGGCGAGCAGGATGCGGATCACGTGGGACTCCCGGTGGGCGAGGACGACGGCGGTGGCGGTGCTGGTGGCGGCAGCGGAAGGCGTACGGCGACGAGCGTGCCGCCGCCCGGGTCGCTGCGTACCTCCGCGCTGCCGCCCACCTCCGCCGCCCGCGCCCGCAGCCCGCTGAGGCCGTACCCGCCGGACGGCGCCGAGACGTCGAAACCGCACCCCGTGTCCCGTATCCGCACACACAGCGCGGCGTCCGAGTACGCGAGCGAGATCGCGGCGCGCGGCCCCGGACCCCGCGTGCCGGGCGGTGTTGGACAGCGCCTCCTGGCACGTACGCAGCGCCACCACCTCCAGCGCGGGAGCCAGCCGCCGGGCCCGGCCGGTCACCTCGACGGTCACCTCGGCCGGTCCTGGACCGTGCCGGGCGGCGAGCCGTCGCAGCGCGTCGGGCAGCGAGTTCCCGTCCAGATCGGCGGGCGCCCCGCCGGCCACCAGGGCACGCGCCTCGGCGAGATTCCGCCGGGCCGTGTCCGCCATCAGCTCCAGATGACGGCGGGCGCCCGGCAGATCCCGCTCCAGCTCCGACTCCACGGCCTGTACGAGCATCAGCAGGCTCGTGAAGCCCTGCGCCAGTGTGTCGTGGATCTCCCGGGACATCCGCTCGCGCTCGGCCAGCGCGCCCCGCTCCGCCGAGAGCCGTGAGACCTCCTCCCGGCTCGCCTCCAGCTCGGCGATCAGTTCCCCGCGCTCCGCGCTCTGCGCGATGATCCGGATGATCCAGCTCCCGAGCACCACGGAGAAGGCCAGACTGACCACGGCGAACAGGGTGTTGAAGAAGATGGCCTCGCCGTCCGGGCGCCACCACAGCGCCCACCCGACCACCGGCACGGCGTTGAGCACCCCCACCGCCCACAGGGCGCGGGACATCGACAGCAGCATGAAGCACTGCGGTACGAGCGCGAACGCCGCCGAGCGCATCTCGCCCACCAGCACCGCGGGCGGGATGAACAGCAGGATCGCGACATAGATGTAGACGAGCGCTCCCCGGGAGTCCAGGCCCCGCATCAGCTCACGGCGCCCGAACCACACGTACCAGGGTGCGAGCAGGAAGAAGAGCGTGAACGCCGTCGCCCGCACCGGCGTCGAGTTCGGCGCGGCGATCGTGAAGATCAGCGTCGCCGACCAGACGACCCCGAAGTACAGGTCCCACGGCCAGAAGCTGCGGTCCCAGGCGTCGATCTCGCGCGCCCCGCCCGGCGACGGGCTCAGCCGTCGCGCCGGCTCTTCCACCGGAAGGTCAGCAGACACAGCACCAGCCCTCCGATGCACCAGGCGCCGAGTACCAGCGCGATCCGTCCGTACTCCCAGCCGCCCGCCTGCTCCAGCACGGCGGCCGTCTCGGGCAGGAACACCCCGCGCAGCCCCTGGCACATCCACTTCAGCGGGAACAGCGCGCCGATGTTCAGCAGCCAGTCGGGGATGGTGTCGATCGCGATGTACACCCCGGAGATGAACTGCAGCACCAGGAACGGTAGTACGACCACGGACGACGCACTCTGTCCGGTCTTCGGCAGGCTGCTGATCGCGATCCCGAGCAGCGCGCACCCGGTCAGCCCGAGGACGAAGATCCAGCCGAAGGTCAGCCAGTCGACCGCGCCGGTGGGCAGGTCGATGCCGTAGAACAGCACACCGACCGCGAGCAGCGCCACCGTCTCCAGCAGCCCGGTCACCAGGACGAGCCACACCTTGCCGAGGAAGTACGAGGCGGGCGGCATCGGCGTGCCGCGCAGCCGCCGCAGTTGCTTGTTGTCCCGCTCGATCGCGATGGAGATGCCCAGCGACTGGAAGCTCGTCGACATGATGCCCGCGGCGATCATCGACGGGACGTAGAGCTGGGAGGCGGTGATGCCCGCGCCCTCGACGTCGTTGCTGAAGATCGAGGCGAACAGGAAGAGGAAGACGATGGGGAAGGCGAAGGTGAAGATCGCCTGGTCGCGCTGGCGGAAGAACTGCCGCAGCTCCAGGGCGCCGCGCCGCAGCCCCAGCGTCCAGGCGCCGGGCAGCGCGGCCGGTGCGGTGCGGGTGGTGCCGGTCCGGTCGGTGACGGTCGCCATCACGCGGCCTCCTGTCCGGTGGGTCCGGTGGGTGCGATGAGCCGCAGATAGACGTCTTCGAGGGTGGGCCGGCTGATCAGCAGCCCCGGGATCTCGCCGCCGAAGCGCCGGGTCAGCTCGGCGACGGTACGCGTCGGGGTGGTCGTCCGCTCGGTGCGCGGCGAGCCGTCCGGCTCCGTCCACGCGACCGTGGCCGCCGTGTCGTACTCCGCGCGCAGACCGGACGGGGTGCCCTCGGCGACCACCCGGCCCGCCGCGATCACGGCGAGGCGGTCGGCCAGCGCCTCGGCCTCGTCCAGATAGTGCGTGGTGAGGACGATCGTGGTGCCCTCGTCCGCCAGCTTGCGGATCAGCTCCCAGAACTGGCGGCGGGCCGCCGGGTCGAAACCGGTCGTCGGTTCGTCGAGGAGCAGCAGCTCGGGGCCGCCGATCACACCGAGCGCCACGTCCAGCCGGCGCCGCTGCCCGCCGGACAGCGCCTTGACCCGGCTCGTCGCCTTCTCACCGAGGCCCACCAGGTCGATGACCTCCTCGGTGTCCCGCGGTGTCGGGTAGTAGGCGGCGAAATGGGACACGGTCTCGTGGACCGTCAACTCGGCGGGCGCGGATTCGTCCTGCCACACAATGCCGATTCTGGAACGCCACAGCCTGCCGCCGGCGGCGGGATCCGCCCCGAGGACCGTCACCTCGCCGCCGTCCCGGTCGCGGTGGCCCTGCAGGATCTCCACCGTCGTGCTCTTGCCCGCGCCGTTGGGGCCGAGGATGCCGAAGACCTCGCCGCGTCCGATGCGCAGGTCCAGGTCCTGGACCGCCGTCACTTCGCCGTACCGCTTGCGGAGCCCGGTCACCTCCACCGCGAGATCCCCCGTCGACGCGCTCGTTTCCGCTGCATCTCTCATGCCTTCGAGCCTCGTCCGGAACCGTCGGCTCCGGGACGACCGTCCGTACCTCCTTATGTCCATCGAACGGTGGACACGGGGGTGCGTGCGGCAGAATGACCGAGCCCTCTGCAGATGCAGGCCACGAGTGATGGAACGGCGATATGACGAGTGCAGCGCTAGACGACGTGTCCGCCGACCGGGAGGACCACGGCACCCCCGGTCTCTTCGGGGCGGGGCGGGTGCTGGCGTGGTTGCTGGTGGTGACGGGTGCGGCGGGTGTGCTGGCGTCGTGGGTGATCACGATCGACAAGTTCAAGCTGCTGGAGGACCCGAGTTTCACGCCGGGGTGCAGTCTGAACCCGGTGGTGTCGTGCGGGAACATCATGAAGAGCGACCAGGCGTCGGCCTTCGGGTTCCCCAATCCGATGCTGGGCCTGGTCACCTACGCGGTCGTGGTGTGTGTGGGGCTGGGACTGCTGGCGGGGGCGCGGTACCGGCGGTGGTTCTGGCTCGGTCTGAACGCCGGGATGCTGTTCGGAGTCGGCTTCTGCACCTGGCTTCAGTACCAGTCGCTCTACAACATCAACTCGCTGTGCCTGTGGTGCTGTCTCGCGTGGGTGGCGACGATCGTGATGTTCAGTTACGTCACGACGCACAACGTCACCCGCGGGATCATCCCGGCGCCTCGGTGGCTGCGCGGCGCGTTGGGGGAGTTCCACTGGGTGCTGCCCGTTCTGTGGATCGGGATCATCGGCATGCTCATCCTGACCCGCTGGTGGGACTTCTGGACCAGCTGACGGCGCCGTCGCGCTGTCAGTGGGCTGACATAGGGTTCAACACGTGGAGCCCGACCTCTTTACCGCAGCGGCCGAAGACCGCCAGGAGAAGGACCCGTCCAGCAGCCCGCTCGCTGTACGGATGCGCCCGCGCGTCCTCGACGAGGTCGTCGGCCAGCGGCATCTGCTGAAGCCCGGCTCCCCGATGCGGCGACTGGTCGAACAGGCCGCCCAGGGCAGGGGCCCGGCGGGACCCTCGTCGGTGCTCCTCTGGGGCCCGCCCGGCACGGGCAAGACGACGCTCGCCTATGTCGTCTCCAAGGCCACCGACGCGCGTTTCGTCGAGCTGTCGGCGATCACCGCGGGCGTCAAGGAGGTCCGCGCCGTCATCGACGGCGCCCGGCGTGCCTCCGGCGGCTTCGGCAAGGAGACCGTCCTCTTCCTGGACGAGATCCACCGCTTCAGCAAGGCCCAGCAGGACTCCCTGCTGCCCGCCGTGGAGAACCGCTGGATCACCCTGATCGCGGCCACCACCGAGAATCCGTACTTCTCGATCATCTCCCCCCTGCTCTCGCGCTCCCTGCTGCTGACGCTGGAGCCGCTCACCGACGACGACCTGCGCGCCCTGCTGCGGCGCGCGCTCACCGAGGAGCGCGGCCTCGGCGGCGCGGTCTCCCTGCCCGACGACTCCGAGGCGCATCTGCTGCGGATCGCCGGGGGAGACGCCCGGCGGGCCCTGACCGCCCTGGAGGCGGCGGCCGGCGCCGCGATCTCCAAGGGCGAGAAGGAGATCAGCCTCGCGACGGTGGAGGAGACCGTCGACCGCGCGGCGGTGAAGTACGACCGCGACGGCGACCAGCACTACGACGTGGCGAGCGCCCTCATCAAGTCGATCCGCGGCTCCGACGTGGACGCGGCCCTGCACTATCTGGCCCGCATGATCGAGGCGGGCGAGGACCCCCGGTTCATCGCCCGCCGGCTGATGATCTCGGCCAGCGAGGACATCGGCCTCGCCGACCCGACGGCCCTGCCCACCGCCGTCGCGGCGGCCCAGGCCGTGGCGATGATCGGCTTCCCGGAGGCCGCTCTCACCCTCAGCCACGCCACCATCGCGCTGGCGCTGGCCCCGAAGTCGAACGCGGCGACGCTCGCGATCTCCGCCGCCCTGGAGGACGTGAAGAAGGGGCTGGCCGGTCCCGTACCGCCGCATCTGCGCGACGGCCACTACAAGGGCGCGGCCAAGCTCGGTCACGCGCAGGGGTACGTCTATCCGCACGACGTGCCGGGAGGTATCGCCGCGCAGCAGTACCTCCCGGACGAGGTGCGGGGCAAGCAGTACTACACACCGACGCGGTACGGCGCGGAGGCGCGGTACGCGGACGTGGTCGAGAAGGTCCGGACACGCCTGCGCGGCGACGCCCCCTCGAACTGAGCCGATGGACCCGGCGGGGCTCAGCGGCCCGCGGCCTCGAAGAGCGCGTGCATGGCGCGGCGCAGTTCGGCCACATCACGTACCGGCTCGGGGAAGTCGAAGCGGGCGTCGAAGCAGTTGACGCCCGTGAAGCGCACCCGGAGCCCGAAGCGGTCCACACCGACCGGTACGGCCGCCGTCCCGCCGGTCCGCCCGCCGAGCAGCGAGCGCAGCATCCGCACCTCCCCGCTGTGCGCGGCGTGCAGATGCTGGAGCAGTTCGGCCTCGTGCTCCGACAGCGGGTCCGGTACGGCCGCGGCGAACTCGTCCGCCTCCACCGACTCGGCGCCCCACAGGTCGTCCACGTACGCCTCGCCGACCTCCAGCCGCAGCGTCGTCCGGCCGGGCTCGGCCGCGCCGGGCACCCGCGTCAGCCAGCCGGAGACCCAGGCGCGGCCCCGGATACGGTGGGGCACGGAGACCGGCGCGACATCGGTGATCTCCAGCACCACGGGCAGCTCGTCGGCCTGCGCGTGCGTCGCCGCCCTGACGACGGGGGAGTCCGCGGCGAAGGCCAGCAGCACGTCACCCTCGGTGTCCACGGTCCGCGCGTCGGGCATCAGCTGGTCCGGTCGCAGGGCGTCCAGGCCCGGGAGGAGCAGCACACTTGAGCATGTACTCTGTACGAGAGTTCGTGTGCGCTCGGCTGCTGACGGCATCCGCGCGATTTCAAGCCCGCTGGGACGCGGCTGACCATGAGCTGATCGGACCTCCGTCGTATCGATGCCCTGCGCGTCGAGACTGTCTGTGATGCGTGTGGTGTTCCCAGGGCGACGAGACATGCGATCTCCTTTGAGTAAGGTGAGCCTAACCTAACCTACAACGGAGGTCTGGAGAACGTGCCTAACCAGTCGCGTCCCAAGGTCAAGAAGTCACGCGCGCTCGGTATCGCGCTGACGCCGAAGGCCGTGAAGTACTTCGAGGCCCGTCCCTACCCGCCGGGCGAGCACGGCCGCGGCCGCAAGCAGAACAGTGACTACAAGGTCCGTCTGCTCGAGAAGCAGCGTCTGCGTGCTCAGTACGACATCAGCGAGCGCCAGATGGCCCGCGCCTACGACCGCGCCCGCAAGGCCGGCGGCAAGACCGGCGAGGCCCTGGTCGTCGAGCTGGAGCGTCGTCTCGACGCCCTGGTCCTGCGTTCGGGCATCGCCCGCACCATCTACCAGGCCCGTCAGATGGTCGTCCACGGCCACATCGAGGTCAACGGCGGCAAGGTCGACAAGCCGTCGTTCCGCGTCCGTCCCGACGACGTCATCATGGTCCGTGAGCGCAGCCGCGAGAAGGTTCCGTTCCAGGTCGCCCGCGAGGGTGGCTACGACACGGACGGCGAGACCCCGCGCTACCTCCAGGTCAACCTGAAGGCGCTGGCGTTCCGTCTGGACCGTGACCCGCTGCGCAAGGAAATCCCGGTCATCTGCGACGAGCAGCTCGTCGTCGAGTACTACGCCCGCTGATCGCTCACTGATCCGGGTGTGGTTCGCGCGAGCGACCGCGCTTCAGCCCGCCGCTTCCCCGCCGATCTGGCCGGGGGAGCCGGCGGGCTCTCGCGTTTCCCGGTCCGTCCCGCGCGGGGGCCCCGGCCTGCGGTCGCCCGACAGCTGACGCGGCGGTACGGGTCTCCCGCTCGGCCCGGCCAGCGCGCGCTCGACGGCTGCCGCCGGCGACAGGGCGCGTCCCTCAGCCACATGGGCGTCGTACCGCTCGCGCCCCAGCAGCTCCGTCGCCCGCCGTTCGCACTGTTCGTGCGGCGCCCCGAAGGTGGGCGAGCCGAACAGTGGGGCCCCCACCGACTGCCAGAGCCGGGCGGCGGCGCCCTGGAGCACCGCGGCCTCCGCCGGGTCCCCCTCGCCCGCGGTCAGCAGGGCCATCAGCTCCATCGCCAGCACCAGACCGACCAGATCGTTGAACATGTGGTGGATGGCGACGGACTCGGCCAGCAGGGCGCGCGCCTCGCCGAGCCGGCCGCGCGTCCAGGCCGCGTACGCGTGGACGTAGAGCGCGTAGGACCGGGCCCAGCGTTCGCCGCTGTCCTCGCAGATCTCCCGTACGTCGGCGCACAGCGCCACCGCCGCGTCGAGGTCGCCCTGGAAGACCAGCGAGAGGGCCAGCTCCGCCTGGCCCATCAGCACGTTGCTGTTGATCTCGCCCAGTTCGCGGTACGCGCCGAGTGCGGAGCGGAGGAGGCGTTCCGCGCGTGGCATGTCACCGGAGAGGAGCGCGAGACAGCCCAGCCGGTGCACCGCGTACGTGTGCGCGAGGGCGTCTCCCGTACGGGCGGCCTCTCCCCGGCACTCGTACAGAGCCCGCACCGCGGCCGTGTTGTCCCCCTGGAGGATCGCCACATAGCCCAGCACCCACAGCGCCTTGAGCCGTGACCCGTCGTGTCCGTCCCTGTCCTTCGGTGACTCGTCGTGCCGGGCGGCCGGCGCGAGCACCCGGTCCAGCCAGTGCCGCCCTTCCGTGAGCCGGCCGCAGCCCGCCCAGTAGAACCAGAGCGTGCCCGCCAGATGCCGGCCCAGATAGGCCTCGCCCTCCGTCTCCAGACAGAGTTCGATGGCGGCGCGCAGATCGGGCAGCGCGCTGTCGGCACAGGCGGCGATCTCCGCCTGCCGGGGGCTGAACCAGTCCAGCTCGCACCAGGTGGCCAGGCCCATGTACCAGTCGCGGTGTCTCCTGCGCATCCGGTCGGCGTCCGCCAGGGCGTCCAGCCACTCGGCGCCGTACGCGCGCACCGTGTCCAGCATCCGGTAGCGCGGCCCGGCGGGTGACTCCTCGCGTACGACGACGGACTGGGCGATCAGTTCGCCGAGCACGTCCAGCACGCTCTCGTCCGGCAGGTCGGGGCCGGCGCACACGTACTCGACGGCCTCCAGGTCGAAGGGCCCGGCGAAGACAGAGAGCCGCGCCCACAGCAGCCGTTCGGCCGGGGTGCACAGTTCATGGCTCCAGCCGATCGCGGTACGGAGCGTGCGATGGCGCGGCAGTTCGCCGCGCGAGCCGCCGGTGAGCAGCTGGAAGCGGTCGTCGATCCGCCGCAGGATCTGGTCGACGGACAGGGCGCGCAGCCGGGCGGCGGCCAGTTCCAGCGCGAGCGGGATGCCGTCGAGACGGCGGCACAACTCCCGTACGGCGTCGTCGTGTTCGTCGAGAGGGCGGTTCCCGGGCGCCATGGCGACGGCCCGGTCGGCGAAGAGGCGCGCCGCGTCGGTGTCCGACATCGGGGCCAGGGGGACGGTCCGTTCGCCCTCCAGCCGGAGCGGGCGGCGCCCGGCCGCCAGCACCTGGAGGCCGGGGCAGCGGCGCAGCAGATCCCGTACGAGCTCCGCGCAGGGGCCGACGAGCTGCTCGAAGCCGTCCAGCACCAACAGGAGGTCCCGGTCGGCGAGATGGGTGCGCAGCACCTCGCGGGGCGGCCGGCCGCTGTGGTCGGTGACGCGGAGGGCGTCGACGAGCGCGTGGTCGAGCAGTCCGGGGTCGCGGATCGTGGAGAGTTCGGCGAGCCAGACACCGTCGCAGTAGCGTTTCTCCAGACCCGCCGACCGCAGGGACCGGGCCGCGTGCACGGCCAGTCGCGTCTTGCCGACACCGCCCACGCCCACCAGGGTGATCAGCCGGCCTTCGGTGAGAAGACGTGCCAGCTCGGCCAGTTCGTCGGCACGGCCCACGAACCGGTTCAGCTCCGCGGGGAGATTGCCGGGGACAGGTCGCATGAGACACGCAGAGTACTCACGCGGCAGCACTGCGTACAATCCGCCGTGCCAACTGCCGCTCCCCGCCCCGGCGGACGAGGCGGAGTCCGGGACCGCCGTAAAGCGGTACGGGGAGCCGCTCGGGGCGCGATAGGGTCGAGGGGCGACTTTCAAGACCGACCAGGATCGCCCGGTTCTGAGCCGGCCGACAACGACACGTTCCCCGCACCCGCGGGGACGGTCCAGCAGAGAGCGGTGCAGCGTGACCGGTGGAGAGGTTGCCGGGATCCTGGTGGCCGTCTTCTGGGCAGTTCTGGTCACCCTCCTCGCCGTGGTGCTCGTGAGGCTGGCCCAGACGCTCAAGGCGACCACCAAACTCGTGGCGGACGTGACCGACCAGGCCGTACCGCTGCTGGCGGACGCGTCGGCGACCGTACGCGCGGCGCAGACCCAGCTCGACCGGGTCGACGCCATCGCGACGGACGTCCAGGAGGTCACCTCCAACGCGTCGGCGCTCTCCACGACCGTGGCGTCGACCTTCGGCGGGCCCCTGGTGAAGGTCGCGGCCTTCGGCTACGGAGTGCGGCGGGCGATGGGCCGCAAGGCCCCCGCCGAGTCGGCACCCGCCGACCGCGGGGAACCGGCACCGGCCGCGCGCGGCAGGCGCACGGTGATCGTGGGCAGGACCGTTCCGTCCGCCCGACGCAGCAGGAAGCAGAAGGGCTGAGGCAGCGATGTTCCGCCGTACGTTCTGGTTCACCGCGGGCGCGGCGGCCGGTGTGTGGGCCACCACCAAGGTCCACACCAAGCTCCGCCGGTTGACGCCCGAGAGTCTTGCCGCGCAGGCGGCCAACAAGGCGATCGACGCCGGACACCGGCTCAAGGACTTCGCACTCGACGTCCGCGTGGGCATGGCCCAGCGCGAGTCCGAACTGGGCGAGGTGCTGGGGCTCGACGCACCCGTCGACCCCGAACTCCCCGTGAGCCGCCGCCTCGCCGTCGAGGGCCGCGCGGAGCGCCGGTACGACAAGCACGATCACGAACACAGCGACCGATTCAACTCGCGTACACCGCACAACCGGAATGAGGACCACTGATGGAGTCGGCCGAAATCCGCCGCCGCTGGCTGAGCTTCTTCGAGGAGCGCGGTCACACCGTCGTCCCTTCGGCGTCGCTCATCGCGGACGACCCGACTCTGCTGCTGGTCCCCGCGGGCATGGTGCCCTTCAAGCCGTACTTCCTCGGCGAGGTCAAGCCGCCCGCCCCGCGCCTGACCAGCGTCCAGAAGTGCGTCCGTACGCCGGACATCGAAGAGGTCGGCAAGACCACCCGGCACGGCACGTTCTTCCAGATGTGCGGCAACTTCTCCTTCGGTGACTACTTCAAAGAAGGCGTCATCCCGCTCGCCTGGGAGCTGCTGACCAGCTCCGTGGCCGACGGCGGCTACGGCCTGGACCCCGAGAAGCTGTGGGTCACGGTCTATCTGGACGACGACGAGGCCGCCGACATCTGGACCGACAAGGTCGGCTTCCCCGCCGAACGCATCCAGCGCCTCGGCAAGAAGGAGAACTACTGGTCCATGGGCGTGCCCGGCCCCTGTGGACCCTGCTCGGAGATCTTCTACGACCGCGGCCCCGAGTTCGGCGAAGAGGGCGGCCCCGCCGTCAACGACGAGCGCTACGTGGAGATCTGGAACCTGGTCTTCATGCAGTACGAGCGCGGTGAGGGAGAGGGCAAGGAGGACTTCGAGATCCTCGGAGACCTCCCCTCCAAGAACATCGACACCGGTCTCGGCCTCGAACGCCTCGCCATGGTCCTCCAGGGCGTCCACAACATGTTCGAGATCGACACCTCGATGGCCGTCATCGACAAGGCCACCGAGCTGACCGGCGTCCGCTACGGCGCCGACCCCGCCTCGGACGTCTCCCTGCGTATCGTCACCGACCACATGCGCACCTCCGTGATGCTCATCGGCGACGGTGTCACCCCCGGCAACGAGGGCCGCGGCTACGTCCTGCGCCGCATCCTGCGCCGCGCCGTACGCAACATGCGGCTCCTCGGCGCCACCGGGCCGGTCGTCGCCGAGCTGCTCGACGTGGTGATCAGGGCCATGGGCGAGCAGTACCCCGAGCTGATCACCGACCGCAAGCGCATCGAGACCGTCGCCCTCGCCGAGGAAGCCGCCTTCCTCAAGGCCATCAAGGGCGGCACCAACATCCTCGACACCGCCGTCACCGACACCAAGGCCGCCGGCGGGTCCGTCCTGGCCGGCGACAAGGCGTTCCTGCTCCACGACACCTGGGGCTTCCCGATCGACCTCACCCTCGAAATGGCCGCCGAACAGGGCCTGTCCGTGGACGAGGACGGCTTCCGCCGGCTCATGAAGGAGCAGCGGGACCGGGCCAAGGCCGACGCCAAGGCCAAGAAGACCGGCCACGCCGACCTCTCCGCGTACCGCGAGGTCGCCGACACCTCGGGCACCACCGAGTTCACCGGTTACGGCAGCACCGAGGGCGAGTCGCGGATCGTCGGCCTGCTCGTCGACGGCCTGCCGTCGCCCGCCGCCACCGAGGGCGACGAGGTCGAGGTCGTACTCGACCGCACCCCGTTCTACGCCGAGGGCGGCGGCCAGCTCGCCGACCAGGGCCGGATCAAGCTCGACACCGGCGCCGTCATCCAGGTGCGCGACGTCCAGCAGCCGGTCCCCGGCGTCTCCGTGCACAAGGGATCGGTACAGGTCGGCGAAGTGACCGTCGGCTCGGCCGCGTTCGCCGCCATCGACACCCGGCGCCGGCGCGCCATCGCCCGTGCCCACAGCGCCACCCACCTGACGCACCAGGCGCTGCGCGACGCCCTCGGCCCGACGGCCGCCCAGGCCGGCTCCGAGAACTCGCCGGGCCGCTTCCGCTTCGACTTCGGCTCGCCCGCCGCCGTACCCGGCACGGTCCTGACCGACGTCGAGCAGAAGATCAACGAAGTCCTCGCCCGTGAACTCGACGTCCAGGCCGAGGTCATGTCCATCGACGAGGCCAAGAAGCAGGGCGCCATCGCCGAGTTCGGCGAGAAGTACGGCGAGCGGGTCCGTGTCGTCACCATCGGCGACTTCTCCAAGGAACTGTGCGGCGGCACGCACGTGCGCAACACCGCCCAGCTGGGTCTGGTGAAGCTGCTCGGCGAGTCCTCGATCGGCTCCGGCGTGCGCCGTATCGAGGCTCTGGTGGGCGTGGACGCGTACAACTTCCTCGCCAAGGAGCACACCGTCGTCGCCCAGCTCCAGGAGCTGGTCAAGGGCCGCTCCGAGGAACTGCCGGAGAGGATCGCCGGCATGCTCGCCAAGCTGAAGGACGCCGAGAAGGAGATCGAGAAGTTCCGCGCGGAGAAGGTGCTGGCCGCCGCCGCCGGGCTGGTCGAGGGCGCCAAGGACGTACGCGGTACGGCCCTGGTCACCGGCCAGGTGCCGGACGGCACGTCGGCCGACGACCTGCGCAGGCTGGTGCTCGACGTGCGCGGGCGCATCACCGGTGGCCGGCCGGCCGTCGTCGCGCTGTTCACGACGGCCAACGGCCGTCCGCTGACGGTCATCGCCACCAACGAGGCCGCCCGTGAGCGCGGGCTCAAGGCAGGCGAACTGGTCCGCGCCGCCGCCAAGACCCTCGGCGGCGGAGGCGGCGGCAAGCCGGACGTCGCCCAGGGCGGCGGTCAGAACCCGGCGGCCATCGGCGACGCCGTCGCCGCTGTCGAGCGCCTTGTCGCCGAGACGGCCTGAGGCCCGTGCCTGAGGACGTGGCGAAGGTCGTCGCTAAGGGTGTGCCGGCGTGACGGCGCTCGCGCGCCGGGGCCGCAGACTGGCCGTCGACGTCGGGGACGCCCGGATCGGGGTCGCCTCGTGCGACCCCGACGGGGTCCTCGCGACACCGGTGGAGACCGTGCCGGGACGTGATGTCCCGGCCGCCCACCGGCGGCTCGTCGCGCTGGTGGAGGAGTACGAGCCGATCGAGGTCGTGGTCGGTCTGCCGCGCTCGCTCAGCGGCGGCGAGGGCCCGGCGGCGGTCAAGGTGCGGGCCTTCGCGGAGGAAGTGGCCCGTCGTATCGCCCCTGTCCCCGTACGGCTCGTGGATGAGAGAATGACCACGGTGACCGCCGGCCAGGGACTGCGCGCCTCGGGTGTGAAGTCCAAGAAAGGCAGGTCCGTCATCGATCAGGTGGCGGCCGTCATCATCCTGCAGAACGCGCTGGAGTCCGAGAGAGCCTCGGGTGCGCCGCCCGGTGAGGGCGTGCACGTTCAGACCTGAGACGTCCGATCGGGCGAAACCGGAACATACTTACGGTTATCTGTATGCGCGGATGAAGGTCGTCTGATCGCGATACGGTAACGTTCCGCGCGATGCGGCGGGATTCGAACAACTGCCGCACAGAGAGAGGCGTCAGGGACACCGGGCCATCCGTGCCCGGCACCGGGCGCCTCGCGGCTCTAGGGGATCGATGACTGACTATGGCCGGGGCCGAGGCCCTGAACCGTGGCACCCCGAGGATCCCTTGTACGGGGACCAGGGGTGGGGAGCGCAGCAGGCCGCCGACGGCCGCACTCCTTACGACGCCCAGGCTCAGCAGCCCCATCCGCAGCAGCAGTACGACCCGCAGTACGACGGTGGTGGCTGGGACACGGGGCAGCAGCAGTACGCGCAGCAGCCGCAGCAACCTCAGCAGCCCCAGTACCCGCAGCAGCAACACCCCCAGCAGCAGTACGACCTGCAGTACGACGGTGGCGGTTGGGACACGGGGCAGCAGCAGTACGCGCAGCAGCGGCAGCAACCGCACCAGCCTCAGCAGCACCCCCAGCACCAGCCGCCTCAGCAACAGCAACACCCTCAGCACCAGCAGCCCCAGTACCCGCAGCAGCAGTACAACGATCCGCAGTACGGCAACCAGCAGTACGCCGGCGGGCAGCCCAACAACCCCCAGTACGACGGCGGTTGGGACACCGGTCAGCAGGCGGCCATGCCGTACGGCGAGAACCCGGGCGACCCCTACGCGGGCCAGCAGGGCGCAGGCGCCGGCTACGGCGGCGAGAGCCCCGACCGGTACGGCACCTCCGAGGCGTACCCGCCGCCGCGCCCTCCGGGGCGCCGGCAGCCGGAGCCCCCGCCTCCGGCCCAGGCTCAGCCCGAGAACGACTGGGACGGCCCGCAGCCCGAGGAGACGCACCCCTTCTTCACCGGCGACGACCGCGACGACCGGGACGAGCGCGGCCTCCGCGACGACGACCGGGACCGTGACGGGGACGACGACCGCGAGTACGACGACGAGGACGACGGCCGGCGCGGCGGAGGCGGCGGACGTGACCGCCGCGGCAAGTCGAAGAAGAAGCGCCGCGGTGGCAGCGCCTGCCTCGTGGCCGCCCTCGTCCTGGTCGGCGGCGCGGCCGGCGGCGGGTACTACGCCTACCAGTTCTGGCAGGAACGCTTCGGCCCGCCGGCCGACTTCGCGGGCACCGGCACGAGCTCCGTCCAGGTCGAGATCCCGAAGAACGCCGGGCTCGCCGAGATGGGCGGCCTGCTGAAGAAGGCCGGCGTGGTCAAAAGCGCGCAGGCATTCGTCGACGCGGCCGGTGAACACCCCAAGGGCAACGCCATCCAGCCCGGTGTCTACCCGATGAAGAAGGAAATGTCGGCCAAGGCCGCGGTCGAGTTGATGACCAACCCGGCCAACCTGAATTCGCTGACGATCGCCGAGGGCACGCGCGCCGTCAAGGTGTACGAATTCATCGACATGAAGCTCAAGCTCGACCCCGGTACGACCGCGGACGTGGCCAAGGCGGAAGTCGATAAACTGGGTCTGCCCGACTGGGCCGACGACGACAAGAACATAAAGGATCCGCTCGAAGGATTCCTCTATCCCGCGCGTTACGACATCGGTGAGAAGACCAAGCCGGAGGACGTCCTCAAGCAGATGGTCGCCCGCTCCGACCAGGAGTACAAGAAGTACGACCTGGAAGGATCGGCCGAGAAGCTCGGTCTGGACTCGCCGCTCGATGTCGTCACCATCGCGAGCCTGGTGCAGGCCGAAGGCATGACGCACGACGACTTCAAGAAGATGGCGGCCGTCGTCTACAACAGGCTGAAGCCGACGAACACCGACACCAACCAGAAGCTCGAATTCGACTCGACGTTCAACTATCTGAAGAACGAGAGCGAGATCGACATCGCCGTCTCGGAGATCAGGAATCACGACGACCCGTACAACACGTACTTCTACAAGGGGCTTCCGCCGGGGCCGATCGGAAATCCCGGCGCCGACGCGCTGAACGCCACGAAGGCACCGGACTCGGGCGCCTGGATGTACTTCATCTCCATCGACGGCAAGACCACCGAATTCACCAAGACCCTGGCCGAGCACGAGAAGCTGGTCGAAAAATTCAACGAACGACAGAGGAATGGGAACAACTAGTACCTCCGGGCGCAGGGCGGCCGTCCTCGGCTCACCCATCGCGCACTCGCTCTCCCCGGTGCTGCACCGGGCGGCCTACGCTGAACTGGGCCTCACCCACTGGTCGTACGACCGCTTCGAGGTGACCGAGGCACAGCTCCCGGACTTTCTGGCCGGGCTCGATCCGTCCTGGGCCGGGCTCTCGCTGACGATGCCGCTCAAGCGGGCCGTCATCCCGCTGCTCGACCGGATCGGCGAGACGGCAGCGTCGGTGGAGGCCGTCAACACCGTCGTCATCGACGGCGACGGCCGTCGCACCGGTGACAACACCGACATCCCCGGCATGCTCGCCGCCCTGCGCGAGCGTGGCGTCACCGAGGTGGAGTCGGCGGCCGTCCTCGGCGCCGGGGCGACCGCGTCGTCCGCGCTCGCCGCGCTCTCCCGTATCTGTACGGGCCCCGTCACCGCCTACGTACGAAGCCGGGCCCGCGCAGCCGAGATGCGCGGCTGGGGGGAACGGCTCGGTGTCGACGTCCGTATCGCCGACTGGTCGGAGGCGGCCGAAGCCCTCGGCGCGCCCCTGGTGATCGCGACGACTCCCGCCGGTGCCATCGACGAACTGGCGCTCCGCGTCCCCGGCCGCCCCGGCACCCTCTTCGACGTGCTGTACGACCCTTGGCCCACCGCGCTCGCCGCCGCCTGGTCCGCCCGGGGCGGACCCGTGGTCGGCGGTCTCGACCTCCTCGTGCACCAGGCCGTCCTCCAGGTCGAGCTGATGACCGGCCGCGCGCCCGCCCCGCTCCCCGTGATGCGCAAGGCCGGCGAACAGGCGCTCGGGGCGCACAACGCCTGACGCCCGCCCGGGTATCCGTAGGCTGGACGGAGTCACGGAGCGGGTGACCGGTCATGGCAGGATCGGGACCCGAGGATGCGTACCGCAGTCGTACCGTCGAAGTTGTCGAGAATCACCGAGGAGCACCGTTGAGCAGGTTGCGCTGGCTGACAGCGGGGGAGTCGCACGGCCCCGCACTCGTCGCGACGCTGGAGGGCCTTCCGGCGGGTGTGCCGATCACCACGGAGATCGTGGGCGATCACCTCGCGAGGCGGCGCCTCGGCTACGGACGCGGCGCGCGCATGAAGTTCGAGCGCGACGAGGTCACCTTCCTCGGCGGCGTACGGCACGGACTGACCATGGGATCGCCGGTCGCGATCATGGTCGGCAACACCGAGTGGCCCAAGTGGGAACAGGTCATGTCGGCCGACCCGGTCGACCCCGAGATCCTGGCCGGGCTCGCCCGTAACGAGCCCCTGACCCGCCCGCGCCCCGGCCACGCCGACCTCGCGGGCATGCAGAAGTACGGAGCGTCCGAGGCCCGGCCGATCCTGGAGCGCGCGAGCGCCCGGGAGACGGCGGCCAGGGTCGCGCTCGGCGCGGTCGCACGCTCGTACCTGAAGGAGACGGCCGGGATCGAGATCGTGTCCCATGTCGTCGAACTGGCCACCGCCAAGGCCCCGTACGGCGTGTACCCGACCCCCGGCGACGTGGAGCGGCTCGACGCCGACCCCGTGCGCTGCCTGGACCCCGAGGCGAGCGAGGCGATGGTCGCCGAGATCGACCAGGCCCACAAGGACGGTGACACCCTCGGCGGCGTGGTCGAGGTGCTGGCGTACGGCGTGCCCGTCGGCCTCGGCTCGCACGTCCACTGGGACCGCAGGCTCGACGCCCGGCTCGCCGCCGCCCTCATGGGCATCCAGGCCATCAAGGGCGTCGAGATCGGCGACGGCTTCGGCCTCGCCCGGGTGCCCGGCTCCCAGGCGCACGACGAGATCCTGATCACCGACGACGGCATCAGGCGCGCCTCGGGCCACTCCGGCGGCACCGAGGGCGGTCTGACGACCGGTGAACTGCTGCGCGTACGGGCCGCGATGAAGCCCATCGCGACCGTGCCCCGCGCGCTCGCCACCATCGACGTCGCCACCGGTGAGCCCGCCAAGGCGCACCACCAGCGCTCCGACGTCTGCGCGGTCCCCGCGGCGGGCATCGTCGCCGAGGCCATGGTCGCGCTGACCCTCGCGGACGCCGTGGCCGAGAAGTTCGGCGGCGACAGCGTCCCGGAGACCCGGCGCAACGTCGAGTCGTACCTTGAGAACCTGGTGATCCGATGAGCGGTCCGCAGATCGTCCTGGTCGGCCCCATGGGCGTCGGCAAGACCACTGTCGGCGCGCTGCTCGCCGAACGCCTCGACACCGGCTACCGGGACACCGACGCGGACATCGTCGCCGCCGAGGGCCGCGAGATCTCGGACATCTTCTTCGACGACGGCGAGCAGCACTTCCGCGAGCTGGAGCGGGCCGCCGTACGGACCGCGCTCGCCGAACACTCCGGTGTCGTCGCGCTCGGCGGCGGAGCGGTCCTCGACGAGGACACCCGTGAACTGCTCGCGGGCCTGCCCGTCGTCTATCTCTCCATGGAGGCGAACGAGGCGGTCCGGCGCACCGGTCTGGGCCTGGCCCGCCCGCTGCTCGCCATCAACCCCCGCCAGCAGTGGAAGCTGCTGATGGAGGAGCGGCGCTCCCTCTACACGGAGGTCGCGCGCGCGGTCGTCCCGACCGACGAGCGGGCACCGGAAGAGGTCGCCGAAGCGGTCATCGAGGCGCTGGACCTGGGCGCGGCGGCCGTCCCCGGAGCCGCCCCGGACGCCGATCCGTCCGCCACCCCCGGCAAGGCACCCGGCAAGGAGAACCACGCATGACGACGGACCAGGACCAGCCGGTCACCCGTATCCAGGTCGGCGGCACCGCGGGCCACGACCCGTACGAGGTGCTGGTCGGCCGGCGGCTGCTGGGTGAGCTGCCCGTACTCATCGGCACCCAGGCCAAGCGCGTCGCCGTGCTGCACCCGGAGTCGCTCGCCGAGACCGGCGAGACGCTGCGCCAGGACCTGGCGGACCAGGGGTACGAGGCGGTCGCCATCCAGCTGCCGAACGCCGAGGAGGCCAAGACCGTCGAGGTCGCGGCCTACTGCTGGAAGGCCCTCGGACAGACCGGCTTCACCCGCAGCGACGTCATCGTCGGCGTCGGCGGCGGCGCCACCACCGATGTCGCGGGCTTCGTCGCGGCGACCTGGCTGCGCGGCGTGCGCTGGATCGCCGTACCGACGACCGTCCTCGGCATGGTCGACGCGGCGATCGGCGGCAAGACCGGCATCAACACCGCCGAGGGCAAGAACCTCGTCGGCGCGTTCCATCCGCCCGCCGGGGTGCTCTGCGACCTCGCGGCGCTCGATTCGCTGCCCGTGCACGACTACGTGAGCGGCATGGCCGAGATCATCAAGGCGGGATTCATCGCCGATCCGGCCATTCTCGAACTGGTCGAGTCCGACCCCGAAGGCGCCCGCTCGCCCGCCGGGCCGCACACCGCCGAGCTGATCGAGCGCTCCATCCGCGTCAAGGCCGAGGTCGTGTCCAACGACCTCAAGGAGTCCGGCGTACGCGAGATCCTCAACTACGGCCACACGCTCGCCCACGCCATCGAGAAGAACGAACGCTACAAATGGCGGCACGGCGCGGCCGTCTCCATCGGCATGGTCTTCGCCGCCGAACTGGGCCGTCTCGCGGGCCGGCTCGACGACGCCACGGCCGAACGGCACAGCGCCGTCCTGAAGTCCGTGGGACTGCCGCTGACCTACCGCGGCGACCAGTGGCCCAAGCTGCTGGAGACCATGAAGGTCGACAAGAAGTCCCGCGGTGACCTGCTGCGTTTCATCGTCCTGGACGGTCTGGCCAAGCCGACCGTGCTGGAGGGACCGGACCCGGCCGTGCTGCTCGCCGCGTTCGGGGAGGTGTCCGAGTGACCCGTCGGGTCCTGGTGCTCAACGGCCCCAACCTGGGCCGCCTCGGTTCCCGCGAACCGGACGTCTACGGCTCCGTCTCGTACGCCGGTCTTGTGGAGACCTGCCAGTCGACGGGCAAGGAGCTGGGTCTGGCGGTCGACGTACGCGAGACGAACGACGAGGGCGAGCTGATCCGCTGGCTGCACGAGGCGGCCGACGGATCGATCCCGGTCGTGCTCAACCCCGGGGCCTTCACCCACTATTCGTACGGAATGCGGGACGCCGCGGCGCAGCGCACCGCGCCGCTGATCGAGGTGCACATCTCGAACCCGTACACACGCGAGGAATTCCGCCACACGTCGGTCGTCGCGGCGGTCGCCAGTGGCACGATCGCGGGGTTCGGCATCGGCTCGTACCGACTGGCGCTGCGCGCCGTCGCCGAGGAACTGGACGGCTGACGACGGCTGACGGGAAAGCCCGAACGGGCGGGCGGGCACTCGGAGCGGGCTTCCGGCGTTCTTACGGAGGCGGCCGGGAACGGTACCGTTCGAAGGCAAGTCGGCCGGGCGGCCGAGCGATCAGCGTCAGACGTACGAGACGGAGTGGCACCGGATGCAGCACGCAGTGGGGGCTCCGCTGCCGCCTCCCCATGGTTCGGCGCACGGAGCGGGCGGGCAGGGCGCGGGCACGTGGGCGCACGGCTCCCCGCCCCTCGGTCCGCCACCGCACGGCGCACCGCACTCCGGCCCACCGGCCGGCCCTCCCGCGCCCCACGGGCAGCCACCCGTACCGGGCGCGGCGCCGTACGGCGCCCAGCCGCCCCCGGGCGGGCACCAGGGACCGCCTCAGCCCGGCGCACCGCACCAGCACCCGCACCACCCCCATCAGCACCCGCAGGGCGGACCGCCTCAGCCCGGTGGACCGCCTCAGCGCGGTGGACCGCGTCCGCCGCAGGGGCCGCCGCCGGCCGGCCGGTCCACCGGCCCCCAGCGGATCCCGCAGGCGCCCGTGCCCCCGCAGGGCCCACCGGCCCCACCGCCGCCGGACACGACCGGGCACGTCCAACTGCCGCCGGGCGGACCGGTTCCCATACCCGTGCCGCACCTCGCCGACAGCGGTACGGGCGCCGCCACGCTGGCCGTCCTGCTGATCGGCCCCGCCGGCGCGGGCAAGACGACCGTCGCCCGGCACTGGGCGGCCCGCCGTCAGGTCCCCACCGCGCACATCAGCCTCGACGACGTACGCGAATGGGTCTGCTCCGGCTTCGCCGACCCGCAGTCGGGCT
Organism: Streptomyces sp. NPDC057137; assembly: GCF_042670825.1. NCBI lineage: Bacteria > Bacillati > Actinomycetota > Actinomycetes > Kitasatosporales > Streptomycetaceae > Streptomyces > Streptomyces sp. NPDC057137. Next base: position 2,743 of record NZ_JBHUUW010000089.1, on the reverse strand, counting down.
GGAACGAGCACTCCGAGGCCCAGTACCGCCTCGCCCGCCGCACCTGCGGCTTCGCCGCCCGTAACTTCCTCGCCAACGGGATCTCCTGCATCCTCGACGACGCGGTCTTCCCGGACCGCCCGGTCGTCGGACTCGGCGGCTGGAAGCGCCACGTCGGCCCCGGCCTGCTGCCCGTGGTCCTGCTGCCCGGCCTGGAGATCGTCCTGGAGCGGAACGCGGAGCGCAGCGGCAACCGCAGGCTCTCGGACGAGGAGGTGGCGGGCATCCACGGCCGGATGGCCGGCTGGTACGGCTCCGGACTGCCGATCATCGACAACTCGAAGTACGACGTCGAGACGACGGCCCGGGTACTGGACGACGTACTCGCCCGCTCGATCGCGAGCCCACCGGCCTGGTAGCGGGCACGCGGGGCACCACCCCCTCGGCGCCCCCGCCCCGGTCGGACGCGCAGGCCGCGCCGAGCCGGGCCCGCGCTCATAGGCTCGATACATGTCAGAGGTGTATGCGGTCCGTCGCGGGCGGCTGCGCGACCGGTGCTCCGCGGCCGGCAGCGATGCCGCCCTGGTGTCACTGCCCGCCAACGTCCGCTATCTCGCCGGCGGCGCGCCACCGGGCGCCGTCCTGCTGCTCGGCGTCGCCGACCAGCGCGACGTACTGCTCTGCCCCCGCACCCCCACCGGCGACCCCGCGGACGGCCGCCGCGACGGCCGCCCCGACGACGGGCTGCGGCTCAGCGTGCTGCCCACCGCGACAGGCGATCCGGCCGTCGCCGCCGCGGACCTCCTCGACCCGGCCACGGCCCGGACCCTCGCCGTCGAGGAACACCATCTGACCGTCGCCCGCCACCGCGCCATCCGCTCGGTGGCGCCCCGGCTCCTCCTCGCCGACCTCGGCCGCACCGTGGAACAGCAGCGGACGGTCAAGGACGAGGAGGAGATCTCCCAACTGCGGATCGCCGCCGAGATCTCCGACCAGGCACTCGGCGAACTGCTCGAATCGATCCTCGTCGGCCGCACCGAACGCCATCTCGCCCTGGAACTGGAGCGCCGCCTGGTCGACCACGGCGCCGACGGACCGGCCTTCCGGACCTCCGTCGCCACCGGGCCGAACGCGGGCCGCCCCGGCCACTCGCCCTCGGACCGCAGGGTCGAGGAGGGAGATTTCCTCTCCGTTCGCCTCGGCGCCAACTACCACGGATACCGTTGCGAGATCGGCCGCACCTTCGTCATCGGCTCGTCGCCCGCGGACTGGCAGATCGACCTGTACGACCTGGTGTTCGCCGCACAACGGGCAGGTCGGGAGGCTCTGACGCCCGGTACCGCCTACCGCGACGTGGACCGCGCGGCCCGTCAGCCGCTGGAGTCGGCGGGGTACGGCGAAGGGCTCGCGGCCCGTACCGGACACGGTGTGGGGCTCGAAATCGACGAGGACCCGCAGTTGGCACCCGCTGCCATGGGTAAACTGGACGCTTGTGTGCCGGTCACCGTCGAACCGGGGGTCCACCTCCCGGGCCGGGGCGGTGTCCGGATCGATGACACGCTCGTCGTCCGCCCCGAGGCGGACGGCGGACCCGAGCTACTCACCATTACGACCAAGGAACTGCTCGCGCTCTAGTGCTCCGGCAAGCTTTTGCCGGTCGCGCCGGTGGCGCGCACCCGTGGTCCCACCCAGCTTCAGTCCAGGAGATTCCGCAACCGTGGCTTCCACGAACGACCTCAAGAACGGCATGGTGCTCAAGCTCGACTCTGGCCAGCTCTGGTCCGTCGTCGAGTTCCAGCACGTCAAGCCTGGCAAGGGCCCGGCCTTTGTGCGCACCAAGCTGAAGAATGTGCTCTCCGGCAAGGTCGTCGACAAGACCTTCAACGCCGGCGTGAAGGTCGAGACGGCCAGCGTCGACCGCCGCGACATGCAGTTCTCATACATGGACGGCGAGTACTTCGTCTTCATGGACATGGGCACCTACGACCAGATCCACGTCAGCCGGGAGGTCGTCGGCGACGCCGCGAACTTCCTCCTGGAGGGCTTCGAGGCCACGGTGGCGATGTACGAGGGCAGCGCGCTCTACGTCGAGCTGCCCGCCGCCGTCGAACTGGTCATCGAGCACACCGACCCCGGTGTGCAGGGCGACCGCTCCACCGGCGGCTCCAAGCCCGCGAAGCTGGAGACCGGTTACGAGATCGGTGTCCCGCTCTTCATCACGACCGGCGAGAAGATCAAGGTCGACACGCGCTCCGGTGAGTACCTCGGCCGGGTGAACAGCTAACCGTGGCTGCCCGCAACAAGGCCCGTAAGCGCGCCTTCCAGATCCTCTTCGAGGCCGACCAGCGCGGGGCGCCCGTGCAGACGGTCCTCGCGGACTGGCTTCGGCACGCCCGGACCGACGACCGCCAGCCGCCGGTCAGCGAATACACGATGGAACTCGTCGAGGGCTACGCGCGGTACGCGGAGCGGATCGACGAACTCATCACCACCTACTCGGTGGGCTGGACGCTCGACCGGATGCCGGTCGTCGACCGGAACATCGTGCGGCTGGGCACGTACGAACTGGTGTGGGTGGACGGCACGCCCGACGCCGTGGTGATCGACGAGGCCGTACAGCTCGCCAAGGAGTTCTCCACCGACGACTCACCGTCGTTCGTGAACGGCCTCCTCGGCCGCTTCAAGGACCTCAAGCCGAGCCTGCTCCGCGCCGACTAGCACGGGCGCGAAGGTTCCTCGAAGCGTCGGGCGGGCCGCGTACCCG
>NZ_JBHUUW010000088.1:0-29153 GCF_042670825.1 Streptomyces sp. NPDC057137 | reverse complement strand
CCCCTGCCGGGGGCGGCGGCCTCGTCGTGTGTGCCGTTCTCCGTGGCTCAGACGGTGGTGATGACCTCGTCGAAGGCCAGGCGCGGGGCGCGCGGGCGCGAGGCGTCCTCGCCGGGCTTGCCGATGTTCACGATCATCAGGGGTGTGTGGTCGCCGTCCAGGAACTCCTTCTGGACGCCGGCGTGGTCGAAGCCGGTCATCGGGCCCGCGGCCAGACCGGCGGCACGGATGCCGACGATGAAGTACGCGGCCTGGAGCGCGGCGTTCATTCCGGCGTTCTGCTCACGCACCGGACGCTCGGAGAAGAACGCGTCCTTGGCGGCGGGGAACACCGGGAAGAGGTGCGGGAGTTCCTCGTGGAACTCGTTGTCCGCGGCGAAGATCGCGACCAGCGGGGCCGTGGACGTCTTGGGCTTGTTCCCGTCGCTCATGTGCTGGACGAGGCGCTCGCGGGCCTCGGCGGAGCGGACCAGGACGACGCGCAGCGGTGTCTGGTTGAAGGCGGTGGGGCCGAACTTCACCAGGTCGTAGATCGCCTGAATCTGCTCTTCGGTCACCGGCTCGTCGGTGAACGTGTTGGCGGTGTGGGCCTCGCGGAAGAGGAGATCCTGGGCTGCGGAGTCAAGGACGAAAGACATGGGGGCGTACCTTCCGGGACGGACTGACCGACCAAACGATCGATCAAAGGACGTCGCCAACGTACGCCTCGATGTATTAACTTTCAACTAAATCCGGGGCCGTCGTGACTCGCTTCACACACTGTTGGTATTGGGGCGTCCGGTTAGGGCGTCCGGTCGATCTTCCCGACGCCGACCGACGGCCGCTCGCTCAGCCCCCAGCCATCAGGCCTCGGGGTCGGGGTCGGGCGCCGGGTCGGCCAGCGAGGCGTCCAGACGGGCACGCGCGCCGTCCAGCCAGCGGCGGCAGACCTTGGCCAGCTCCTCGCCCCGCTCCCACAAGGCCAGCGACTCCTCCAGCGTCGTACCGCCGGTCTCCAGGCGCCGTACGACATCGATCAGCTCGTCCCGTGCCTGCTCGTAGCCGGGCGCGTCCGCGCCGGCGGCCGTTGCTGTCCCGCTGTCCGTCTTGGCCATGTGTTCCACCCTACGTACGGTCTACGACAACGAAATCCGACAACGAAATACGTGAAGAAACGCGCGAAGCGACGCGTGAGGAAGCGCGTGAGGAGGCGCGTGAGGAGGCGCGTGCGCGAGTACGGGCCGAACCTCCGTGCCCGCCGCTCATTCGGTGACCCGCACCGTGAACTCGCCCTCCGCCACCCTGGCCCGCAGCTCCTGGTCCGCCGAGACCTCCGACGCGGCGCGGACCACCGCCCCGTCCGGCCGCTGCAGCACGGCGTATCCCCGCTCCAGCGTCGCCGCCGGCGACAGCGAGACCACGCGCGCCCGGGTGTGCGACAGCTCCGAGTCCGCGCGGTCCAGCAGATGCCGCAGCACCCGCCGACTGCGGTCGACCAGCGCGTCGATCTCGCCCTCACGCTCGTCCACCATCCGGTGGGGCCGCTCCATCACCGGCCGCGCCAGCGCGTGGGCGAGCCCGCGCTCCTCGCGGTCGAGCAGCCCCTGGACCGTCCGCAGCGCCCGGTCCCGCAGCGCCTGCACCCGGTCCAGCTCCTCACCCACGTCCGGCACGATCCTCTTCGCCGCGTCGGTGGGCGTCGACGCCCGTACGTCGGCGACGAGGTCCAGCAGCGGGGAGTCGGGCTCATGGCCGATCGCCGAGACGACGGGCGTACGGCAGGCGGCCACCGCCCGTACCAACTGCTCGTCCGAGAACGGCAGCAGATCCTCCACGCTGCCTCCGCCGCGCGCCACGACGATCACGTCGACCTCGGGCAGATCGTCCAGCTCCTTGACCGCCTGGACGACCTGGCTCACCGCGTTGACCCCCTGCACGGCGGTGTTGCGCACCTCGAAGCGGACGGCGGGCCAGCGCCGCCGCGCGTTCTCCAGCACGTCCCGTTCGGCCGCCGACGCCCGCCCGCAGACGAGCCCGATCAGCTGGGGCAGAAAGGGCAGCGGCCGCTTGCGATCGGCGGCGAACAGCCCCTCGGCGCCCAGGGACTTCTTCAACTGCTCCAGCCTGACGAGCAGTTCGCCGATGCCGACCGGCTTTATCTCGGTGGCCCGCAGCGACAGCTGCCCCCTCGGCGCGTACCACTCCGGCTTCGCGTGCACCACGACCCGCGCGCCCTCGGACACGACGTCGGCGATCGCGTCGAAGACCTGCCGATAACAGGTGACGCTCACGGAGATGTCGTACGACGGGTCACGCAGCGTCAGGAACACGACCCCGGCACCGGGCCTGCGCGACAGCTGCGTGATCTGTCCCTCGACCCAGATGCCGCCGAGCCGGTCGATCCAGCCGCCGATGAGGCGTGACACCTCGCCGACGGGCAGCGGGGTCTCCGCGGACGTGTTGAGAGCCATGCGGTCGAGCGTATCGGCCGCCTCCGACAACGCGGCCCACGCCGGAAGGTACGGAGCCGGCCGAACCCGCAGAGCCGATGGAACCCACGGACCCTGGTGAACCCACGAAGCCTGCGCCGACCTACGGCGCCTTCGGCGTCACCGCGCGCCGACGCCACTGGATCGCCAGCACCACCAGCCCCACCGCCAGCCAGATCGCGCCCACCACCTGCGCCGTCCCCGACGCCTCCACGATCACCGCGACCAGCACGCCGGCGCCGACCACCGGCAGCACCACATGCGCCATGATCCGTGGCGGGCCTTCCATGCGGCGTACCGCGAACCACCCGACCACCGACGCGTGCAGCAGGATGAACGCCGTCAGCGCCCCGATGTCGACCACCGACACCAGATGGTCGAGCCCGTCGTCGCGCCTGGCCGCCCACACGGCGGCGATCAGGGTCACCACCGCCGCGAGCAGCAGCGCCACGCGCGGCGTCCCCCCGTCCGTACGGGACAGCAGCCGCGGCAGCCGCCGCTCGCGGCCCATCGCGAAGAGCAGCCGTCCGGCGGCCGCCTGTCCCGCCAGCGCGGCGAACGCGGCACCGATCGCCTTGCTCACCGCGACCAGGTCGTGCAGCCACGTTCCTACGGAGGCGTCCACGGCGTCGTAGAAGGCCGATCCCTGCTTGACCGGGTCGGCCGCCAGCTCCGCCGAGCTGAGCGGTTCGAGGAGAGCGACGAGATACGTCTGCCCGATGAACAGGACACCGGCCAGCGCCAGACAGAAGAGGACGGCCCGCGCCACCTTCCGCGAGCCGCCCGTCACCTCCTCGGCGAACGAGGCGATCGCGTCGAAGCCCAGATACGACAGCACGGCGACCGACACCGCGCTCAGCACCGCCGTCAAGGAGAAGCTCAGGTCGCCCGTGAACGGTGACAGCCAGCCGCGCGTCGCCCCGTCCCGTACGAGCACCACGATCGCCGACACCACGAACACCATCAGCACCACGATCTCCATCGCGAGCACGAAGAAGCCGACACGCGCGGCCGCCCGTACACCCCAGAGATTGAGCAGCGTGGTGATCACGACGGCGATGCCGGTCCAGATCCACCGGTCCACGGAGGGCACCAGTGCCTCCATCGCGATGCCGGCGAAGAGATACGCCACGGCCGGGATCAGCAGATAGTCGAGCATCGCCATCCACCCGGCGATGAACCCCGGCCCCTCACCGAGCCCCTTGCGCGCGTACGCGAAGACCGAACCGGCCTGCGGTGCGACCCGGATCATCTGCGCGTAACTGAACGCCGTGAACGCCATGGCGACGGTCGCGAAGACATAGACGAGTGCCACGGCCCCGTGCGACTTGGCGTCGAGCGTGCCGTACACGCCGACCGGTGCCATGGGTGCGATGAAGAGGAGCCCGTAGACGACAAGGTCGCGGAACCCGAGAGTCCGCCGCAGCCCGCCGACAGAGTCCGCCCCGCCGCCGTGCCCGTCCGAGCGCACGTCCGGACCGTCCGGACCGTCCGGACCCGGCTTCCTACTGAAGCCGCCGTCACCCGCGAACGGGTCCGAACCGTCCGCATCGCCCGCACCGCTGTCGGCCATCGCGTCCCTCCGTCGATCACGTAGGCCCAGTCTCGGCCCGACAGGTGATCTTCCGCCTCTTCTGGGCGGCCTTACGATGGTGGGCATGACTGCTACGCCCAGCCCGCCGCCCGCCGCCACCCCGAGTGGAGACGCCACGCGCCGCGCCGGCAAACGCGTCCTGCTCGCCGCGCCCCGTGGTTACTGCGCCGGCGTCGACCGTGCCGTGATCGCCGTGGAGAAGGCCCTGGAGCAGTACGGGGCGCCGATCTATGTCCGCCACGAAATCGTCCACAACAAGTACGTCGTGCAGACCCTTGAAAGGAAGGGCGCGATCTTCGTCGAGGAGACGGCGGAGGTCCCCGAGGGATCGATCGTCATGTTCTCCGCGCACGGCGTGGCCCCCGTCGTCCACGACGAGGCCGCCGACCGCAAACTCGCGACCATCGACGCGACCTGCCCGCTGGTCACCAAGGTCCACAAGGAAGCCGTGCGCTTCGCGAGTGAGGACTACGACATCCTCCTGATCGGCCACGACGGTCACGAGGAGGTCATCGGCACCTCCGGCGAGGCCCCCGACCACATCACGCTGGTCGACGGACCCGACGATGTCGCCAACGTCGAGGTGCGCGACGAGTCCAAGGTCGTCTGGCTCTCCCAGACCACCCTCTCCGTGGACGAGACGATGGAGACGGTCGACAAGCTCAAGGAGAAGTTCCCGCTGCTCATCGCGCCGCCGAGCGACGACATCTGCTACGCCACGCAGAACCGGCAGATCGCGGTCAAGCAGATGGGCGCCGACGCGGACCTGGTCATCGTCGTCGGGTCGAAGAACTCGTCCAACTCCGTACGGCTGGTCGAGGTCGCCCTCGGCGCGGGCTCCCGCGACGCCCACCTCGTGGACTCCGCCGACGAGATCGACGAGGCGTGGCTGGCAGGCGTCACCACGGTCGGTGTCACCTCCGGCGCGTCCGTCCCCGAGATCCTGGTCGAGGGTGTCCTGGAATGGCTCTCGGGGCACGGCTTCGCGGACGTCGAGATCGTCAAGGCGGCCGAGGAGTCGATCGTCTTCTCGCTGCCGAAGGAACTCCGCCGTGACCTGCGCGCCGAGGCCGCGAGCCTGTCCAAGAAGTAGTTCAGCGTGGTCATCTCCCCGTAACGTTGCGTCCATGAACGTCTTCGGAGTGGACATCGGCGGCTCTGGCATCAAGGGCGCGCCCGTGGACCTGGAGCGCGGCGAGCTGGCAGAGCCGCGTCACAAAGTGCTGACCCCGCAGCCGGCCACGCCTGACGAGGTGGTCGACTGTGTCGTCGAGGTGGTCGAGCACTTCAGCTGGTCCGGCCCTGTCGGCATCACTTTTCCCGGGGTCGTCACGGGCTCGGTGGTCCGCACGGCCGCGAATGTCGACAAGGGGTGGATCGACCTGGACGCCGGCAAGCTGCTCGGCGACCGGCTGGATCTGCCCGTCACGATCCTCAACGACGGGGACGCGGCGGGCGTGGCGGAGATGACCTTCGGGGCGGGCAAGGGCCGTCAGGGCACCGTCTTCCTGCTGACCTTCGGTACGGGGATCGGCAGCGCGCTCTTCATCGACGGCAAGCTCGTACCGAACACCGAGCTGGGTCACCTGGAGCTGAACGGCCACGACGCGGAGAAGCACGCGTCGACGAAGGCCAAGGAGGACCACGACCTGAGCTGGCACCACTGGGCGCACCGGGTGCAGAAGTATCTGGCGCATCTGGAGATGCTGTTCTCGCCCGAGCTGTTCATCATCGGCGGCGGGGTCAGCCGCAAGGCGGACAAGTTCATCCCGCTCATCGAGGGCATCAAGGCGGAGATCGTGCCGGCGGAGCTCCAGAACAACGCGGGCATCGTGGGTGCCGCGATGATGGCCGCGGAGCGCTGAGACGGATTCGCCGGATTCCACGGATTCCACGGATGCGAGCGCCGGACAGCGACACAGCTGCCCGGCGCTTGTCTGTCCGGCGCTTGTCTGTTCGGCGTCAGCCGCGGCGGGCGACCGCCCCGCCTGCGCCGGCCTTGGTCCCCGTCCCCGCTTTCGCCTTTGCCCCGGCCTCGGCCCCCGGGCTCGCGCCGCCCCCGCGCGTGGCCACGTCGCGTGCGCGCTGCCGACGGCCCATCTGGCGGACCTTCCGTACGGAGGCGATGACCCCGGCGACGAGCGTGCCGCCGTACAACCAGCCCGCCTGCACGGCGAGCGCGGTGACGACGGCCATCGTCTGCCCGCCGAAGCCGCCCGTCCCGCCGGAGATCGGCAGGGTGCCGAAGGCGAAGGCGATCGGCACGCTGATCGGGGCGGTCACCAGATCGGCGGTCCGCACCCAGAGCGCGGTCAACGCACTGACCGGCAGGAACAGCACCCCGTAGACCAGGGGCTCACCGTCGAACAGCAGCTCGTCCAGGCATCCGATCACGAACATGGTGGCGGCGGCGAAGAGCCCGGCACCCAGCCCGGTCAGCCGGGGGTTCGGGAGTCTGCGCAGGGTGAGCACGACGGGTGGCACCCGGCGCGTGGTCGGCGCGGGAACCCGGTAGACGGCGGCGGCCTCGGCGACGGCGCCTCGCGGACGGAGAGGGCTCTGCGGCGGCCGCGGCCGGCGCTGGGGGGGACGTGTCCTGTGCTGCTCCACCGGAACAACCTAGGTCGCATGGGTGTCGGATTCAGGCGATGGACACGCCCTTTGGGCGACCTTGGCGTTGCGTTCGACGGACGCTGGGCGTGTCGCGTCGAGGGGTGCCGCCATCTGCCGTACGGACTGCCGTCGGCCGCCGGGCCTGCCCGCCCGTAAACTGGGGGATCGGCCCGCGTCCGGGCCGCTCAGGCTCAGCCAGTCCTCACTTCAGGAAGTCGCCAACGTGTCGCTCACGATCGGAATCGTCGGCCTGCCGAATGTCGGCAAGTCGACCCTGTTCAACGCCCTGACCAAGAACGACGTGCTGGCGGCCAACTACCCGTTCGCCACGATCGAGCCCAACGTCGGCGTCGTCGGCGTCCCCGACCCGCGCCTGGCCGTCCTCGCCAAGATCTTCGACTCGCAGAAGATCCTCCCCGCGACGGTCGACTTCGTGGACATCGCGGGCATCGTGCGCGGCGCGTCGGAGGGCGAGGGCCTGGGCAACAAGTTCCTCGCGAACATCCGTGAGTCCGACGCGATCTGCCAGGTCATCAGGGCCTTCAAGGACGAGAACGTCGTGCACGTCGACGGCAAGGTCTCGCCGAAGGACGACATCGAGACGATCAACACCGAGCTGATCCTCGCCGACCTCCAGTCGGTCGAGAAGGCCGTCCCGCGGCTGACGAAGGAGTCCCGCCTCCAGAAGGAGAAGGTCGCCGTCCTGGCGGCGGTCGAGGAGGCCCAGAAGATCCTCGAAGGCGGTACGACTCTCTTCGCCGCGGGCATCTCGGCGGGCACGGAGAAGGGCAGGCTCCTCCACGAGCTGCACCTGCTCACCATCAAGCCCTTCCTGTACGTCTTCAACGTCGACGAGGACGAACTGGTCGACGAGGACTTCAAGGACGAACAGCGCGCCCTCGTCGCCCCGGCCGAGGCGATCTTCCTGAACGCCAAGATCGAGTCCGAACTGATCGAACTGGACGACGACGAAGCGCTGGAACTGCTCCAGTCCATGGGCCAGGACGAGCCCGGCCTCGCCACCCTCGGCCGCGTCGGCTTCGCGACCCTGGGCCTCCAGACCTACCTCACGGCAGGCCCGAAGGAGACCCGCGCCTGGACGATCAAGCAGGGCGCGACGGCCCCCGAGGCGGCCGGCGTGATCCACACCGACTTTCAGAAGGGCTTCATCAAGGCGGAGGTCATCTCCTTCGCCGACCTGGTGGAGGCGGGCTCGGTCGCCGAGTCCCGCGCCAAGGGCAAGGCCCGCATGGAGGGCAAGGACTACGTGATGCAGGACGGCGACGTGGTCGAGTTCCGCTTCAACGTCTGACGAGCGTCTTCGAACCGAACGGATGGCACATGTCCTATCCGGAAGCCCGCCACCACGGGGACAAGGGCGAGGTCAACGCGGTGTTCCGGCCCGCGAGCACCCCCGCCGACGTGCGCTCACCGTCGGGGACCGAGACACACTTCGTGGCGTCCAGTGTGTCGACCGGCGGGGAGTTCGGGCTCTACCGGATGGACATGGTGCCCAGGGGCGGTGGGCCGAGCACTCATTTCCACAAGACGATCTCGGAGTCGTTCTACATCCTGGAGGGCACGGTCCGGCTGTACGACGGTGAGCGCTGGATCGACGCCGAGAAGGGCGACTTCCTGTACGTGCCGCCGGGCGGGCTGCACGGGTTTCGTAACGACTCCGACGCGCCCGCCTCCACGCTCATCCTGTTCGCGCCGGGGGCGCCGCGTGAGGAGTACTTCGAGAAGGTCTCCACGGTCGGGCGGATGACGGACGAGGAGCGCACGGCGTTCTTCATCAAGCACGACACCTACTGGGTGGACTGACGGACGCCGTCCAACGGGCGTTATCGGTCGAGCCGTTGCCGGCGGAGCCGTATCCGCGGCAAAGTCCCTGCGTAAACCCCTGGTCATTACTTCGGGTGAACCCATGGCCCATGCTTGCGGTCAACAACCAACGGTTGCCAGGGTGTTGCTGTCTGTCAACCTGTTGGGAGTGGCCCTGTGGCATTCGGTGAGCAGCCGGCCTATCTGCGCGTCGCCAGTGATCTCCGGCGGAAGATCGTCGATGGTGCGCTGCCGCCGCACACCCGACTGCCGTCGCAGGCCCGTATCCGCGAGGAGTACGGGGTCTCGGACACGGTCGCTCTCGAAGCCCGCAAGGTGCTGATGGCGGAAGGGCTCGTCGAGGGCCGTTCCGGGTCGGGCACCTACGTGCGGGAGAAGCCCGTCCCGCGCCGTATCGCCCGTTCCGGCTACCGGCTGCCGTCCGGTGCCAACCCCTTCCGGCAGGAGCAGACCGAGGACGGGGTGCGCGGTACGTGGGAGTCGAGCAGTGACCGGGACGAGGTGGCGCCGGAGATCGCCACACGGCTCGGGATACAACCGGGCGACCCCGCGATGCGTACGCGCTACGTCTTCCGGGACGCGGGGGAGCCGATGATGCTCTCCACCTCCTGGGAGCCCCTGGAGGTCACGGGGCGCACGCCGGTGATGCTTCCCGAGGAGGGGCCGCTCGGCGGGTGCGGGGTCGTGGAGCGGATGGCGGCCATCGGTGTGGTGGTGGACAACGTGGTCGAGGAGGTCGGCGCGCGCCCGGGGCTGGCGGAGGAGCTCCTGTCGCTCGGCGGAGTACCCGGCCATGTCGTGATGGTCCTGGAGCGGACGTACTACGCGTCCGGCCGTGCGGTCGAGACGGCGGACATGGTCGTTCCGGCGGACCGCTACCGCATCGCCTATCACCTTCCGGTCAGATGACGGTCCGGTGAGGACCGGCTGACCGAAGCGTCGCCCCATCCGCCCGGGGTGGCGATGTACCTCCCCAACAGGCCGTCAGGCAGCGGGAGATGACGGGCGTTCACACCACCGCGCCCTCGGGACTCCGAATCTTCTTGGCCAGATGTGTACCTCTTTGTGTAAACGCGCATCCGCTGAGTGAAGGTCAGGCGTAGGCTCGGGCATATGCGGATTGGGGTTTCCAGGAGGTCGTCCGAGTGGTGCGGGCCGTTGGTGGGAGGGGCGCGATGACCGACAGCGGTGCTGTGCTGCCCTGGCTGGTCATACGTCAGGACGACAACGGAAACCGGTATCGCGTGGGCAGGTACGCCACGAAGGACGAGGCGCAGAAGACGGTCGACAGCCTCGACGCCAAGGGACCCAAGCAGCTCTACTGGGTCGAGCGCCTGCAGCAGACCAGCCGCTGACCTCACCGGTCGGAGGCCGTGCCCCCTCGTGGAGAGCAGGCCGTCCACCACGTTACGCTCCGGCACATGAGTGACGGCGGAGCTGCAACGGTCTTGATCGACACGGTCGCATGGGTCCGAGTGGAGCAGGGCCGGATCCTCTGCGCGCGTTCCCGCGGGAAGGATGTCTTCTACATCCCCGGCGGCAAGCGCGAAGGCGCGGAGACCGATCTGGAGACCCTGCTGCGCGAGGTCGAGGAGGAACTGGCTGTGGCCGTCCTTCCGGCCACGGCGACCCATCTGGGTACGTACGAGGCCCAGGCCCACGGTCAGCCCGACGGTGTCCTCGTCCGGATGAGTTGTTACTCCGGCGACTACCGGGGTACGCCGGCTGCCAGCAACGAGATCGAGGAGATCCGCTGGCTCTCCTACGCCGACCGGGGCCGCGTGGCCCCCGTCGACCAGCTTCTCTTCGACGACCTCAGGGCATCGGGCGAGCTGACATGAGCCTCCGTCAAGATAGTTCTTCTCGGATTACGGGTATGTGCTGATTAACCCCCCTATAAAGGGCATGGGCCTGCTGTCAGTCTGGGGAAGTGGTCGGCTTGATCGAGGCGGAGAGCACCTACGCCGAGTGGACCTTCCCTGCCGAGCCGGATGCCGTACGCACCGCACGCCACGAGGTACGCGACGCCCTCGGCGCCTGGCGGCTCGACCACTCCGTTCGCGATACGGCCGTCCTGCTGGTCAGCGAACTGGTCACCAACTCCCTGCAGTACACACCGGGGCCGATCGGTGTCAGGCTGGCTGTCGTTCCCGTAGGCCCTGCGGACCTCATCGGTACCGCGCTGCTGGTGGAGGTGTCCGATCCGCTCCCCGATCCGCCGACCGCACGGTCTCCCGGCCCCGACGACGAAGGGGGCCGTGGGCTCCAGCTCGTCGCGTGCTCCGCGCGACGCTGGGGTACACGCCGGGGGAATACGGGTAAGACGGTGTGGTTCGAGCTGCCGCTCCCTGGTTAGGAGTGTGGAGGGACGACGATCACGTGGGTCTCGGCTCAAAAAGAACGAGACTGTGCTGTGATCGTGAACGCCGTACCGGTCAGGGCCGTAGTGCTGAATACTGCGGGGATGGCCGGTCCGGTGCGTGAGCTGGAGGGGACGGTCGCGTGAGCGAGATACCTGGAACGGCGGACGACGTCGTGTGGCAGAGCAGTCCGCCCGGCTCGATCTATGACTACATAAGGGTCGCTTCCTTCTCGATCGGCCCCGACGGGCTGGTCGACCAGTGGAGTCTGCGGGCCGCTGAGCTGTTCGGGGTCACTCCCGAGGAGGTCAGGGGCAAGGACCCGGTCGAGGTGTTCGTGCCTTCCGAGCTGCGTACGCGAGGGCACAGCAAGGTCGCCGAGATCCTCGACGGCAAGGAGTGGACCGGGCTCGTCCCGTTCCAGGTGCCCGGCGAACGTGGGCTTCACGGCCTCGCCGAGGTCTATGTGATGCCCAGTGAGACCGAGAACGGCGAACGGGCCGCGCTCTGCATCGTCGTGGACGTCCGCGCACTGCGGCAGATCGAGACGGAACTCGCCGCGTCGCAGGCCATTTTCGGCCAATCTCCCTTTGGTTTCGTGCTGTTCGGCACGGACCTCACCGTCCAGCGGGCCAACCAGCGCTTCGCCGCGGTCTTCGGCGGCGCGGCGGACGACCACCGCGGACGCACGGTCCACGACTATCTCTCCCGTCCCGAGGCAGACCGGTTGAACGCCTCGCTCAAGCGGGTCCTGGAGACCGGCGAATCCGCCACCGACATCCAGATAGTCGGCGTCGCCCCCGGTGGCAAGGAACGCCGGCACTGGTCGGTCAACCTGTACCGCGTGCTCAGTGGAGCCGGTCGCACCATCGGCGTCGCCGGGCTCGGCAGCGACGTCACACGCCGTCAGATCGCCGCACGTGAGGCCGCGAGCGCCCGCCGCAACCTCGCGATCCTCAACGAGGCGAGCGCCCGAATAGGCAACTCCCTCGACCTGGAGACCACCGCCAAGGAACTCCTCGACGTCGCCGTCCCCGGCTTCTGCGACCTCGCGTCCGTTGATCTCTACCAGGGACTGCTCACCGGGGAGGAGGCCCCGCCCGGACGTGGCGGCTCCTCCGGCTCCGAGTCCGGCGGTGGCAGCGCCACCCTGCGACGCGTCGCCGTCGCCAGCGCCGTCGCCGACGCACCCCTGCTCGGAGCCGACCTGACGGGCGAAGACGCGGTCGAGCCTCCCGCGGCCGGCGCCGTCCACCGATACCCCTTCAACTCGCCCTGCGCGAACGCCTTGCGCACCGCCCGGGTCCAGACGGTGCCCGGCGGACCCGGCAGCCTCATCCAGTCCACCTTCGCCGTACCGATGGTGGCGCACGACACCGTCGTCGGACTCGCCCAGTTCTCCAGGACCAAGGGCAGTGAGCCCTTCGGGGAACGGGACCGCGCCCTCGCCGTGGAACTCGCGGCGCGCGCCGCCGTCTGTATCGACAACGCCCGCCTCTACCGCAGGGAGCACGAACGCGCGCTGATCCTGCAGCGCAGTCTGCTCCCACCGGGCGACCCCGAGGCCGCCGGGCTGGACATCGCCTGCCGCTATCTGCCGGGCAACACCGCCACCGAGGTCGGCGGTGACTGGTTCGACGTCATCGAGCTGCCGGGCCACCGGACCGCGCTGGTCGTGGGCGATGTCATGGGGCGGGGGCTGCGCGCCGCCGTCGCCATGGGTGAACTGCGCACGGCCGTACGCACCCTGGCGCTGCTCGACCTGGAGCCCGCCGAGGTCCTGTCCGCACTGGACGAGATCGCCCGTGGTCTCGGCACACCGAGCGGTGCCCAGCAGGCCTCGCGCGTCGCCCACAAGTCGCGGGACGCCGACCTCTCCGAGGTGTATCTCGCGACCTGCGTCTACGCCGTCTACGACCCGGTCACCCGCCGCTGCACCTTCGCCAACGCCGGACATCCCCCTCCGGTGCTCGTCGAACCAGGCGAGGAGGCGCTGCTCCTGGACGTACCACCCGGGATGCCTCTCGGAGTCGGCGGAGAGCCGTTCGAGCAGGTCGAGGTCGAACTTCCGGAAGAGGCACTGCTCGCGCTCTACACGGATGGTCTCGTCGAATCCCGCGACCATCCGATCGACGAGGGGCTGACCGCCTTCCGCCGGGCGCTCACCAATCCCGTACGGCCCCTGGAAGACGTCTGCGACCACGTACTCAACACGCTCGACACCCGGCACGGTGAGGACGACATCGCGCTGCTGATGGCCCGCATCCAGGGGCTGCCCGCAGAGGCCGTCGGCGACTGGCAACTGCCGCGCGAGCCGCGCTCCGTCGGCCGCGCCCGCGAGGTCGCCCGCGCCCAGCTCCACTCCTGGGGCCTCGAACCTCTGGTGGACACCGTCGAACTGCTCGTCAGCGAGCTGGTCACCAACGCGATGCGCTACGGCGAGGGTGAGATCAGGCTGCGGCTGCTCCGCGATCGCACACTCGTCTGCGAGGTGTGGGACGCGGGCCTCGTACAGCCGCGCAGGCGACGAGCGCGCGACACCGACGAGGGTGGGCGTGGACTCCAGCTTGTCGGGCTGCTCAGCGCGGCATGGGGATCCCGCCGCACCCCGCAGGGCAAAACCGTCTGGTTCGAACTCGCCCTGCCGGACGGGGACTCGACGACCGAGCCCACGGTCGAACAACTCCTCAGCATGTTCTGACCCCGGACCGTCCACTCCGGTCGGCCCACACGAACGGGCCGGCCGGGCCGGGCCCACCGCGTCCGTCTGCTCCGACAGCGGCAGGGGAGTCAGGCGCCCTTCAGCGCGGCGAACCGCGCCTCGACCTCCGCCGTGTCCCCGAGGCTCTCCAACTGCTCGAACTGGGCGTCCAGCGACGAGTCGGCCAGCTCCTGCTTGCCCATCGCCCTGGCCTCCTCCCGCCGCACCTTCTCCTCGAACCGGCCCAGTTCG
This sequence comes from Streptomyces sp. NPDC057137, assembly GCF_042670825.1. Lineage (NCBI taxonomy): Bacteria > Bacillati > Actinomycetota > Actinomycetes > Kitasatosporales > Streptomycetaceae > Streptomyces > Streptomyces sp. NPDC057137. The sequence continues at coordinate 15,320 of NZ_JBHUUW010000088.1, read as the reverse complement.
CTTGTCGGATCCAGCACATTGATGTTCTTGACCGCGTCCATCATCTGATTCCGCGCCTGGGCGGACTTGGACCGGGCCACCAACTCGTCGCGCTTCGACTGCAGCTGCGTCAGCTTGGTCTTCATCTGGTCCAGCCCGGTCTTGAGCTTCGCGACGACCTCCGTCTGGGACGCGATCGTGGGCTCGGCGGTCTTCGCCTCGCTCTCCGACCGGAGCTGACGGCCGAGCGCCACCTTTGCCAGGCTGTCGAACTTGTCCCCGTCCTCGCTCCGGCCGCCCGCGCGCAGTTCGTCGGCCTTCCTGCTCGCGGCGAGGGCTTTCTCGCCCCATTCCCGGGCCGCGTCCACATCCTCCTGGTGGTCCAGCTCCAGCAGGCGCAGATTCCCGATCGTGGCGGCCACGGCCTCCTCCGCCTCCGCGATGTTGTTCGTGTAGTCGCGGATCAGCTGGTCGAGCATCTTCTGCGGATCCTCGGCCTGGTCCAGCAATTCGTTGATATTGGCCTTCGCCAGCCGCGCGACACGGCCGAGAATGGTCTGCTTCGTCATCGTGCTGCTCCTTCTTCGCCTGGTGGACAAGGGGAATCGCGTCAGAACCGCCCGCCCCCGCCCATCCGGCCGCGAGTGCCACCGCCGCCGAAGCTGCCAGGACCAGCGCCACGGCCACCCCCATGACCTCCGCCGAAACCCCCGCCAAAGCCCCCACCCCCACCACGTCCGCCTCCGCCGCCGAACAGGCCGCCGAGGATGATTCCGCCGAGCACGGCACCGCCGAGCCCATTTCCTGCCCCTGATACACCGCCGGGGCCGGACGGGTTCCCGAACGACCGCACATCCTGCTCGGCGAGGCTCTGCGCCTGCCTGGCCAGGCCGTCCGCGTGCTGGGCCTCGGCCAGCGCACCCTGCGCATCACCCAGCTCCGTCAGCGTGACGGCCTGGTCGAGCCGCCGCTGCGCCTCCACCAGTCGGGTGCGGGCCTCGCTGCCCACCGCCCCGCGATGTGTCGAGATGTAGTCGGCCGCTGCGCCGATCGCCGAGCGGGCGCCGAGCATCGCTTGATCGAGCAGCGCCCGCGCCCGGCGTCCACCCACTTCGCGCTCGCGCGCGCCCGCGAGAGCTTCGTCCAGCACCGCGTCCGCCTCCTCGACCCTGCGCAGGGCGTCGATCGGGTCGTACGGCCCGGCATCCTGCTCCTGCCGCACGTCGGCGACCACTGCCTCGGCGCGCGCGATCCGGCCCTGGAGATCCGCCGTGGACGTGCCTTCCGCCGTGCCTTCGAGCAGGCCGCGCGCGTCCGCCAGGTCGGTCTCCGTCTCGGTCAGCGAGCCGGGGAGTTTGCCGGCGGCCTCGGCGAGTTCGAGTGCGCGCCGCTCCACCGCCTCGACCAGCGTCGTCGCCTGGCCCACGGCGCTCTCCACCGCCCGTACGTGCACCGCCGCGCGGCCGTTGTCGCCCGCCTCGATCGAGCGCCGGGCGTCCCCCAGATTCGTCGTGGCGAACACCAAACGGTCATCGGCCTGTTCGACAGCACTCCCGACCGGGGCCGATGCCGATTCCGCGTACCGCTCGCGCATCGCGGCAAGAGTCGCGGCGGCCGTGACGTTCCTGCCGGTCAGCTCCCGGAACGCGGCCTCGGCGGCTGCCAGCGCCTCCGGGGCGTTGCGCTCCATGGCACGCAGCCGGTCGAAGTCCGCCGACTCGGCGTCCAGTCGGCTGTTGGCGTCCGTACACCGGGCGACGATCTCGTCCAGCATGCGACGCCGGGTTTCCTCGTCCTCCGGGAACGCGTCGTCGAGCTGCTGGCGCAGCCGGAAGGCGGCCGCCAGCTCGCCCTTCGCGTACGTCACCGCGTCCTGGAAGGGTCGTGCCGCTTCCTCACCGAACTGTGCCGTGGCGAAGCCGAGTTCCTCCTGGCTGGTGCGGACGGCGTCGTCCGTGTCGACGAGGGCCAGTCCTGCCCGCTGGTCGAGTTCCGGCAGTGGAGTCTGCGTCGGCCGCCCCGCATCCCCCCAGCCTTCCTGCCCGCCTTTCGGCGTCGTACGGGTCGAGGCGCGGCGCCTGCGCTTGATGTACGCGTACACGGCGAGGGCCACTACGGCGCCCACCAGGACGACAGGAAGGACGAGAGCGCTGCCCGCCCTGTTGGAGGACGCCTCGCCGTCGGGGTCCGCCGGGCCGGGCGTGACGGCGGGCGTGGGAACGGGTGAGCCGGCCGCGGTCGCCCTGTAGCCGTTCGCGGCTCCGATCGCCGCGCCCGCCCAGTCGTTCTGCCGGAGAGCCGGCTCGATGGCGGTCCGTGCCACCTCGGCGAGCTGGCCCTCGGTAAGAGGTGCGTCGGCCGCGGCGGAGTACGCGTACTGCCGGTCGTGGGTGGCGACGGCGAGCAGGATGTCGTCGCGGCCGAGTCCGCTGCGTTCGGCGGTCGCGTCGGCCCAGCTCTGACCGGACCTGCCGGAGAAGTCACGCACGTAGGCGACGAAGAGCTGGATACGGCTGTCGCTGTCCAGCCGGTCGAGGGACGCGGTCACCGCACCCGCCCGGCCGTCGAGGGCACCGACCTTGTCGGTGATCTGTCCCTGACGCGAAAGAGTGAGGGGATCCTCCGCACGGGCTTCCGGCAAGAGGGCAGGCATCAGCAGCCAGCCGGTCGTCACCAGCAGGGCCAGGAGACTCCGGCCGGCTGTACGAGTCCGGTTACGGCCTACGATCCGCATCACATTTGGGAGGCTATGTCCCGCCTTGGCCGTCCGCGACCGGACGATGCGCGACCTGTGGAGGCGCGTGAAGCGACGGGCTCAGGCCCCGTTTCGACCGGCGCCGCACACGGGGCGGCGCCGGTCGGCCCCGGGATCCGGGGCGCGGATCAGATACTGAAGCGCTCCTTGGCCAGCATCGGACGGATGCGTGAGGCGAAACCGCCGGTGCGGAAGGGGCGCTGCAGCAGACCGGGGCGGAGTTCCTGTGCGAGAGCGGCGGCGATCATGCCCTGATCCAGGGCGAGAACCGAGCCGCTGACGTGTCCGGTCGTCACATTGACCGAGTCCCGGAAGCCGTAGCCGTCGTCGTACGCGCCGAAGTCGTCCGCGATCGCGTTGAGATTGGCGAGGGCCTCCGACCTTGCGTAGGGGAGGGCGAGGAACGAGGCGTGCGGGGTCACGACCCCGTTGGTGTAGGCGGACGCGGGCGGCAGCGGCTCACCGTGCGTGACATAGGTACGGTCGGTGTTGGAGGCGTATCCGTCGATGTTCATGCCGATCGCGTCCACGCCGTACTCCTGGTAACCGCCTTCGGGCACCTCGGAGGGGGAGAACCCCCAGTAGCCGTACTCCGCCTCGTCCAGGCCGTGCTCGATCTGGGAGCGGACGAAGCGCCGGTGCGTGGTGCCCCAGGAGCGGGGGGACCACTCGGGCTCGGGCACGAACAGCGGCACCATCAGGGCTTCGAACATCGAGCCGCCCCAGGTCGGGACCAGCTTGCGGCCCCGGTAGGTGTAGTGCCCCTGCCAGAGCCGGACGCCGTCGACGGTGTCGTACGCCCCGCCGGGCGGCTGCTCCTGACCGTGCTCGGGAAGCATCGTGCGGAACATGTGCCAGTAGTGGTCCGAGGGAATGCTGCCGTCGGCGATACCCAGGTAACTGGCCATGCGCGGTTCGGTGTTGAGCGCTCCGTAATGGTGGGCCGTCGGCTCGCCGGTGTCGGTCCAGAAACCACCGCGGAGCTGGCCGGGGTTGGCCACCGGGTCCGCGGCGTCGTACGGCGTGTAGAAGTACGACCAGTCGGCGGTGGCCAGCAGTCTGCCGACCCGGCGGCGCAGCCGGCTGTCCGCGTCGGCGGCGATGAGCAGGCCCGTCACGAGCCACGCGTTGTCGACCGACGAGAGGAAGGGACGGACCGGGTCGCCGGTGCCCGGCCAGTTGGTGAGCACCGAGCCGTCGTGGGCGTCGTACCAGTTGAGCCAGAAGCTGTTGTGGCGTTCGAGCTTCTCGACGGCCGTGACGGTCAGGTCGAGCCGGCGGCGCAGGGTGTCCTGGTCGATGACGCCGAGTCCGGCGGCGGCGACGGTGGACCACAGCCCGCAGCCGATGTTGGTCGGCGAGGTGTTCTGCGAGGGGACGGGTCCGCCCGGCGCATCGAGGTTGATCTTGTCGGCGGCGAGACCGATGTCGGTCGTCATCGCCTCGATCGAGTGATACGTATCGCGGAACCAGCGGAGCAGCAGCGGTGTATCAGAGGCATGAACAACACGAGCACGCGACGCGGCTGCGGCCGGCGCGGACACGGCGGGTGTGGTGACGGCTCCGAGGGACAGGGCGGTGGCCCCGGTTCCCGCGGCGGCGAGAAACGTACGACGGTCCATGAGAGTCCAGCTCCCCTTGGCAGATGTGGAGTTGTGGCCAGGGCCGGTGCCTGGGCCAGGTCTTTGGCCGCCGCCATGGCCGGAAGTATGTCCGGAGGTCCGGCCATGGCGGCGGTGCTGGCACGGGGGCCGACGGCGGTCAGGTGCCGCCGGCCCCCGGGACTGTGGGGTGGATCAGGCGCGGGTGAGGCGCAGGAAGCGGATGCCCGGGTTGGGCAGCGGGACCGTCAGCGTCGCCGTGCCCGCGTCGTCGGCGACCACGGGCGCGAGGGGCTCCACGGGCAGCTCGTCGGCGGACCGCAGTTTCGCCCACTGGGGATCGTCGGGCCAGTCGCCGCCACCGAGGTCGTTCCAGACGGCCTGGATGTTGGAGTGCTGCTCGTCGACCCGGCGGGAGAGGGTGGTGTAGTCGGCTCCCGGCTCAAGTCCGTCGACCCGGACGGTCGCCGTGCGGTTCAGCGGCGCGGAGCCGTCGATCTTGGACTGGTCGAGCGTGCCGTTCCAGAGCAGGACGTCGACGGTGGAGCCGTCGTCGGCGCGGGTGGCCAGGGACTCCACGAGCGCCTCGGCGCCGTCGCCGCTCACCGCTGCGGGGATCCGCCCACCGGCCAGCTGGGAGAGGAGATACAGCGCCCAGAAGCGCGGCTTGCGCAGATTGCCGACTGTGAGCAGGCCGAATCCGCCGTGGAAGAGACGGGGCGGCCAGCCCAGCTCCTCGAACTGGTCGGAGGCGACCCAGTAGGCGAGCGCGTCGGTGGACGACAGGGCGCTCTTCATGCCGCGCAGGACGAACGGAGCGGCGAAGACGGAGTCGCTGACCCGATGGAAGTGGGTGGGGGTGACACCCCACTCGGTCCACAGGATCTCCGGCTCCGGCCGGCCGGTCGCTTCCGCGAAGGCGCGGGTCATCGGACGGAAGTCCAGGGGAGCGTTGCCGTAGGTGTGAGTGGAGATGAAGTCGACGGGGACGTCGCGCTCCTGGCAGTACTCGAGGAGGGCGCCGACCCAGCCGGCGGCGGCGGAGGACGGGCCGCCGACCTTGATCCGTTCGTCGACACCCTTCACGGCGCGGACGGCGACTTCGTAGAGCCGGTGGTAGTCGTCCTGGGTGCCGTTCCAGAAGACCTCCAGATTGGCCTCGTTCCAGACCTCGAACTCCCAGCCGGCGACGGTGTCTCTGCCGTACCGGTCCTGGAGGTGGACGGTCACCTCGCGGCAGAGGTCGCCCCAGTGCTCCCACACGGCGGGCTTGGACACCAGGGCCTGGTAGTCGAAGACCGTGTAGTTCGGATCGGCGGCGAGTTCCTTGGGCATGAAGGAGAGTTCGACGACCGGCTGGAGTCCGGTGGCCAGGAAACGGTCGTAGACCTCGTCCAGGCCGGAGAAGTCGAAGGAGCCGTCCGGCTGGACGGTCAGCGTCTCCGGAAGGAAGGTGCCATGTGCCCGGACGGAGCGGACGCCGATCTCGTCGCGGACGATCCCCAGCGCCTGGGCGTACTCCTTCGCGACGTCCGAGCCGCCCGCACCCGGCTTGTCCCAGGTCAGCAGGGAGAAGTGCTCGGCGCCGATCATCCTGTTCCAGACCCCGGGGAGGGGGGTGGCGGGTGCCGCCGCGTCCACCGAGACGGTGACCGGGGCAGGGCTGGAGCCGGCCGCCTTGGCGCAGCCGGGGGCCGCTTCGGAGAGGGCGCCGGCTCCGCTGTCGGACCAGGTCGCGACCTTGTAGAAGTAGCCGCGGCCCGGCTCGGCAAGGGTGTCGGCGTACGGGGGATGGGGCACGGCGAGCACATCGCCGCCGAGGTGGTCGAGCGGTTCGTAGGGACCGTTGACGGAGTCGGCGCGGTGCACGAGATATCCGAGCGCGCCCGCCACCGGCTGCCAGGTCAGCCGCACATGGCCGGTGCCGTCCTCGGCGGACAGGCCGCCGGGGGCGGGGAGTTCCCCGATGCCGGTGAGCCGCTGATCGCTGGGCTTCCCGATACGGGTCTCCCAGTCGGCGCGAGCGGTGGACTTCTCGGTCATGTCGGTACAAACCTTTTCGTCGATGAGTGCGCGGCGGTAGAGCGGCGGCGTCGGAGCCGCGGTACGCGTCGGGAAGGTCGGGAACGGCGGCTATTTCATGCCGGTGGTGGCGAGACCCTGAGTGAAGTGCCGTTGCAGGACGATGAAGACAAGCAGCACCGGCAGGATGATCAGGAGGGAGCCGACCATCAACATGCCGTTGGAGCCGTCCGATTGATTGGGGTCGGTGGCGAAGGTGGCAAGGGCCACCGGAAGGGTGTATTTCTCCGGGTCGTTCGTCGCGATCAGCGGCCAGACGAAGTTGTTCCAGGAGCCCAGGAAGATGAGGATCGAGAGCGTCGCCAGCGCCGGTTTGACCAGCGGCATCGCGATCCGCCAGAAGATGTACCACTCGCGGGCGCCGTCGATCCTGGCCGCTTCCAGCAGTTCGTCGGGGATCGACTGCATGAACTGACGCATCAGGAAGACCCCGAAGGCCTGGGCGGCGAACGGCAGCATCAGCCCGGCGTAGGAGTCGATCAGCTGGAGCTTGCTCATCAGGACGAAAAGCGGAAGCAGCATCAGGTTGCCGGGCACCATCAGGGCGCCGAGCACCAGCGCGAAGACCTTGTTCCGGCCGCCGAACCGCAGTTTGGCCAGCGCGTAGCCCAGCATCGAGCAGAACACCAGATTGGAGGCCGTTACCAGGACCGCCACGGTCAGGGAGTTGAAGAAGTAGAGGGGGACGTCGAGGCGGTCGAGCAGTTCACCGAAGTGCTCGAAGGTCCACTCGCTGGGGATCCAGACCGGAGGGCTGGCGGTCAGGTCGCGGTCCGTCTTGAAGGCCGACAGACCCATCCACAGGAACGGCGCCGCCATGACCAGCAGGCCGATCGAGAGCAGGACATAGACGCCGGACTTCCTCAGCCGTCCGCCGCTCGACGTCGGGACGCCGTCGCCGGGCTTGAGATCGGACCAGGTCGGATCCTTGGAGTCCTCCGGACCGGTGGATGAGGAGGGCGGGGGCGGGGGCGGGGGCGTGGCGGTGCGCGCGGCGCTCATTTCGTGTTGTCCTTCAGCAGACGGAGCTGGAGCACCGTGATCGCCATGATCACGACGAAGAGCACATACGCCATGGCGCTCGCGTAGCCCATGTGGAAGAAGTTGAAGCCCTCGCGGTACATGGCCAGCGACACGGTGAGCGTGCTGTCCGAGGGCCCGCCCTGTGTCATCACGAACGGCTCCTCGAACACGTTGAGATAACCGATGGTGGTGATGACCGTGGTGTAGAGCATCGTGGGCCGCAGCAGTGGCACGGTGATGCGGCGGAACTCCTGCCAGGTGCTCGCGCCGTCCAGCCGCGCAGCCTCCCGTACATCGGGCGGGATGGCCTGAAGACCCGCGATGAAGAGCACCATGACCGTGCCGAGATTGCGCCACACGGCCATCACGATCAGCGAGGGCATGGCGAGTGCCTCGGAGCCGAGGAAGTCCGGTGACGTCAGGCCGACTTCGGAGGCGAGGCCCGCGATCAGTCCGTCGGACGGGTCGAGGACGAAGCGCCAGACGACGGCGATCGCGACGATGCTGGTCACGACCGGGGCGTAGAAACCGACCCGGAAGAAGGTGCGGGCCCGGTCGATGCCGTTGTTGAGCAGGACGGCGACGAACAGCCCGAGTCCGACGGTCAGCGGTACGCCCACGACCACGAAGTACGCGGTGTTGAACAGGGCCTTGAGGAACTTCTCGTCGTCGAACAGCTTCGTGTAGTTCTCCAGGCCGATGAACTCCGCCGAGAGAGGATCGGTGACATTGCGCAGACCGAAGTCCGTGAAGCTCATGACGAGCGTCGCGGCGATCGGCAGAGCCATGAAGACGGCGAAGAGCGCCAGGAAGGGGGTGGAGAACAGCCAGCCGGCCATGTGCTGGACGGCGACGGGCCGTTGTCGCTTGTCGCGGTTCCGGCCGCCCGGCGGGGGGTGTGCCCCCGGGCCGGTCTTCACCGGGGCCGCGTCTGCGGCCGGTTCGGTCGTGGTGCTCATGACGACTACTCCACAAGCCCTTCGATCTCGGACTGGGCCTTCTTCGCGGCGTCCTCGGCGGAGGCCTTGCCCTGGGTCACCTGGGAGATGGCCTCATCGGCCTTCGAGGAGATCTCCGTCCACTGGGGCAGGACCGGCCAGGACTTGGCGGTCTCCATCTGCTCACGGAAGATCTTGAAGTTGGCGTCGTCGGCGAGTTCGCCGGAGTCCCAGGCGCTGGTGTTGGCCGGCAGGTCGCCCGAGCGCTTGAACCAGTCCTTCTGGCCCTCGGTCCCCGTGAGGTAGCTGAGGAACTCCTCGGCGGCTTCCTTGTGCTCGCTGTCCTTGGAGACGACGAGGCTGGAGCCGCCGGCCATGGAGACGGAGCCCTGGTCGGCCGGGACCTTCGCGATGGCCCACTTGCCCTTGAGGTCCGGGTAGTTGTCGTTGATGCCCGCCATGGTCCAGGGGCCGGAGTAGAACATCGGGACGTCGCCGGTGTTGAAGTCCGTCAGGACCTCGTAGCCGGGCTGGAAGCTCTTCTTGGAGAGACCCTTCTCGAAGTACGTGCCGTACTCCTTGAGGGCCTTGACGGTCTCCGGGCTGGTCATCGCGGCCTTGCCGTCGTCGCCGACGATCGAGCCGCCGGCCGAGTACAGGAAGGGGTACCAGCTCTGTACGGCGTCCAGGCCGCTGGACTGGAAGTAGATGCCCCACTTGGTGCCGGCCTTGTCCTGGAAGGCGGTGGCCGCCTGCTGGAGCTCGGGCCAGGTGGTGGGGGGCTTGGTGATGCCGGCCTTCTTCGCCAGGTCGGTGCGGTAGTAGAGGACGCGGGTCTCGACGTACCAGGGGACGCCGTAGACCTCGCCCTCCGCCACGCCCTGATCCCAGGCGGCGGGGAAGAAGGCGTCCTTCTTGAAGGTCTTGGTGTCGACCGGTTCCAGGACGCCGAGTTCGACGAACTCGCCCATGTAGCTGCTGCCCATCTGCGTCACGTCCGGCAGGGTGCCGGCGGCAGCGGCGGAGACCAGCTTCTGGTGGGCGACGTCCCAGCCGATGGGGGTGACCTTGACGGTGATGTGGGGGTTCGCGTCCTCGTACACCTTGGCCACCTCGGCGAGCTTCTCGCCCTCGGCGCCCATGGCCCACACGGTGAGGGTCTGCTTCTTGTCGGCGGCGACTCCCGCGCCCCCCGAGCTGCCGCATGCGGTGATCCCGGCGGCCATCGTGAGAGCGATGGCGGCAGAGGCGGTTCTGGCGGTGCGATGCATGGACGGCTCCTCCTTGAGCTCACCGATGTATGCGCTGCCTGTAAGCGCATACATCACTCTGCTGCAGGTATTCGGAGAACCGCAAGAGGGGCTTTGGTCACACTCGTGCAACATGTGGGACATCCGGAGGCCCTGCCTCCGCAGGCTAGGTGGGCTGTTTGCGTTGCGGAAGTGGTTGAGTCGATTCCGGTTGTGGTCATCGATGGTGGCCCGGGGTTAATGTCGCGCTCATGTCTGAGTTCGAGCACGGCTATCCCTTCGACCCGGCCTACGGCCGGACCCTCGACGAGCTGCTCGACATCCCGACGCCTGCCCCTCCGGACGGATTCGACGCGTACTGGCAGGACCGTTTCGCGGCCGCGGCGGGGGTGGCGACCGCGCCGGCCGTCGGGCCGCAGGAGGACGAGCGGGACGGCTGCCGGATCTTCGGGGTGTCCTACACCTCGGTCGGCGGGCTGCGCATCGGTGGCTGGCTGGTGCTGCCGGCCGAGGGGCCCGCCGAGCACGGTTTCGTGATCGGGCACGGCTACGGCGGGCGTCAGGAGCCGGGCGCCGATGTGCCGCTTCCGCTGCCCCGTAGCGCCGCGATCCTGCCGTGCGTGCGGGGGATGGGCTCGCGGAGCCGGCGGCCCGGCATCCCCGGGGAGGCCGAGAGGCATGTGCTGTACGGCATCGAGTCACGTGAGACGTATGTGATCGGCGACTGCGTGGCCGATCTGTGGTGCGCGGCGTCGGCGCTGCTGGAATTGGTGCCGGAATTGAGGACCGGGGCAGGGACGGGCGGGGACGCCGGCGCGCGGCTCGGGTATGTGGGGGAGAGCTTCGGGGGCGGGCTCGGAGCGCTGGCGCTGCCGTGGGACGACCGTTTCGCCTGCGGGCAGTTGACCGTGCCGACGTTCGGGAATCATCCGTTGCGGGTGACGCTGCCGTGCGTGGGGAGCGGGGAAGCGGTACGGGCGTACCGCGAGGAGCACCCGGAGGTCATGGACGTCCTCGCGTACTTCGACGCCGCGACCGCGGCGGGCCGGATCGGGGTGCCGATGATGGTCGCGCCCGCGTTGTTCGATCCGGCGGTGCCGCCGCCGGGGCAGTTCGCCGTGTACAACGCGCTGCCCGAGCCGCGTGAGCTGCGTGTTCTGCGGGCCGGGCACTTCGAGTACGAGGGTGAGAGCGCGGATGTCGCGGCGCTGGCGGAGGCTCGCCGTGAGTTCTTCGCCGCCAGGCTCGGCTGACCCGGGGCCGGGTCCCTAGGACCTGTCTTCGAAGTCCCGCCTGGCCCGCGACGCCTGGACGGCACCTCTCCCCCGTAGGCCCCGAGGGGGCCACGGGGGTGCCCCCTGCGTTGTCGGAGTCGGCCGAGTACGCCCAGTACGAGGCCGATCCTCCGCCTTGCGATGCACCGCACCAGCCGCCGCAGGCCCCGCCCTGCGGGCGGACGGCGCTACCCTGAAGACAGGCCCTGGGCCGTGTCCGACACATCCCGCCGGGCGCGCGACGTCCGGGCGCCCGCTCTCCCCCGTAGCCCTTCGGGCACGGGAGGTGCCCCCTGTGGTGTCGTCAGTCGGCCACGTACGGCTGGGTCATACCCAACGCCGATCCTCCGCCTTGCGATCGCACGCACCGAGGAGACACCGGCCGCTCCGGACGGCGCTGTCTGTCGGACACGGCCGGCCCAGGAGGGCAGCGAGTCCGAACGCCGGACCCGCCCCGCCCCTGCGGACCGTCAGCCGCAGCCGCAGCTCGCGCGGCGGGCCACCGAGACCGGGAGCATCAGGGAGACAGGCGCGCGCGTGGGGTCGGCGAGGCGGTGGATCAGGAGTTCCACCGCCTCCTCGCCCAGGCGGCGCATCGGCTGGCGGACCGTCGTCAGGGACGGGCGGACGATCCGGCTCAGCGGAATGCCGTCGAAGCCGGTCACGGCGATGTCGTCGGGCACCCGCACCCCACGCCGTTCCAGCGCGTGCAGCGCGCCGATCGCCATCTGGTCGTTGGCGAAGAGGATGGCCTGCGGCCGTTCGCGCCCGGCGGCACGGTCCAGGAGCGCGTCCGTCGTCCGTTCGCCCTCCGCCTGCGTCATCATCTCGGCGCGCAGGTCAGGCTCGTCGGCCACCGGCAGACCCGCTTCCCGGCACGCCTCCTGGTAGCCGCGGAACCGCGCCTCCGCGTCCGGTGATTCAGGGTCGCCGCCCACGAAGGCGAGTCTGCGCAGCCCGTGGCCATGGATGAGATGACGGGCCAGCTCGCGTTCCCCGTCGGAGTTCGCGACCTCGATGTGGTCGAGGTGGTCGAGGTGGTCGATCTCGCGCGGCCCGGCCAGCATCACCACCGGCAGCCGCCGCGAGATCACCTCAAGGTCCTCGGTGGGCACGGTCTTCGCCAGTACGGCGAACCCGTCCACCCGTCCCGCCACCTTGGCGACCAGGCTCTCCGGACCGCCCACCAGGGAGGCGGCGATCAGCAGCGCGTACCCGTGCCGCCGCGCCGCCCGCTCCATGCCGCGGATGATCTGGTCGGAGTAGAGCATGACGGCGGAGTCGTCGGCCTCGGCCTCCGCTTCCACCTCCGCGTCGGTCTCGGCGTCCGGGTCCGCGTAGTCGGGGAAGCAGAGCCCGAGGACGCCGGTGGTCCGGCTGGCCAGGCCACGGGCGTTGCCGCTCGGTACGTAGCCCAGGGCGCGGGCCGCTTCCAGTACGCGGTCGCGGGTCTGGGCGCGTACGGAGTCCGGATTCCGGTAGACCCGCGAAACCGTCGCAATGGAGACGCCGGACCGCTCGGCGACGTCGTACACCGTGGGGGCACTCAACCGATCCGACCGTCCGCTCTCGCCGCGCTGGTTTCTGACTGGTCACTCTCTGCCGGGCCCGTTCCACCGGGCCTCGCCTGTTGTGTATGCGCATTCAAACGCATTCACTGTAGGACGCCGGTCTGTGCAGGAGCAAGGTCACCCCCCTCGGGAGCGTCCCCGGCCTCGCTCGTCGCGCGTTCCGACGTGCCCCTCAGCACCACGAAAGAGAAGACCGCGGCCCCCACCATGACGGCCCCCGCGCCGACCGACGCCAGTCCCATCCCGTGTGTGAAGGCGTCCCGTGCCGTCGCCAGTACGCCCGCGCCGGTCTCCTCCGGGAGCCGGGCCGCGGCGGCCGCCGCGCCGCCCAGTGTCTCCCGTACGGCGTCGGCCACACCGCCGGGCAGTGCGGTGCTGACTTCGGCCGGCAGGGCGTCGTCGGCCATGTCCCGGCTGTAGATCGCCGCCCCGACCGAGCCGAGAACGGCCATGCCCAGCGCCCCGCCCAGTTCCTGGCCCGATTCGAGTACGGCGGCGGCCGAGCCCGCGCGGTCCGGCGGGGCGGCGCCGAGGGCGAGTTCGTTGGCGAGGGTCATGGCGGCGACGAGACCGCCCACGTAGATCGCGGCGGCCGTAAGGCAGAACCAGAGAGCCGAGTCCGTCCGGATCCGGGTCAGCCAGCAGAATCCGGCCGCCGCGAAGACGAAGCCGCCGCCCATGACGTACGCGCGGTCGGTGCGTTGCGCGAGGATCGCCGCCGTCGGCGCCGCCACGAGCACACCCGAAGCCGGTACGAGGCTCCAGAGCGCGGCCTCGAACGGGCTCAGCCCCTTCACGGACTGGAGGTACTGGGTGAGGAAGACCGCCATCCCCACCGTGGCGAACATCGCGAGCACATTCGCGAACACCGGCCCGCCGAAGGCCCGTCGCCCCAGCAGTTCGAGGTCGATCATCGGGTGGGCGAGGCGCTTCTGGCGGCGTACGAAGACATGGCCCAGCACCAGTCCCACCGCGACGGCCAGGGCGGGCCCCGGCGCGAACCCGTGCCGGGCCCACTCCTTGACGCCGTAGATGAACGTGAGCAGGGCGGCGAGCGAGAGAGCCGCGCTCACCAGGTCGAACGGCTCACGCGACGCCGCGGCCCCCGCCGCCGAAGGCGCCGAAGACGCCGAAGACGCAGACCTGGACTCCGGTACCAGGAACGGCACCAGCACCAGCAGCAGCGCCATCGCCGGCAGGTTGATCAGGAAGACCGAACCCCACCAGAAGTGTTCGAGCAGCAGCCCGCTGACCACCGGCCCGAGCGAGATACCGGTGGTCATCACGCCCGTCCAGATCGTCACGGCCCGGCCGCGCTGCTTCGCGTCGTGGAAGAGGTTGCGGATCAGCGCGAGTGTCGACGGCATGAGGGCGGCGCCGCCGAGCCCGAGCAGCGCCCGTACGCCGATGAGCGCGTCGGCCGAGTGCGCGTACGCGGCGGCGACCGAGGCCGCGCCGAAGACCGCCGCACCCCCGAGCACCAGCTTGCGCCGGCCGATCCGGTCGCCGAGCGCGCCCATGGTGATGAGCAGCCCGGCGAGTACGAAGCCGTACATGTCGAGGATCCACAACTGCTGGGTGGCGCTGGGCTCCAGATCCTGGCTGACGTAGGGGATCGCGAAGTAGAGGATCGAGATGTCCATCGAGACGAGGAGCAGCGGCAGCATCAGAACGCCGAGGGCGATCCACTCCTTGCGGCCCGCGAGACCGGGCGCGTGTGACGCGTATGAGTTCTCCATGGCCGGTACGTAATCGGCTCCGCGCGTACGCCGCAAACAGCTGCCTAGTGCACCCTCTCTGAGGCCCTGTGCGCAGGGGGATCAGGTGCTCTGGGTGCACTAGTACGGTAGGACTCATGGCCGTTGATCCGTCCTACCTCCCGCCGTCTTCTCCGCCCCCTCTCCCGCCCTATCTCCGCATCGCGGCCGAACTCCGCCGCCGTATCGCCTCCGGGGACCTCGTGCCCGGCGACCGCGTGCCCTCCACCCGCCGTATCACCGAGGAGTGGGGCGTCGCCATGGCGACCGCGACCAAGGCGCTCGCCGTGCTCAACCAGGAAGGTCTGGTACGGGCGGTGCCCGGCGTCGGCACGGTGGTCGCGGAGCCCGACCGAGGCCCAGGAGCGGCTCCCGGCGAGGGACTCAGCCGTGAGCGCGTCGTGCGCGCCGCCATCGCGCTCGCCGACGCCGAGGGGCTGGGCGCGCTCTCGATGCGGCGCGTGGCGACGGAGTTCGGCACATCCACGATGGCGCTCTACCGCCACGTCCCCAGCAAGGGCGAACTGGTGATCCTGATGTCCGAGGCGGTGTTCGGCGGCGCCCCGTCGGGCCCCGAGCCGGTCGGGTGGCGTGCGCGACTGACACGGGAGATCCGTTGGCTGTGGACCCAGTACGAGCGCCATCCATGGCTGGCCCGCGCCATGGCGGGGCTGACCCGGCCGATGGTCTCGCCGCACGCGATGAGTTACACGGAGCGGGTGCTGACCATCCTTCGCGGGCTCGGGCTCACGCCGCACGGGATGATCCACACCCATCTCGCCCTGTTCGGCTACGCCCAAGGTCTCGCGATGGCGGTCGAGTTGGAGTCACAGGCGCGGCAGGACACGGGGATGACGGCCGAGGAGTGGATGGCGGCCGGCGAGACGCGGCCGGATTCGGTCCGGTTCACCAACGACTATCCGGTCATGTCGACGCTCTTCGGGGACGGGGAGTTCGACCTCGAACTCGGCACGCTCTTCGACTTCGGGCTCGAACGGATGCTGGACGGCGTCGAGTCGCTGATCGCGCGGTCGCCCGAGCCGTAGAAGCCCGCCTTCAGGCGCGGGACGGGCCGACCCGCGGCCCGTCC
>NZ_JBHUUW010000087.1:0-29337 GCF_042670825.1 Streptomyces sp. NPDC057137 | reverse complement strand
CACCGCGCCATCGCCCCCGCCTCGGTGGGCCTCCAACCCATTCTCCGGGGCCCCCTCCACCCCGCGGGCCTCCGCGGCGGGCCACATCCCCCCCGCGTCGCCGCCGATGACCACCAAGCGCTCCGCTGCCATTGCGCGTCCCTTCGCGTGTGTGCCGGGCACCGGGTACCCGGCACACACAGACGCTACGCGGAGGCGGCGGGTCAGTCCCGCTTGCCCGGGTCCGGCGCCGGGTCCGCGTCGGGTGCCGGGTCCGGATCGGACGCCGGGTCCGGCGCCGCGGCGGGGGCGAAGGCATCGACGGGGACGGGAGCCGGGGTCGCCGTACGCCGCAGTCGCAACCGGGCGCCGAACAGCAGCCACAGGCCGAACAGCAACGCCAGCGCCACGACGAACGGCAGGATCGCGGCCACGACCACCACCATCCACCGCAGCACCGTCACGAACGCGTCCCAGCCGCCGCCGAGCGCGTCCAGGAAGCCCGGGTCGTCGTCCCCGGAGTCCTTCTCCTCCTTCGTCCGCTCGCTCAGGTCGAGCGTGATGGTCGCCATCGTCGTCCGGTCGGCGAGCGACGCCTGCTTGGCCAGCAGGGATTCCAACTCGGCCTGCCGCGTGTTCAGTTGCGACTCCAGGGTCACCACGTCCGTGATGTCCTCCGCCTGGTCCATCAACTTCCGTACGCGGTCGACGCTCGCACGCTGCGTCGCGATCCGGCTGTTCACGTCGACCACCTGCTCGGTGACGTCCTTCGCGTTCGCCGTACGCGACAACAGCTTCCCGGTGCCCGCCAGTTCGGCGAGGACGGCGTCGTACTCGGCCTCCGGGACCCGCAGTACGACGTTCGAGCTCACGTGCGTGTCGTCGATGCGCTCCGTGGTCTCGTCCTCGACCGCACCGCCCGCGTCCAGCGCGATCGTCCGGGCCTTGGCGAGGGCCTTCGTCGCGCTCTTCACCTCCACCGAGAGGGTGGCCGTGCGGATCACATGCGTCTTCGCGGAAGCCTCGTCGACGGCCTTGCCGTCGTCCGCCCGCTGTTGGCCGTCGGCCTTGTCGGCCGCCGCCCCCGCCCCCTGCTCGCCCGTCTCCGCCCTGGCCGCGCTCTCGGCCTTCGAGTCTCCGCTGCTGTCCGAACTCGCCCCGCTGCAGCCCGCCAGGGCCAGTGAAGCGGTGAGAAGTGCTGCCGCGAATGCGGGAAGTGCACGCATGTCGGTCCCCCCAAGGATGCCGTGCGTATGTGTCGCCGGTTCGACGGACCGACGACGGAGCGGGTTGCGCTTCTCCGGTCGCGAAGCGGTCACGGTCGGGACTCGGTACGGGCCGAGGCGCGTAGGAGGCGCGCCCGGGGCGGTCCGCGAGTGGTCTGAGAGAGTGGAGGCCATGGTGAGCAGTCCGAATCCCGCGCCTCCCGCCGGTCCCACGCCCCATGTCGTCGTCGTCGGGGGCGGCATCGCCGGTCTCGCCGCCGCCGACCGGCTGCTGTCCGCCGGGGCCCGCGTGACCCTCCTGGAGGCGACCGACCGCCTCGGCGGCAAACTCCGTACCGGCGAGATCGAGGGCGCCCCCGTCGACCTCGGCGCGGAGTCCATGCTCGCGCGCCGCCCCGAGGCCGTCGACCTCGCGCGCTCCGTGGGGCTCGCCGAGAGCCTTCAGCCGCCCGCCACGGCCTCGGCGTCCGTCTGGTCGCGCGGGGAGCTGCGTGCCATGCCCAAGGGCCATGTGATGGGCGTGCCGGGCGACGCCTCGGCCCTCGCCGGTCTGCTCTCCGTAGAAGGCGTCGCCAGGATCGGCCGCGAGCGGGACCTCGGACCGGCGTCGGTCGGCGACGACGTGTCCATCGGCGAGTTCGTCGCGGAGCGGCTGGGGCACGAGGTCGTGGACCGGCTGGTGGAGCCCCTGCTCGGCGGCGTCTACGCGGGCGACGCCTACCGCATCTCGATGCGCGCCGCCGTCCCGCAGCTCTACGAGGCGCTCCGCACGCACGACTCGCTGCTCGACGCCGTCCGCGCGATCCAGGCCAAGGCCGCCGAAACCCCCCGCACCGACGCCGTGTTCACCGGTATCGACGGCGGTGTCGGCAGGCTGCCGGGCGCCGTCGCCGACGCCGTACGGGCGCGTGGAGGCGACATCCGTACGGAGACGCCCGTCCTCGCCCTCACCCGCACCGCCGACGGCTGGGCCGTCAGGACCGACAAGGAGATCGTCGCCGCCGACGGGGTGATCATGGCGAACCCCGCCTGGTCCGCGTCCGCCCTCCTCGCGCACGAGTCACCCGCCGCGTCCGCCGAACTCGCCGGGATCGAGTACGCCTCCATGGCCCTGGTGACGATGGCCTTCCACCGCGCCGCGCTCACCGGCCTGCCCGGCCTGCCCGACGGCAGCGGCTTCCTCGTCCCGCCCGTCGACGGCCGCACCATCAAGGCCGCCACCTTCTCCACCCGTAAGTGGAGCTGGGTCGCCGAGTCGGCGCCGGACCTGTTCGTGCTGCGTACGTCCATCGGCCGGTACGGCGAGGAGGACCAACTCCAGCGCGAGGACGGCGAACTCGTCGAGGTGTCCCTGCGCGACCTCGGCGCCGCGACCGGACTCGCCACGCGGCCCGTCGCCACCGAGGTGACCCGGTGGATCGGCGGCCTGCCCCAGTACCCGGTCGGCCACCCCGCCCGGGTCGTCCGCATCCGCGACGCCGTCGCGAAACTCCCCGGACTACGTGTCTGCGGCGCCCCGTACGACGGCGTCGGCATCCCCGCCTGTATCGCGAGCGCCCGGCGCGCCGCCGACGAGATCATGGCCACGCCGACCCTGGCGCGGGGCACGGATCGGGGCACGGGAGAATAGCCGTATGACTTCCGCACCAGACAAGACCCCCAACGCGGGCAAGAAGGCCAAGGATCTCAACGACGTCATCCGCTACACGCTGTGGTCCGTCTTCAAGCTGCGCGATCTGCTGCCGGAGGACCGGGCCGGTTACGCCGACGAGGTCCAGGAGCTGTTCGACCAGCTCGCCGCCAAGGACATCACCGTGCGCGGCACGTACGACATCTCCGGGCTGCGCGCCGACGCCGACCTGATGATCTGGTGGCATGCCGGGACCGCGGACGAGCTGCAGGGGGCGTACAACCTCTTCCGCCGGACGAAGCTCGGGCGGGCGCTCGAACCCGTCTGGTCGAACATGGCGCTGCACCGCCCCGCCGAGTTCAACAAGTCCCACGTGCCGGCCTTCCTGGCCGACGAGACGCCCCGCGAGTGGGTGAGCGTCTATCCCTTCGTGCGCAGTTACGACTGGTATCTGCTGCCCGACGAGGAGCGGCGTACGATGCTCGCCGACCACGGAAAGATGGCCCGTGGATATCCGGACGTCCGCGCCAACACCGTGTCATCCTTCTCGCTCGGTGACTACGAGTGGATTCTCGCCTTCGAGGCCGACGAGCTGGACCGGATCGTCGACCTGATGCGTCATCTGCGTGGTTCGAAGGCACGGCTGTACGTACGGGAAGAGGTGCCGTTCTACACCGGCCGCCGCAAGTCGGTGGCGGACCTGGTCGCCGAACTCGCCTGAACCACGCCTGATCCACAGGCGCGGCCCGCGATCCGCGTAGCGTGATCGCACAACTGCATGACGGTCGGATCCGCCCCCGGGCGGCCCGGCCGTCCCACCCGGAAGATCAGACGACCGGCGGCAGCCCGCGGCCGGACCTCTCGTCCAGCGACACCGGGTTCGGCTCCGTGTGCGGCGCGCCCTCGGCGCGCCGCACCGGTGTCCCACCGGCGCCCCCGTCCTCCGTGTGTCGCCCCGGAGAAGCGCGGCACGGCCGGGAAAGCGATGCTGGAGGGGACCCGCGTCCCGGGTGACATCGAGCCGCACAGAATCGGAGCGTGCCATGACCGCGAGCGGTGACCTGCTCATCGACGCCTTCGACCGTATCCGTGACAACGTCCGCACCGTGGTCGACGGCCTCTCGCCGGACGAGCTCGCCGTACGCGTCGACGAGGGCGCGAACTCGATCGCCTGGCTCGTCTGGCACCTCACCCGGATCCAGGACGATCACGTCGCCGACATCGCGGGGACGGACGAGGTGTGGATCGCCGAGGACTGGACGGGCAGGTTCGAGCTGCCCTTCTCGCGCAACGCCACGGGGTACGGACACTCGCCCGAGGACGTGGCGGCGGTCGGCGGGATCACGGGGGAGGCGCTGGTCGGGTACCACGACGCCGTACACGCGCAGACCGTCACGTACATCAGGACGCTCCAGGACGCGGACTACGGAAGTGTCGTGGACCGGACGTGGGTCCCGGCCGTGACCCTCGGCGTGCGGCTGGTCAGCGTCGTCTCCGACGATCTCCAGCATGTCGGCCAGGCCGCCTTCATCAAGGGCTGGCTGACGCGGCCCTAGCGGGCGCCTCGTCGGCGCCCGGTACGTCGTCGGCGCCCGGCACATCGGCGGTCTCCGAGTCCGTCAGGTACGAGAGCAGCCGCCGGGCCGCCGGGCCGGTGCGCCCCTCCTCGGGGACGGCGGCCGAGACCTCCCAGGGATGGCTCTCCGCCCCGGCCAGCCGCACCGTGACGAGCGCGGCGGCCTGCTCCTTGCGGGCGATCGGGCGGGGCACCACGGCGATGCCGAGACCGTGGCCGACCAGTTCGATCAGGCTGTGCACATCG
Organism: Streptomyces sp. NPDC057137; assembly: GCF_042670825.1. NCBI lineage: Bacteria > Bacillati > Actinomycetota > Actinomycetes > Kitasatosporales > Streptomycetaceae > Streptomyces > Streptomyces sp. NPDC057137. The sequence goes on along the minus strand of NZ_JBHUUW010000087.1, from coordinate 24,680 downwards.
TTGACCTCCAGGGCCACTCGCCGCTCCACGCCGACGGCCGCGAAGGACCGGTCCGTGAGGCCGCGGGCTCCCCAGTCCTGGTGGAAGTCCACAAAGACCTCGCCGGCCAGATCGGCCCACCGCACCTCGGCGGCCCCGGCCAGCCGGTGATCGGGATGGCAGAGCAGCACCATCGGCTCCGCGGCCAGCCGGATCAGCCGCACCCCCTCGGGCACGGCTCCCGACACGACGACGAACGCCAGGTCCAGCCGCCCCTCGGCCACGTCGTCCACGAGTGAGGCGGAGCCGGCCTGCCGTAGCCGTACCTCCACATCGGGGTGCTCTGACCGGAAGCGCGCGAGCAGGCCGGGGACATGGACGCCGGTGACGCACTGCTCCGTACCGACGGACAGCGTGCCGCGCAGCAGCCCCTGGACGGCGGCGACCGCCTCCTTGCCCGCCCGTACGCTCGCCAGCGCGCGCGACGCCTCCACGAGCAGCGCGCGGCCGGCGCCGGTCAGCTCCACCCTGCGCGTGGAGCGCACGAACAGCCGGGCCCCCAGCTCGCGTTCCAGCGCCCGCACGGACGCAGAGAGGCCCGACTGCGAGACCATCAGCCGCTGGGCGGCCCGGGTGAAGTGCCGCTCTTCCGCGACGGCGACGAAGTACTCAAGATGTCGGAGTTCCACAGAAAGGAGCCTAAGGGAGAAGCTCGGACTGCCGGTGTCATTGAGAAGCTGGACCGCTCAATGCGTTCGCTTTCTTCTATTGGACACCCTGCGGGCGACAGCGCGAGACTGTCCTCTGCCCGCCGGAACCGGCCGGGCGCAGGAGCGGCAAGGAGCGGATCACACCATGAAGACTCGCCGTATCGGGACCGTCGACGTCAGCTCGATCGGCCTGGGCGGAATGCCGATGTCGATCGAAGGACGGCCCGACGAGGCCCGTTCCGTCGCCACCATCCACGCGGCGCTGGACGCCGGCGTGACGTTCATCGACACGGCGGACGCCTACCACTCGTTCGCCACCGACGTGGGCCACAACGAGTCCCTGATCGCGAAGGCGCTGGGGTCCCACAGCGGCGGCTCCGAGGTCCTGGTGGCCACCAAGGGCGGCCACCTGCGACCGGGTGACGGCTCCTGGACGCTCGACGGATCCCCCGCGTACCTCAAGCGTGCCTGCGAGGAGTCGCTCCGCCGGCTCGGGGTGGAGTCGATCGGGCTCTACCAGTTCCACCGCCCCGACCCGGGGGTGCCGTACGAGGAGTCCGTCGGCGCCCTGCGCGATCTGCTCGACGAGGGCAAGATCCAGCAGGCGGGCATCTCCAACGCGACCCCGGAGCGGATCCGGCTGGCCGACGAGATCCTCGGCGGCCGGCTCGTCTCCGTACAGAACCAGTTCTCGCCGGCCTTCCGTTCCAGCGAGCCTGAGCTGGAGCTGTGCACGGAGCTGGGGATCGCGTTCCTGCCGTGGAGCCCGTTCGGCGGCATCAAGAACGCCGCCGGACTCGGCTCCTCCTACGCCGCGTTCAACCGCGTCGCCGAGGCGCACGGAGTGAGCCCGCAGCGTGTCTGCCTGGCCTGGATGCTGGCCAAGTCGCCCGTCGTGGTGCCGATACCGGGCTCCAGCCGGCCGGAGACCATCACCGACTCGGTCGGCGCGGCCGACCTCGAACTCACCCCCGCCGAGGTGGCGGAGCTGGACGCCTGAGCACGCGCACCTACGCACGCGGCTGAGCGCCGTGGCCGACCGGACCGGTCGACCACGGCGCTCAGCCATGGTCCGAACACCCGCTCACCCGCTCAGAGTTGAACGCCGGGGTTCAGCCGTCGTCGCAGTTCGGAGCGCGTGTCGTCGTTGTCCAGCGACACCGCGTTCGGCTCCGCGCGCGGCGCGCACGCCGCACCGCCCACCGGGGTCTTGCCGGTCAGCAGATACGCCTCGACATGGTCGTTGACGCACTCGTTGGGACCGCCCGCGATGCCGTGCGTGCCCGCGCCGCGCTCGGTCACCAGCACGGCACCGGCCAGCCGCCGGCGCAGCTCCAGCGCCCCCGGGTAGGGCGTCGCCGCGTCCCGCTCGGCGGCCAGGATCAGCGTCGGCGGCAGCTCGCCGGGGCCGGTGCGGACGTCGACCGGTCGCTGGCGCTGCGCCGGCCAGAAGGCGCACGGCAGATTCATCCACGCGTTGTCCCACGTCTCGAACGGGGCCTGTGTGGCGAGGTCGGTGTTGTCGCGGTCCCACACCTTCCAGTCCGTCGGCCACGGCGCGTCGTTGCACTCCACGGCCGTGTAGACGGCGTTGCTGTTCTCGTTGTCGAAGGCCGCCGCCGGATGCGGCGTGGCCTGGTCGATCAGGGGCTTCGTGTTGCCCTTCAGGAACTCGGAGAGCGCCGTGGCGCGCATCGCCCAGTAGTCGTCGTAGTAGCCCGCCCCGAGCATCGCCGCGTGCAACTGGCCGGGCCCGACCTTGCCGCCCGCCGGGTGGTGCGCGACCGCCGCCCGTACCCGCTCGTAGCTGCGCTGCACCTCGTCGGGCGTGACGCCGAGGTGGTACGTCGCGTCGTGCTTGGCGACCCAGGCCCGGAAGTCCGCCCAGCGCTGCTCGAAGGCGAGGGACTGGTCCATGTTGTTGCGGTACCAGATCTGGTCCGGGTCCGGGTTGACGGCCGAGTCGAAGACCATCCGGCGTACGTGGGACGGGAAGAGCGACGCGTACAGCGCGCCGAAGTACGTTCCGTAGGAGGCGCCCATGAAGGACAGCTTCTTCTCGCCGAGGGCGGCCCGCAGGACATCGAGGTCACGGGCGTTGTTCAGCGACGTGTAGTGGCGCAGGGCCGGTCCCGCGGTGCGGGCACAGCCCTGGGCGTACGCCTTGGCGCGCGAGACACGCTCCCTCTTGTACGACTCCGAGGGGTAGGTCGGCGCGAGGGTGGGCGCCTTCGCGAAGTCCCCGGCGTCCTGGCAGGACAGCGGCGCGGAGCGGCCGACACCGCGCGGGGCGTAGCCGACGATGTCGTACGCCGCCGCGATCCGCTTCCACTCGGGCATACCGGCCACCATCGGGAAGGCCATGCTGGAGGCGCCGGGGCCGCCGGGGTTGTAGACCAGAGCGCCCTGGCGCTGGACGGTCTCCACGGCCTTGCCGTCGCCGCCCGCCGCGCCGGTCTTGCCGGACGCCTTCACCCGGCTGACGGTGAGTCTGATCCGCTCACCGTTCGGCCGGGCGTAGTCGAGCGGCACCTCGACCGTGCCGCACATCAGGGGAGCGGGCAGCATCTCGGCCTTGGAACACGTACGGAAGGCGATTCCGGCGTCGGCGGCGCGCTGGGCGGCGACGACCGTTCCGCGCTCCTCGGACGAGGCGCCGGCGAAGTCCGCGCCGCCCGCCGGGGCGGCGGAGAGGGTGGACAGGACCAAGGAGCCGAGGGTGGCCAGGGCCCCGTACTTCGCAACTGCTCTCATCGCTTTCCCTTCGGGCGTGCCGCGGTGGGGGAAGGCGATCATCTCCGGAGCCCCGGCCATGTAAAGGATCTGTGAGCGGTGTCGGGGCCCATGACTCCGATGCGTCATACAGTCACTCAATAGGCCCGTACGGGGTGCGGAATCGGGTACGGCATGCTCCGCGCGCGGGTGGACGGGTGCGCGCGGAGCCGACGGAGCGTACGCGTAACGGGACGGGGCCGCCGGTCAGCCGCCTCCTCCTCCGCAGCCGCCGCCACCCCCACCACAGCCGCCGCCCCCGCCGCCTCCTCCGTCTCCGCCGGAGCCACCCCCGCCGCACCCCGAGCCCGAGCTGCCGCACCCCGAACCTCCGGAACCGCCGCAGCCGGACCCGCCGCCCGAACCGCTGTCCCCGAAGCCCGCGCTCGCGCACCACACCACCGTGGCGGCGGCCAGATGCGGGGCCGGCTCGAAGTCCCGGCCGGGCCGCATGCGCGTCGCGACCGTCAGCTGCTCCCGCAGCAGCGTGTCGTCCAGCGCGCTCGGCCCGTTCAGGGCGACCTGATGGTCGGGCGCCGTGATGTGCGGGTACGTCGCACGGAACCTGAGCCGTGCGCGGACACCGGCGGCGGTGAGCCGCCGCCTGGCCAGCGCCGCACAGATGAGGCCCGAGAAGATCCCGACGAACGCCAGCGGGATGGTCGGGATGACCGACGGCGAGGTGGTGTCGACGAGCACGAAGACGCTCAGCGGCACGGTGATCAGGCACACGATCGCCTGGATCACCCCCCAGCGCGCCCACACACGGGTCTTGCCGACCGGTACCAGCAGCCCCCGCAACGCGAGGGAGTCGCCGACGTCCTGGACGGCACGGCTGCGCATCACCGCGAGACGCAGCGCGTGCAGCGCGCCGTGCGGCGCCCGGTTGTGCTCCTCGATGACGGCCTGCTCCACCGGATTGCGGGCCACGTCGCTGTAGATGGCGACGATGCCGGGACCGCCGATGCCCAGCCGGCCGTCGGCGTGCATCGCGACGATGGCCGTCTCGACCACCCGGCCCGGTCCGCCGCCGAGGAAGGCCACGTCCATGAGGTCGTTCACCTCGGTCGCACCGCGCCCCGAGCGCGCGGTGATCACTCCGACGATGAGTGTGACGAAGGACAGCGGAATGGCGATCTGAAGGATGGTGACGAGCGATTCCATGGCCGTCACCGCCCCACGAGCACGGAGCGGGCGGCACGCACCATACGGGTCGCGCGGCGCGGTGGGCGCGATCCGGAGCGGTCCCGCCACCACTGGGTCAGCTCACGCCGCGCCGCCGTGTCCTCGGGCCGGTCGGCGATCAGCAGATGCTCGGCGAAGTCGAGCGCGTCGCGCCGGTAACCGGCGCGCATGGGGCGGGACTTGGCGTACCCGAGGAAGGCGGCGCGGTAGCCGTCGCCGAGGATGCGCGGCAGCTCCGGCGCCACCTTGGCGACGACCTCCGCCCGCTTGGCGGCGAGGGCGCGGCTCTGCACCCCGAGCCGCCGCGAGTCGAACCCCTCGGGCGCGGGGGTCCCGGCGACCAGGGCGGACAGCAGGGAGGTCTGCGCGAGGGCCAGCCGCTCGCGGGCGGGGTCGGTGGCGCTGCCGGGTCGGGGCCGGTCGGCCGGTTCGCTCGCCGCCTCAACCGCGTTGCCCTGTACGGCGATTGAGGCCGGGTCAGGACCCGGCCCCGCGAGCGTCGTACGGATCGCGTCCAGTTCCGCCGCCAGCTCGGCCGTCGGCGGGAAGTTGTCGTCCCGCTCCAGCAGGACACCCGGCGGGGAGACCCGCGAGCGCAGCTCCGCCAGTACGTCGAGCACCGGCGCGCCGACCGGGTGGGCGTGGGTGTCGTGCCAGACGCCGTCGCGTTCGATGCCGCCCGCGACATGCACGTACGCGATGGCCTCGACCGGCAGTTGGTCGAGCGCGGTCGCCGGGTCCTCACCGCGGTTGACGTGGTTGGTGTGCAGGTTCGCCACGTCGATCAGCAGCCGTACCCCCGTACGGTCGACCAGCTCCGCCAGGAACTGACCCTCCGTCATCTCCTCGTCCGGCCAGTTGATCAGCGCCGCGATGTTCTCCACGGCGAGCGGCACGGGCAGGGAGTCCTGGGCGATCCGTACGTTCTCGCACAGCACCCGCAGCGCGTCCCTGGTGCGCGGGACCGGCAGCAGATGGCCGGCTTCGAGCGTGGGGGACGCGGTGAGCGGGCCACCGGCCCGTACGAAGGCGATGTGCTCGGTGATCAGCGGCGAGCCGAGGGCCTCGGCCCGCTCCGCCAGATCGGCGAGGCGCTTGGCGTCGGGCCGCCCGGCGCCCCCCAGACCGAGGGAGACGCCGTGCGGGACGACGGTGACGCCGCGTGCGCGGAGCCGGACGAGCGAGTCGGGAAGGTGGCCGGGGCAGATGTTCTCGGCGACGGCCTCGACCCAGTCGATGCCGGGCAGCGCCTCGACCGCTGCCGCGATCTCGGGCCGCCAGCCGATGCCCGTGCCCAGCTTTCCCGGATTCCTCGAAGTCCCCCGACTTCCCAGCTTCCCCGGAGTCCCCCGACTCCCCGGATCCTTCAGGCTTCCCAGGTTCTCCCGCTGTGCGGCGTGGCTCATGAAGCTCCCCCTCCTCCGTGCCTCGGCGAGTGCCGGTTCCGGAGTAATGGCCCCACCGGGCGCCGGTGAATCCAGAGGAGGGGACGTTCAGAGCATCATTTGAGGTTCCCGCCGCAGGCGGACGACCTGTCGGAAGCCCCGGAGGCTACGGCGTCGCCTTGATGCTCGGCGGCGGACGGTTCGTATTGACGGCCGTCGGCGCGCCCGGCTGCGTGGAGGGCCGGGAGGTGAAAGAGCTGTCCCCGGTCGGTGACGCGGCCGGCGGCGACGGCGGCAGGCTGCCGTTCGGCGGCGGCGGACCGGTGGGGCTGGCCGTCTTGGTGCCGGCGGCCTCCCGCGCGATGCTGTCGAAGTCGACCAGCCCGGTGGCCTCCAGCATGGTGATGTGGTCGAGGACCGTCTGGTTGGCGTCGGTCGCCAGCTGTCTTATCAGGGTGTTCCGGGTCGTATGCCTGACCTCGGCCACCAGCGCGAAGACCTTGCCGTGGGCATTGCGCAGGAGGTTGGCGAACTTCCTGTCGTACTCGGCGCCCGTCGCCGCCGACAGCTCCCGCAACCAGCCCTGCTGCAGCTCGTTGGGCTGGTTCGGCAGCGCGACACCGAGCTTCGCCGCCACGTCGCGCGCGCGGGCGTCGAGGTCGGAGTGGCCGACGACAAGATGGTCGCCCGCGTCCTTGATGGCCTGGCTGGGCGCGCGCTCGATCGCCTGCTGTCCCGCGGGCAGCTCCCACAGGCCGGCGAGCCGCACCTTCACGAGGAAGTCGCGGTCCGTCGCCGAGAGCGGCCCCCACTGGGTCGCCACACTCGACGCCGCGAGATTCGCCTCCCCCGTGCCGGAGCGGTCGGCGTACGACCAGACAGGAAAGGCGAGCGCCCCTACCGTCGCGACGAGTGCCGCGATGATGAGTGCCGTGCCGTTGATACGTCGCAACAAAGTGTCTCCCGGGCCGATGTGCCACCGCGTACCACCGTGTATCACTGCAGAATCAACCGCTCACTGGCCGGTCGTTCAACCTACTTGGCGGTATTGAGAGATACGCATCTCGGCGTGGGAGTGTTCAACGCCGCAGCGCGGGATGATCGGCGACCACCGTGCTGGACCCGGGCGCGATCTCCGTGAATCCGGCATCACGGACCAACGGCAGCCCGCTGCTTGTCAGTTGCCGCCAGCGCGTGGCGTCCGGCGTACGTACGGAGAGCGGGAACCCCGCCTCCTGCCACGCCTTGCGCTCCGTCTCCGACAGCTCCCACCAGGCGAGCTGCGCGCCGTGGCCGGCCTGGGCCATCGCCTTGCCCGCCGACATGTCGAGGTCGGGGCTGAGCCAGAGCACGGGGGCGGACAGGTCGGCGGCGGGCGGGGCGCCCGGGTCGTCCAGGTCGGTGCCGGAGACCTGGAGCTTCGCCAGTTCCTTGGGCCAGCCGTCCAGCGGGACCGGCGGGAAGACCCGTACCTCCGCGTACGGAGCGAACACGGCGGTGTCCGCGGGCGCTTCGGCAGCGACGTCCGCCGCGGCCTCGGCGGCCCGGGCGGCCTCGGGGCTGCTGATCGTGATGCCCGGCAGCTGCGACGCCTTCCGCCACTCCGCGCCGCGCGCCCTGCGCACCACCTTGCGGATCCGGGCGTCCTGCCAGTCCCGCATCGCCTGTGCCCACTCGCCCTCGCCCGTCGACCGCTCGTCGGCGAGCATGACAAGGACGGCGCGGGCGGCGGCCTCCAGCGCGTCGGTACGGGTCGGCGGCGCCGCCTTCTCGATCCGCACCACCAGCGGCAGGACGAACTGCGGGGCCTCGTCACGCGCCGTCGGCTCATGCCGGAACGGGCTGTCCGCCGTGCTGTCGGCCGGTCTGTCCGCCCCGGTGCCGGCGGTGTCGTCGATGCTCACGGGGCCAGTGTGCCAGTCCGGACGCGCCGCGTTGTTGGCGGAATGGGCACCTCCGGGTGACCATGCTCCGCATGAAGAGCGATCTCTTTGCCACCGAGAACATGGCGCAGCAGGCGACCACCCCCGGGATGAGCCTCCAGAACGCCAAATCCGTCAAGTACGCCGTCAACGGCGAAATGCACGCGCGTCAGGGGTCGATGATCGCCTTCCGCGGCAATCTCCAGTTCGAACGCAAGGGCCAGGGCATCGGCGGGATGCTCAAGCGGGCCGTCACCGGCGAGGGCCTGCCGCTGATGGCCGTCAAGGGCCAGGGCGAGGCGTGGTTCGCGCACGAGGCGGCCAACTGCTTCATCGTCGACATCGACCAGGGCGACGCGCTCACCGTCAACGGCCGCAACGTCCTGTGTTTCGACTCCACCCTCTCCTACGAGATCAAGACCGTGAAGGGCGCCGGCATGACCGGCGGCGGCCTCTTCAACAGCCTTTTCAGCGGCTACGGGAAGCTCGCCATCATCTGCGAGGGCAACCCCATCGTCATCCCCGTCACCGCGCAGGCTCCGGTGTACGTCGACACCGACGCCGTCGTCGGCTGGAGCGCCCAGCTGAACACCTCGCTGCACCGCTCGCAGTCCGTCGGATCGATGATCCGCGGCGGTTCCGGCGAGGCCGTCCAACTGATGCTCCAGGGCGAGGGTTTCGTCATCGTCCGGCCGAGCGAGCTGACGCCCACGAAGGCTTCCGGGAGCTGACCCCCGCGTGGAACTACGAGGAGTGGGCCGCCGGTACGGTGTCGGCGGCCCCTGGGTACTGCGCGGCGTCGACCTCGTACTGCGGACGCGCAGCCTGATCCGCGTCGAGGGCACCAACGGCAGCGGCAAGTCGACCCTGCTGCGGCTGCTCGCCGGGATCGACTCGCCCACCGAGGGCCGCGTCACCGGCCGCCCCCGCCGCACGGCGTACGTCCCCGAGCGCTTCCCGGTCGCCCTGCCCTTCACCGCCGCCGGCTATCTGACTCACCTGGGGCGGATCCACGGACTGCGCGGCGCCGAGGCGTCGGCGCGCGCCGACGAGTGGCTCGAACGCTTCGGCGCCGCCGGCCACGCCCGTACGGCACTCTCCGAACTGTCCAAGGGCACCAGCCAGAAGGTCGCCGTCGCGCAGGCGCTGCTCGCCGGGCCCGAGTTGCTGGTGCTGGACGAGGCGTGGACGGGGCTCGACTCCGCGGCCCGTACGCAACTCGACCTGGCGGTGGCGGAACGCGTCGCCGCCGGCGGCACGGTCGTCTTCGTGGACCACGACCCACGGCGCCTGGCGGGGGCCGCCGATGACGTGTACGCGCTGGCGGGGAACACCCTCGTACGCGATACGGGGGTGAACTCCCCGGCCGAACAGGGGCCCCGGGTACGGGTCCTGGCCGTCGGCCCGCCGGGTGCGGCGCCGCCGGACGGGCTGCCCGGCGCTCCCACGCACGAGCGGGGGCCGGAGGACGGGACCGTACGACTGACCGTCTCCGCCGCGCACTCCGACGCCCTGCTGCGCGCGCTGCTCGCGGCGCGCCCGCCGTGGCACATCCGGGAGGTTCACGCGCAGGCTCCCACCGCGCCGGAACGTCCGACGACCAGCACGACGGGGCACGCCACTTCATGACCGCACTGTTCCGCTACCACGCCGCCATGCTGCTGCGCTCACAGCGCTGGCTCCCGCCGGTCCTGCTCTACGGGATCTTCCTCGCCGTCGGCGTCCGGGGCGGCGAGCCGGTGCTCGACTCGCTCGGTGTCGCCGCCGCCGCGCTGCTGCCCGTCACCGCCTGGCTGGTCCGGATCGGCGTCACACAGGAACCGGACGCGGCGCGCGCCGTCACGGCCGCCGCGTCGGGAATGCCCCGCGCCCATCTCGCCGCACTGCTCGCCGCCACGGCCTGCGCGGGCGCGCTCGGCGTCGTCGGCACGGTGGTCGTCACGGCCGTCAGCGACCCCCAGAGCGCCGACCACCTGGTGGACGTGGCGCCGCTGCCCGCCGGAACGGCGGGCCTGCTCGCGGCCTTCGCCTGCCTCCTGACCGGCGCCACGGTCGGCGCGCTGTGCTCCCGGCCGCTGCTGCGCGGCCGGGGCTGGTCCCTCGCGCTGACCGCGCTTCTCGCACTGCTGGCCCTGGTGACCACCGGCTCCCCGGCGAAGGCCGCCGTGTCCGGTCTGGTGACCGGCTCGCGTACGGGCGCGATCACCGTGCCCGGCCTGCCACTGGCCGCCGCCGTGCTGGTGGCGGTCGTGGCGGCGGGCGCGGTCTGCGTCCTGGGGACCCGGCGGGGCTGAGCGCGGTTCAGTACGCTCGACGGTATGGAAGACGAAGTCACCGGTACGGAGGTCGTTGTGTACGCGGACTGTGTGCACTGCGGAGAGCCGACCGAGTACCCGGAATCGGTCAGGGGCAGCACGCTGTGCCCGGTCTGCGAATGGCACGAGGCCCAGCGGACGGCCTGCTCGGGCTAGGGGGGACATCAGGTCGTCGTCGGGGGGGTGCCTCTGTTCGCGTCCTGAAGCCAGGCCAGGACTCTGAGCGACTGTTCGAGGTCCTCCCGATGCGACTCAGGTCGTGTCGCGGCCAGCGTGCGACGAATCTCCAGTGCCTCGTTCAGTGCGACGAGAGCCCTTTCTCGCCGGCCCATGTCGCCCAGCCGAACGGCGAGGTTGCTGAGGCTTGAGGCAAGAGCCGGTCGGTATGCGTCGGGATACTGGACAGCCAACTCGCGGTACAGGTCCACGGATTCGGCGATGGCCGCGAACCCCTCTTCGCGTCGGCCGACCTCACCCAGCCGGTTGGAGAGATTGTTCAACGCCCTCGCGACTTCGGAGCGGTAGGCGTCGGGTTGGCCGATGGCCAGTTCCCGGTAAAGCCCTACAGCTTCGGTGATCACGGCGAGCGCGTCTTCCTGTAGACCGAGATCGCCCAACCGGTTCGAGAGATTGTTCAGAGTGGTGCCGAGGCCGGCCCTGTAGTAGTACGGGTCTTCGGCGGCCAGCGTCCGGAAATGCCGTACGGCTTCGGTGATCGCGGCGAGAGATTCCTCCCGTCGGCCGACATCGCCCAACCGGACGGAAAGGTTGTTCAGCCCCCGGGCGAGGTCCGGGCGGCCGGCGGCGGGGTACTGGAGAGCCAGTTCCCGGTACAACTCCACGGCTTCGCTGATGGCGTCGAGCGCTTCGTCCCAACGGCCCAGGTGGCTCAGCTGGTTGGAGAGGTGCCTCAGACTTGAGGCGAGTTCGGGGCGGTAGGCATCAGGTTGCTGCCGCGCCAGCTTCCGGTACCGCAGCACGTCCGCCTCGACAGTGGCCGGGGCGAAGGCGTCGACCAACTCGGCGGCGGTCGGCCTGGCGGCGGGGTCCCGGTCCAGACAGCTCCACAGCACCTCGACGATGCGCGTGTCGATCCCCGACGCGGCCAGCGTCTCGCGTGCGTCCGCGTCGGGCCGGAAGTCGCTCCACCGACCGGTGGCGAAAGTGAGGAGCAGCGCGCCCACCGAGTACATGTCGCTCTCCCGGGTCGGCCCGGGGCTGTCGTCTCCCGCGTCGAGATAGCTCTCGCTCCGAGGGTAGTGGTCCAGATAGTTGCTGTGTGCACCGTCCCGTGTCGCCGTCATCCACCCGATGAGCCGAACGCCGTGGGCGGTGACCAGTACCGTCCTCGACGCGAGCGTCCCGTGCACCAGGCCGACGCTGTGCGCGTGGCTCATCGCGCGGGCCAGGTCCTCTCCGACACGTCGGAAGAGACTGTCACTCACCGGCCCCCGGTGCTCGTCGAAGAGAGCACGCAGATTCGGCGCGGACCCGGAGCCGGGGTCGTCGTCCCGACGGCTTACGTAGGAGGCGGCCAGCCACGGGGGATCTTGATGACGGTCGATATTCGAGTCCAGCAACCTCGGAGCGTGCACACCTCGCATCCGGTCCAGGCAGTCCGCCTCCGTGCGGATCAGTTCGCGTGCCTGCCGGGGGTCCATGGAGTACAGGGGGGAGGGCGTGCGCACCAGCACGGTCGTACCGTCCTCGTCCTGGGCCAGGTAGATGCCCGGGTCGTCCCAGCCCCACGTACTGCGGGCGTAGAGCCGGTAGCGTCCGAGCCGCTGGGGATCGCTCCGCAGGATCTGTGACCAGCCCGGCGGAATGTCCGGCGGCCGGACCTCGGGTCGGACTTCGGGCGGGACTTCGGGCGGGACTTCGGATCGAACCTCGGGCCGGGCTTGGGGCCCGACACGAGGTCTGCCTTCCGGCGGGCCGATCGGCTCGGCGCCCACCGGCGGGACACCGAGCCGTCTCAGCAGCCGTTCCTTCAGATAGCCGAAAGGACGCGCGGTGTCTTCGACGACGGCGGATCCGTTCGGATGACCCACCCACGCCGGGAAGTTCGATGAGCGACCGATGGTGGCCTCCAGCCGCCGTGTGACGGCTCGCGTGGTCCGCAGCAACTCCTCCGGGGAGAGCGCGCCGAGAAGGATTCGGCGGGCCTCGTCCGAGAAGTCGAAGAGCTGGTGCTGGGGGAGGCGGGTCGTCGGCCCGGGGGCCTCGACCTGTCGCATCAGGCCGCCGAGAAGCACCTCCACGAGGTGTCCGTGGTCCGTGGGCGGTCCGAGTGCGTTCTGGACCAGGCGCATCACCGGTGGGGTGACGGGAGCCACCGCCGCCAGGTGGGCCGCGAGCCGGTACGCCTCGGGGGAGCCCGCCTCCCGGAAGCGCAGGACGGCGTCCGCGGTGTCGGTGTGGCGCGTGTCGGCGAAGAGACGGTCGGGGGTGGACCGGCCGGTGTTCCACAGGGGGAGCAGCGCGGTGGTGCCGGGTGAGGCGATCAGCCGTGCCCAGTCGGCGACGGCGGCGGGTGAGGGTTCGAGGACCGGCACGGGGACCGAGTCGAAGGTGACCAGATCCGGCGGCAGGACCGGGTCGGCGACGTGCCAGGCGGTGGTCGGGCCGCCGCGGCGGTGTGTGGAGACCTGCCAACGCCGGGCCGTGATACCGGAGTTCACCCAGAGACGGGTCGGCAGAGCGTGGACGACGGCGGTCGGGCCGCAGCGCGCCCAGAGGGTCATCGCCTCCCGCATCCGGCCGTTCCACCATGCCTCGCCGACACCGTCGCTGACGACGAGGACGAGCGTGTCCCCGGTCGGGTCGCTCACGCTCGCGGGCGTCCGGTAGGGCCCCCTGTTCCCGTAGGGGCGGGTGTTGAGGAGCGGGGCGTGGGCGCCGCGGGTGTCCAGTCCGTATACGCGGATGTCGCGGAACGCCCCCGCGCGTTCCATCAGCGTGCGCACTTCGGTGGCGAGACGCTGCCAGAGGACCATGGAGACACCGTCGTCGACCAGCAGGGCGAGGGAGAGCCAACGGGTTCTGACGGGACGGGTGACGGTTTCGGGCAGTCCCGTGTCGGCCATGGCGGCCACGGTCCGCGCGACGTCGAGTTCCTGGCGGCGGTGGTCGGGGAACCGCTGGCGCAGTGGGCGCAGGGACTTGCCCAGCCGTAGCTCCCGGGCGCCGAGGAGACGGCTGTCGGGCGCTCGGACGGCGAGGGCTCTGCGGGGTGTCGAATCCGCCTTCCCGCTCCTGTCCGCCTTGGACGCGGCTCGCAGCGGGAGTTCGGACGTGGAGTGGCGTGACGGCTCCGAGCCCGGCCGGTCGCCAGCTGTGGCAGGGGGCGGGTCCGGCGTGGGACGTGGGCTCTCGTCCTGGGGGCCGGACTGCTGGTGGTTCGCGGTGGGCAGGCCCGCCCGAGCCAAGGGCGCGGCATCCGGCGGAAGGTTCCCGGCGAGCCACAGGACGTCGAGAAGTTCCTCGTCGGAGAGGATCACCCCGCTCTTGGCCAGTACGTCCCTCAGGCGCCCGAGCATGTCGTCACACCGCTCCGCCGAGTTCGTGCAGGACGGCGTCGAGAAGGCGGCCGGCGTCGAGACCGACTCCCCCCTTCCGTAGGAAGACGGCGTTGAGGAGTTGGTCGGTGGCGAGTTCGCCGGGCGCCCGGCGGCTGAGGAAGGTCTCCAGCAGATCGTCCACGTCGCTGAGTGCCTCGTCGCCGAGGTGCGCGGCCACGATGTCCCGCAGCCGCTGTTCGTCGGGCTCGGGAAGGTCGAGTCGGACGCAGCGCCTCAAGAAGGCGGCGGGGAAGTCGCGTTCACCGTTGCTGGTGATGACCACGACGGGGAACTCGCGGCAGCGGATACGGCCGCGCTTGACGGGTGCGGGGCGGTCGGGGTCGTCGGTCTGGACCTGAACCGGGGGGTGGCTGTCCGGCAGCCGGGCGAGTTCCGGGATCGTGAACTCGCCTTCTTCGAAGACCGTGAGCAGGTCGTTGGGCAGGTCGACGTCGCCCTTGTCCAGTTCGTCGATGAGCAGTATCCGGGGGCGTTCCCGGGGGACGAGGGCGTTGCCCAGCGGACCGAGGCGTACGTACTGGCCGATGTCCGGTTCCGGGTCGTCCGTGTCCCGGTGGAGGTTGGCCTCGCGGAGGCGGCCGACGGCGTCGTACTGGTAGAGGGCGTCCTGCAGGGTGGAGCGGCTGTTGACCGGCCAGTGCAGGACACGGCCGAGGGTCAGCTCGTGCGCGATGGCGTGCGCGAGGGACGACTTGCCGGTGCCCGGGTGGCCGTTCACCAGGAGGGGGCGTCGCAGGTGGAGAGCGGCGTTGACGATGTCGGCCTCGTCGGCGCCGATGAGATACGGCCGGGGGCGGGAGACCCGCTGTCCTGCCGGCGGCTCCTCCGGGTCGAACCGGCGCCATGGCGGGGCCGGGGGGAACGGGACCTCGCCGGCGGTCCCGTTGCCGTGGAACAGCCGCCAGTCGGCGCCGAGTCGCGGATCACCGCCGCCGGTTCCAGAGTCGGTGGACGTCATGAGACGTGAACTCCTCTCCGAGGGTCCCTCAGTTGCAGCGACTCGGGCTTCGGGTGGCTGCTCTCTTCCTCCCACACCAGGGCGGGGCGGGCCGTCGCCGTCGCCGACGGGGAGTCGAAGGCCTTGCTCCGGAAGACGCGTACGCGCTCCGGGAGTTCGGCCAGTGTGCCGACGGGTTCGAGTTGCCGCAGCTTCGTGGCGTCCTCGTAGCCTTCGGCCGCACGGTCCCAGAGGACCACGGGGACGCCGAGTGCGAGGCAGACTTCGAGCAACGGCACCCGCTGTTCGCGGGGACCGTGGACGACCACGCGGGTGGCGTCGCGGTGGCTCGTCTCCAGCATCACCCTGAGCTGACTCCTGGTCGCGCAGCTCTGGTCGGTGACCAGCGGTACCGGATGCCCGCTCCGCCACCGGCGCCGCTGATGACTGTCGCGGGTCGCCACGAGTCTGCTCATGTCGGGGCAGCTCAGAGTCATCCGGAACTCCGCGCCGATCGGCAGGTCGGGCACGATGTCGTTGGGTGCCCCGGGGTTCCATTCGTCGACGGCCAGATGCAGGCCCTGCCGGTCGACCAGTACCGTCACCCAGGGCACATGGTCTCCCTGGCCGGGTTCGTCGGCCGCGGATTCGACCGCCTCACGCAGGCACGCGGCGACTTCCTCCGGCGTTCTCGGTACGGTCTCCGACTCGTGGAGCAGGATGTGCGTGCCGTCCTGGCGGGCGACGAGGATCCGGCAGACGTACCGCTCGTCCGTGGACGCCTGGACGCCGGTCAGCTCCAGCACCACCCGCGACACCGGCGATGTCTGCCGGGCGGCCCACCCGCGGGCGTCCTCGCGTCGCTCGGCGAGTGCGGTCGGGTGAATGCCCGTCCGGTCGGCCACCCGGGTGGCCCACTCGCGCAGCTCCGCCGCTTCCTCCCCTCCCACGGCCGCCGCCACGTACTCGACCAGCCGCAGCAGGGCGGGGACCCGAGGCGTCCCGTCCGGCACCTGCTCGCTGTCGGACATAGACTCCAACTCCTGCACCACCTGGCCGAGTTCGTCGATCGACAGCTGCGTACGGGACAGGGCCTCGGGGAGGCAGGCGTAGCGCAGGGCCTCGCCCGCAGCGCGGGGAAGCAGGGTGGGGCGTTCCTTGCAGATGCCGCTCAGCAGCCGCAGGAGGCTTTCGTACTCCGCCAGGGAGAGCAGCGAGCCGAGTCCCGCGGCGCGCGCCCGGGTGAGCAGGGCCGTCAGCCGGGTTCGGGCGTCGTCGTCGGTGGCGGTCGGCGCGAGAGTGCCGCTGAGCGAGGCGAGCGCACGGCGGTGTCCCGCGAACAGCGCCATGAGGTCGGCGACGGAGGGCGCGTATCCGGTGGGGACCTGGTAGCCCAACTCGCGGGCGAGCGACCGGGCGTGGAACGAGCAGGTCTCCGGGGCGCCGAGGAAGTGCCACAGCGACTGTTCGAGTTCCTGCTCGGCGGGCGTACGGTCGGCGGGCGGCCGGGCTCCGGGCAGGGACGCGCCGATGTCGACCAGGTGCGGCGGACCGTCGGCGTACCGCAGGAGGACAGCTCCGAAGCCGCTGTCCTGGGCAAAGGCGTGCGCCGGGCAGGCGCGCAGGCGACGGTTTCCGTAGGACTGATCGTCCTGGATCACCACACCGACGAGACGGTCCTCGCAGAAGACCGCGGCTCCGGAGGTTCCTCCCCAGGCCTTCCGGCCATCGGCGCGATGGTCGGGCGCACGCTCCTGGTCCAGGGTGTAGAGATCACGGGAGCCCGAGGACAACAGGGGCAGCGTCCCTCGTAAGTGCTCGACCTCGCGCTCCTCGTCGGCGTTGGCCAGGGGGAAACCGAGCCCCTCGTAGCACAGTGGCGCCTTGCCGACGGGGTGGCCCCAGCGGACCGGAGCGCCCGGCACCTCCACCGCGTCCCGGGTGAGCAGAAGTGCGACGTCCAGGCGCGGGTGCCGCCAGACAACGGTGGCTTCGGCGCGTACTGTTCCACCCTTTCCGGGGTGCCCCACCCGGAGTTGGATCTGCGGCCAGTCGGAGCCCGTGTCCTTGTCCTCGATCACATGCCGGGCCGTGAGTACCAGACGCGGGGCGATCAGATAGCCGGACCCGACACTCCGACGCTGCTCTGCCGTGCCACCGCGGATCAGCGCCAGACTGCCCGGTTCCATCTCACTCCTCGCCCCAGGAGCCGGACTCGCTGTCGCTGATCTCGGGGCTGGTCCCGCCGGCGGCCCGGTCCTTGACCGACAGCCGCAGTGTCAACTTGTGGGTGCGGACGGTGGAGTGCTCGCCGCCCACGCCGACGGTGGCGACACCGAAAGTGAGCTTGCCGTCCCCCTTGCCGCTGTCGCGCAGTTCGAGCAGCAGCTCCAACTCGGCCTCTTCAATGCCGAACGCGAACTGCTGGCCGGCGCCCAGGTCCTGCGCCTGGTACAACTCCTGCCGCAACTCCTCGACAGCCGCGGCCAGACCGATACTCCTCATGCCGACTCCCCGTGCCGCACGCCGTGCCCCGTACCGAAACTAATGACCCGTCACGTTACAGCTTCCCCCGGACGTACCCACGAGTACGGGCATAACCTCGAAAGTCCCAAGGATGGGCAATTGCCCCCGCGCTCACCGACGGCTGAAGGAGACGGTCCACCCGCCATGCCACCGCGCGAGAGCGATCCCCTCCGCCCGCCGACACCGTTCGGGGCCTCGACCACCCAGGAGATCAAGGACGCCCTGTGGAAGGCCGCTGACAAGCTGCGCGGCTCCGTCGACGCGGCGGAGTACAAGGAGTACGTCCTCGGCCTGATCTTTCTGAGGTATGTCTCCGACGCGTTCGAGGAGCACCGCTCCGAGCGGATGGCACGCCTCGTCGCGGAGGGGCGCGACGAGGACCGCTTCCCGTACGTCCGGGAGCAAGAGGATTTCGCCGAGGCCGGCGTCATCTGGGTCCCCAACGAGGCCCGTTGGTCCTGGATCGCCGCCCACACCGACACCGCGCACGTAGGCGAACTCATCGATGAGGCCATGAGCGCGCTCACGGAGGCGAACCCGTCACTGGCGGGCGCCCTGCCGACGATCTTCCGCCATGGCACCGTCGACCAGCGGCGCCTGGCCGAAGTCGTCGACCTCGTCGGCCGGGTAGGTATCGACGGCACGGGGGACAGGGCGGCGCGGGACGTGCTGGGCGAGGTGTACCAGTACTTCCTCGGCAACTTCGCGCGTACGGAAGGGAGACGGGGCGGCGATTTCTATACGCCTTGGTCCGTCTGTCAGTTGATCGTGGGGATCCTTGAGCCACGCCAGGGGCGCGTGTACGACCCGGCCTGCGGCTCGGGCGGCCTGCTCGTTCAGGCGGGCAAGTACGTGGAGACGCATGGGGGAAGCCTGGGGAACCTGGAGTTCTACGGCCAGGAGATCAACGAACGGACCTGGCGCCTGGCCAGGATGAATCTCGCCGTCCACGGCATGGGGAGCGGCGCCGGCGCTCAATGGGGCGACACCCTCGCCGACGACAGACACCCGGACCTCAAGGCCGACTTCGTCATGGCCCAACCGCCGTTCAACGTCTCGAACCGGGCGTGGGACGAGGCCGACCCCCGCTGGGAGTACGGCGTCCCGCCACGCGCCAACGCCAACTACGCGTGGCTCCAGCACGCGATCTCCAAACTGACCGAGCAAGGCACGGCCGGCATCGTCCTGGCGAACGGCTCAATGGCTTTCCGGTCGCCCGGTGAGCGGCAGATCCGGCGGGCGCTCGTCGAGGCCGACCTGGTGGCCTCCGTCGTGGCGTTGCCGGGGCAGTTGTTCCACTCCACCCAGATCCCTGCCTGCCTCTGGGTGCTGACGAAGCACAAACCGGCCGACCGCAGTGGCCGGATCCTCTTCATCGACGCCCGCGACATGGGCATGATGGTCAGCCGTACGGAGCGCGTGCTGAGCGACGAGGACCTGGCGAAGATCACCGGTACCTATCACGCGTACCGCGATGAACCCGGTTTCTCCCTCGCGGCCGCTCTGGAGACGGTGCGGGAGCACGAGTACGCGCTGACGCCCGGACGGTACGTGGGTGTCGCTCGGGCCCAGGAGGAGAGCCCCGAGGCCAGGCCGGTGACGGGGAAGTTGACCAAGGATCTGTACGGGGTGTTCAACTAGTGCCCCGCGTCCAGACCTTGTTCCCGGGCAGTCGTCGGCCGGTGGGCGTCGACCCGACGGGCCGCGCGGGCGAATGCCGCGGACGCTAGGGTCGTGAACGTGTTGAACTCACCGGTGAACAGGGACCTGGTTGTCGTCGGCGCCGGCATTGTCGGCGCGTCGGTGGCCTATCACGCCGCACGGGCGGGCGCCACCGTGACGTTGGTCGACGCCGGGCGGCCGGGCGCCGGCGTGACGGCGGACTCGTTCGCCTGGATCGGATCGTCCGGCGTGCGTAGCGGTCCGGCCGCCGGGCTGCGGGCCACCGCGACGGCGGAGTACCACCGACTCGGGGCCGAGTTGCCGGGACTCCCGGTGACCTGGTCCGGCTCGCTGAGCTGGAACAGCGAGGCCCCTGCGCCGGACGCCGGGCCCGGGCAGACGATCGTGGACGCGGCCACCGTGGCGACGCTCGAACCCACCCTTCGGCAGCCTCCGGAGTGGGCCGTCTGGGCGCCGGACGACGGCGCTGTCGACTCGGTGGGCGTGTCCGAGCGGCTGGTCGAGGCCGCTCGCACCCATGGAGCCCGGGTACAGCTGGACACGCCGGTCACCGCGGTCAGCCGGGACACGGCGGGCCGGATCGCCGGGGTCGAGACGGCGGCGGGACCCCTCTCCGGTGCGACGGTGGTGCTGGCGGCCGGAGTTGCCACGGCCGCGCTGGGCGCGTCGGTCGGTGTGCGTGTCCCGGTCGAACCGTCGCCGAGTCCGCTGTTCCGGCTCAGCGCCCCGGCCGGTCTGGTCCGCACCGTGGTCAACACCGAGGACTTCGACCTTCGGCAGGTCGCCCCGGACCGGCTGATCGCCGCCGCGGACTCGGCCGAACGGACGCTTGCCGCCGTCCGGTCCACTTTCCGTGGCACCGGGAGCGTCGAGCTGCTCAGCACCCGACTCGGAGTGCGCCCGATGCCGGCCGACGGTGAGCCGATCGTCGGCCCGGTCGCCGAGGTCCCCGGCCTCTACCTGGCGGTGATGCACTCGGCGGTCACGCTCGCGGCGGCCGTGGGCCGCCTGGTCGCACGGGAGTCGGTCGACGGAACCGTCGAGCCGGCTCTGTCGGGTTGCCGCCCGGATCGCTTCTGATGATCCTGCTTCAGCCCTTCATCAGCTCCGACACCTTGACGAAGCGGTAACCGCGCTCGCGCAGCGCCGGCACGATCTTGCGGACCGCCTCGTCGGTCACCGGTGCCGCGCTCGTCGTGCAGTGCATGACCACCAGCGAGCCGGGGCGTACCCCGGCGAGTACCTGCTCGGCCACCGCGTCCGCGTCCGTGGCGAAGGCGTCCCCGCTCACGACGTCCCACTGGACCGCCGTCAGGCCCGCCGGGGCCAGGGCCCGTAGCGTCGACTGGTCGTAACAGCCGCCGGGGAAGCGGAAGTACGGCACCACCTGGCGGACCCCGGCCCTGCGGAACGCGCCGAAGGCCCGCTCCACGTCGGCGGCCATGTCCTTCTTGCCGAGTACCGGGAGCCCGTGGCAGTCGGCCGTGAAGGAGTGGTGGCTGTACGAGTGGTTCGCGACCTCGAACAGGGGGTCGGAGCCGATCTCTCTCGCCTGGAACGGGTACTCCTCCGCCCACCGGCCGGTCATGAAGATCGTCGACGGGACTTCGAGGCGCCGCAGCGAGGTGATCAGGGTCGGGTTGTCGAAGCGCTCGCCCCGGGCGGCGCGCGGTCCCTGGTCGGACGTCATGTCCGCGTCGAAGGTGAGCGCGACGGTCTTGGGCGCCGTCTTGGCCGCCGCCTTGTCCCGGGTCTGGCGCGCGGGGTCGGCGCCACGCAGAAAGACCGGCGTCACGGCGGGGCGTTCGGGCCCGGCGGGCTGCCGCGCCGCGGCCTTGGGGCTGGGGCTGCCCGTCAGGCGGGCGTCGGTGTCGGTTCCGCAGCCGACGAGGACAGCCCCCAGTGCGGCGACGGAGACGAGTCTCAGAACATATCTAGGCATAAAAGGGAAAATATATGACTAACTGTTCATCCTGCGGTTCCGGCACTCGAAGATTGCCGGAACGCGGCACCGCTCGCCCTGACGGACCGTGAGAAAATCTCCTCCCATTCAAGGGTTCTAGGGGGACCGGCGAGAGCCGGGGGAGGGACGACCCATGGATGTGTTCCTCGGTCTCGGTGTGGCGGGTGTGGTCCTGCTGGCCGTGGCGCTGATCTTCGACGGCATCTTCGAGGGCCTGTTCGGCGGAGTGCTCGACGGCCTGTTCGCGGGGCTGCTGTCACTGCCCGTCGTGGCCGGATTCGTCGCCATGCTGGGCTTCGGCGGCGCGATCGTGCTCGGTACGACGGACCTCGGTGTCGGTCCCGCCATCGCCGCGGGCGCCCTCGCCGGTGCCGTCACCGGCTGGCTGGCCTGGAAACTCAGCCGTGTGCTGATGCGCGATCAGACGGACGCCACGCCACGGGGAGTGGACCTCCTCGGTACGTCAGGGTCCGTGGTCACGGCCATTCCCGTCGACGGCTACGGCGAGGTGATGCTCCGGGTGGCGGGGCAGCCGGTGAAGTTCGCCGCCAGGAGCGCGGTGCCCCTGGCGCGGGGCGCCGAGGTCTGGGTGGAGTCGACGCTGTCGTCCACCTCGGTCGGGGTCCGGCCCGTCGAGCGCTGATCCACGCCGTCGATCGGCCGACGTACCGACTCGCCGGCCTACCGACTCACCAACTCGCCGGCCGGCCGAACCGAACAGACCGGCGAACCGCCGCGCGGTAACCGGCGTCCCACAGATGCGGCGTCCACAACTCGTACGTCAAGCAGGGGGCAAACCATATGAGTCCAGTGATCATCGCGGTGGCGGGAGTCGTCGTACTCCTCGTCCTGCTCGCTCTCGTCGTCATCACCCGCTACAAGGTCGCGGGGCCCAGCGAGGCCTTCATCATCACCGGCCGCCGGGGCAAGTCGTCCACCGACCCGGTCACCGGCCGGGTCAGTACCGACAACAGCGGCCAGAAGGTCGTGGTCGGCGGCGGCGTCTTCGTCGTCCCGTTCGTCCAGCAGAAGTTCACGCTCGACCTGTCCAGCCGGCACATCCCCGTCGCCGTCCGGGGCGCGGTGACCCTGCGCGGTGTCAAGGCGCATCTGGAAGGCGTCGCGATCGTCAAGGTCGGCGGCAACGAGGACGCCATCCGTGCCGCCGCCCAGCGGTTCCTGCGGCAGCAGAAGGGCATCGTCGGCTTCACCCAGGAAGTGCTCTCCGGCGCGCTGCGCGCCATCGTCGGCCGGATGGCCGTCGAGGACATCATCCGCGACCGCGCCGCCTTCGCCGGTCAGGTCGCCGAGGAGGCCGAGGCCAGCCTGTCCGGGCAGGGCCTGATCCTGGACGCCTTCCAGATCCAGGACATCACCACCGAGGGCTCCTACCTGGAGGACCTGGGCCGGCCCGAGGCCGCCCGCGCCAGGCAGGAGGCGGACATCGCCGAGGCGATCGCCAAGCGGGCGTCCGAGCAGGCCAGGCTCAAGGCCGCCGAGGAGATCGCGGTGGCCGAGCGGACCTTCTATCTGAAGCAGGCCGAGATCAAGGTCGAGACCGAGGCGGCCAAGGCCAAGGCCAACGCGGCGGGACCGCTCGCGGAGGCCGCGCGTCAGCAGGAAGTCCTCGGCGAGCAGGAGAAGGTGGCGCAGCGTCAGGCAGCACTGACGGACCGTCAGCTCGACACCCAGGTACGCAAGCCCGCCGACGCCGCCCGCTACCAGGCCGAGCAGGAGGCCGAGGCCCGCAGGATCGCGCAGGTCAAGGAGGCCGAGGCGGACGCCCAGCGGTCACGGCTCACCGGTGAGGGCGAGAAGCTGCGCCGTGCGGCGCTCGCGGAGGCCGTACGGATCGAGGGTGAGGCGGAGGCCGACGCCATCGCGGCGCGCGGTACCGCCGAGGCCGGGGCGATGCAGAAGAAGGCCGACGCGTTCGCCCAGTACGGTGACGCGGCCGTGCTCCAGATGCTCGTGGAGGTGCTGCCCGCCGTCGTGGCCAAGGCGTCCGAGCCGCTGAGTGCCATCGACAAGCTGACGGTCATCTCCACCGACGGTGCGAGCCAGCTCTCCCGCACGGTCACCGACAACGTCGCGCAGGGCATGGAGCTGCTGACGTCGACCACCGGGGTCGACATCGCCGAACTGCTCAAGGGCCTCTCGCAGAAGACAAGTTCGACCGCGCCGGCCAAGGCCGGGGCCAAGGCGGTCAAGCCGTCGGAGAGCAACAAGAAGATCGAGATCAGCGGCTGACGGATCGTCAGTCGGGAGTACGCGAGGAGCAGGTGAGGGGCACATGGGTGGCCGGCCGGGCCGTTGTCCGGCCGGCCCCTCGTCCGCCATCTGCCAGCTCCGCTGAACACAACTCGCGCATCGCCCGTATCAAGGGGTCGGACTCCGTAATCCCCCACAGGAGGCGACGAGTTGAGTCACAGGCGAATATCCAAGGGCAAGGCCGTACTCGCGGGAGCCGGGGCGGTGGGTGTCGCTGCGGCGGCCATCCTGCTGCCGAACGCCAACGCGTCACAGTCCGGCACGGACGACGGTGCGGGCGGCGCCGCGGGACAGAACCCGAGGACGGTCAGTGCCGCGTCGGCACCGGAACTCGTCGCGCGGCTGTCCTCACAGCTCGGCGAGGACTACGCGGGGGCGTACTACGACGCGCAGAAGAAACAGGTCGTGGTGAACGTCGCGGACGGCGGCGGCAGCGGCGGCAGTGCTGAGTCGGCCCAGCAGGTGCGCGCCTCCGGCGCCGTCGCGAGAAGCGTGCGGAACAGCATGGGCGAACTCAGGTCCGCCACCGGCACGTTGACCCGGGACGCCACCATCCCCGGCACCGCGTGGGCCGTCGACCCCCGGACCAACCAGGTCCTCGTCACCGCCGACACCACGGTCACCGGCGAGCGCTGGGACACCCTGGAGTCGACCGTCCGCTCGCTCGGTGACGGCGTGGCCCGTATCCAGAAGTCGGCGGGCGAGTTCAAACCGTTCCTGGAGGGCGGCGACGCCATCTTCGGCGGCGGCGCCCGCTGTTCGCTCGGCTTCAACGTCACCACGCAGGACGGCACGCCCGGATTCCTCACCGCCGGTCACTGCGGCGTGGCGGCCGAGCAGTGGTCGGAGGACCAGAACGGCGCGCCCGTCGGTACGGTCCAGGCCGCGACGTTCCCCGGCGACGGGGACTTCGCGCTCCTCACGTACGACGACCCGGCCACCGAGGCTCCCAGCGAGGTGGACCTCGGCGACGGGCAGACCCTGCCGATCGGGCAGGCGGGCGAAGCCGCCGTGGGCCTGGAGGTCGTCCGGATGGGCAGCACCACCGGTCTCGCCGACGGTTCGGTCACCGGGCTCAACGCCACCGTGAACTACGCGGAGGGGTCTGTCAGCGGCCTCATCCAGACCAACGTCTGCGCGGAGCCCGGCGACAGCGGCGGCCCGCTGTTCACGGCGGACGGGACGGCGATCGGTCTGACGTCGGGCGGCAGCGGTGACTGCACGTCGGGCGGCGAGACGTTCTTCCAGCCGGTGACGACGGCGCTGACCGCGGTGGGCGCGGAGATCGGCGCGGGCGGTGCGGCGGACGACGGTGCGGCTGGTGACGGTGCGGCTGGTGACGGTGCCGCGGACGATGGTGCCGCAGGCGACGGCGCGGCGGGCGACGGCTCTGAGGTCGGGTCCGCGCACTGACCGTACGTCCTCGATCGCCGGACGGGCCCACCTGGGCC
>NZ_JBHUUW010000086.1:0-29422 GCF_042670825.1 Streptomyces sp. NPDC057137 | reverse complement strand
GGCCGACCCGCGGCCCGTCCCGCGCCTGAGGACAGAAGACAGAGGACAGAGGGCTGAGAACAGAGAACCGGCCCCGGCCCTCAACCGGTCCCCGGTGCCTCAACTCGTCGTACGCCGCCGGATCTTGTTGCCCAGCCAGACCAACGGGTCGTACTTCTTGTCCACCACCCGCTCCTTCAGCGGGATCAGCGCGTTGTCCGTGATCTTGATCCCCTCGGGACAGACCTCCGTGCAGCACTTGGTGATGTTGCAGTAGCCGAGCCCGTGTTCGTCCTGCGCGGTCTGCTTCCGGTCCAGCCCGGTCTCCTCGGCCGCGTCCAGCGGGTGCATGTCCAGCTCCGCGACCCGCATCAGGAAGCGCGGCCCGGCGAACGAGGTCTTGTTCTCCTCGTGGTCCCGCACCACATGACAGGTGTCCTGGCACAGGAAGCACTCGATGCACTTACGGAACTCCTGCGAGCGTTCCACGTCGACCTGCTGCATCCGGTACTCGCCCGCGGCGACCCCGGGGGGCGGTACGAACGCCGGTACCTCCCGCGCCTTCTGGTAGTTGAAGGACACGTTCGTCACCAGGTCCCGGATGACGGGGAAGGCGCGCAGCGGGGTGACGGTGATCGTCTCCTCGCGGGTGAAGGTGGACATCCGCGTCATGCAGAGCAGCCGCGGCCGGCCGTTGATCTCCGCACTGCACGAACCGCACTTGCCCGCCTTGCAGTTCCAGCGCACCGCCAGGTCGGACGCCTGCGTCGCCTGGAGGCGGTGGATGATGTCGAGGACGACCTCGCCCTCGTTCACCTCGACGGCGAAGTCCTTCAGATCGCCGCCCTCGGCGTCGCCCCGCCAGACCTTGAACTTGGCTTCGTACGAGGTGGACGAGGCGCCGGAGGCAGCGGGCGCGGGCGCGGTGGACGCGTTGGACGAGGCGGATGTGCTCTGCGTCGGAGTCGTGCTGGCACTCACTCGTGGAGCTCCTCTTCGGCGAGGTACTTGACCAGCTCTTCCTTGTCGAAGAGGTCGAGCAGGTCGGGACGGATGGGCTCGGTCGTCTTCCTGGAGAGGCTGATCCGGCCGAGCGTGGGGTCCGCCGACGGGTCCCGTGCCGAATCGTTCAGCCGGCAGTGCAGATTGACCCGCCGCCAGTCGAGAGCCATGCCGGGCCAGTCCTCGCGGGTGTGACCGCCACGGCTCTCGGTGCGCTCCAGTGCCGACAGGGCGATGCACTCGCTGACCAGCAGCATGTTCCGCAGGTCGATCGCGAGGTGCCAGCCGGGGTTGAACTGCCGGTGGCCCTCCACCCCGGCGCGCGCCGCCCGCAGGCGCAGCTCGCCCAGCTTCTCCAGCGCCTGCTCCATCTCGCCCTCGCGCCTGATGATGCCGACGAGGTCGTTCATCGTCTGCTGGAGCTCCTGATGGACGCTGTACGGGTTCTCGGGCGCGCCGCCGCCTTCCGGCTCCTCGGCGCCGAACGGGCGCAGCGCCTCGGCGGCCGCCGCGTCGATCTGACCTTCGTCGATGGCCGGCCGGGTGGTGAGGCCCGCCGCGTACTCGGCGGCGTGCAGGCCGGCGCGCCGGCCGAAGACCAACAGGTCGGAGAGCGAGTTGCCACCCAGCCGGTTGGAGCCGTGCATCCCGCCCGCGACCTCGCCGGCCGCGTACAGACCGAGCACCCCGGGGGCGGCGGCGGACTCCGAGTCGACTGCGATGCCGCCCATCACGTAGTGACAGGTGGGGCCGACCTCCATCGCCTCCGCCGTGATGTCGACGTCCGCCAGTTCCTTGAACTGGTGGTACATCGAGGGCAGTCGGCGCTGGATGACCTCGGCCGGCATCCGGGTGGACACGTCCAGGTACACACCGCCGTGCGGCGTGCCCCGGCCCGCCTTGACCTCGGAGTTGATGGCACGGGCCACCTCGTCACGGGGCAGCAGTTCGGGCGGGCGCCGGTTGTTGTCCGGGTCGTCGTACCAGCGGTCGCCCTCCTCCTCGGACTCCGCGTACTTCTCCTTGAAGACGTCCGGGATGTAGTCGAACATGAACCGCTTGCCCTCGGAGTTGCGCAGCACCCCGCCGTCGCCACGCACCGACTCCGTGACGAGGATCCCCTTCACCGAGGGCGGCCAGACCATGCCCGTCGGGTGGAACTGCACGAACTCCATGTTCAGCAGCGGGGCACCGGCGAGCAGCGCCAGCGCGTGCCCGTCGCCCGTGTACTCCCACGAGTTCGACGTCACCTTGAAGGACTTGCCGATGCCGCCGGTCGCGAGGACGACGGCGGGTGCCTCCAGCACGAAGAAGCGGCCGGACTCGCGCTCGTAGCAGAACGTGCCCGAGACCTGCTCGCCCTCCTTCAGTACGGAGGTGACGGTGCACTCCTGGAAGACCTTCAACCGGGCTTCGTAGTCACCGAATTCGCGGAAGTCCTCCTGCTGGAGGGCGACGATCTTCTGCTGGAGCGTACGGATCAGCTCCAGGCCGGTCCGGTCGCCGACGTGCGCGAGACGTGGATACTCGTGCCCGCCGAAGTTGCGCTGGGAGATCTTCCCGTCCGCCGTGCGGTCGAAGAGCGCGCCCCAGGTCTCCAGCTCCCAGACCCGGTCCGGCGCTTCCTGTGCGTGCAGCTCCGCCATCCGCCACTGGTTGAGGAACTTCCCGCCGCGCATGGTGTCGCGGAAGTGGACCTGCCAGTTGTCCCCGGAGTTCACATTGCCCATGGAGGCGGCGATGCCGCCCTCGGCCATCACCGTATGGGCCTTGCCGAAGAGCGACTTGCAGATGACAGCGGTACGGGCGCCACGCTCTCGCGCCTCGATGGCGGCTCGCAGACCTGCTCCGCCCGCGCCCACCACCACGACGTCCCACTGCTCGCGTTCGAGTTGCGTCATTGCTGAAGGCTCTCCCTAGGACTAAAAGAGGCGCGGATCGTCGAAGACCCCGCTGGCGAGCAGATACACGTAGAAGTCGGCGAGGGCGACGCTGATCAAAGAGGCCCAGGCGAGCTGCATATGACGGTGATTCAGCTTCCCGACCCAGCTCCACAGCCGGTAGCGCACCGGATGCTTGGAGAAGTGCTTCAGCTTGCCGCCCATGACATGGCGGCAGGAGTGGCAGGAGACGGTGTACGCCCAGATCAGCACGATGTTGATGACCATCAGGATCGTGCCGAGGCCCATGTGGCCCCACTCGTAGTCCGAGTTCCGGAAGGCGAGCACCGTGTCGTAGGTGAGGATGACCGCCACCAGCACGGCCGCGTAGAAGAAGTACCGGTGGATGTTCTGCAGGATCAGCGGGAAGCGCGTCTCACCGCTGTACTTCTTGTGCGGCTCGGCGACGGCGCAGGCGGGCGGCGACGCCCAGAAGCTCCGGTAATAGGCCTTGCGGTAGTAGTAGCAGGTCATCCGGAAGCCCAGCGGGAAGATCAGGATGATCAGCGCGGGCGAGATGCCCCACCAGCCGCCGAAGATCTCCAGGTTGGGGCCGCCCTTCATCGGCTCGCAATTCTCCGCCAGACAGGGCGAGTAGAACGGTGAGACGTACGGCGCCGCGTAGTAGTGGGCGTTCCCGAACGCGCGCCAGGACGAGTAGACGAGGAAGGCGAGCAGCCCGGCCGCCGTGGCGGCGGGCGCCAGCCACCAGCGGTCGGTCCGCAGATGGCGGGCGGTGATGGCGGCACGCGATGTGTCGTGCACGCCCGTATTCAGTTGGGGTCGTTCCGTGCCTGTTGCCAACGAAAACTCCGTATGGAGATGGAGTGGGATCAGGTGGGTGGGGGGTCGTAGGGCCGGTGCGATCGATGGTGGGCCGGTGCGTGCGGTGACGGGGAGCGTGGGGGCGAACGGAGCCGCGCCCGGCTAGGGCGCGCGCCGGTCCCGTAGGCCGAGCCCCTCGTCGTCGGAGTCCGTCCACAGCGCCGCGTTGTACGGCGCGTCCGGGATGGTGACCACATCCGTGCGGTCCTGGGGCGCGGGCCTGGACGGGGCGACCGGTACGGCTTCGTTCAGTCGGCCGACCGTCCGCTCCAGGTCCGCGACGCGTTGGACGAGCTCATCGATACGACGGTGGACTGCTGTCAGATCTTCCGGCTGGGACATGACGTGCCCTCACTTCCGCAGGGGAGCGATGCCATCGGTAATGCGCCTGCGAGTGTCGCTCCTCACATCCCCGCTTGTGAAGGGACGTGCAGGGATTCCCGGCGCATACCTGAGCCGTGCGCTCCGCGTCGTTGATGTCGCGCCCCGTTATTTTCGCCCCTCCGGCGGGCCTGTGTCCCGTTCCTTGCTAGGCCGTTCGGGTGGGCTTCGCGCCCCGGGCCGCCGTGTCGCCGCGATCGTCGGGAATCGGTCCACTTCAGTGGGCGGGCAATAGGTGTGATCATCTCTAAATTCCACAAACAGGACGAAGAGGTAGAAGCCATGTCCCAGGTCGGCGCCCCACGCGGGAGGACATGCTCCCGGACCATCCGCTCCGTCGCTCTACTCACCACCGGCGTGCTCGCCCTGCCCGTGCTCGCCGCGTGCAGTTCGGGCGACGACGAGCGGAGCAAGGTCCCGGCCGCCGCCCAGGACGTCGGGCCGGCGGCGCGGGACCGGGTCGCCGACGGGGGGACGCTGCGCTGGGCGGTGGACACCGTGCCCACGACCCTCAACGCCTTCCAGGCGGACGCCGACGCCACGACGTCGCGCATCGCCGGAGCCGTACTGCCCGCACTCTTCACGCTCGACAAGACCGGCCGTCCGCAGCGCAACCCGGACTATCTGGAGTCCGCGAAGATCGTCGAGCGCGAGCCCAAGCAGGTCGTGCTCTACAAGCTCAACCAGCAGGCGGTGTGGAGCGACGGCCGCGAACTCGGCGCCGCCGACTTCGTGGCCCAGTGGCGCGCGCTGAGCGGCAAGGAGTCCGCGTACTGGACCGCGCGCAACGCCGGGTACGAGCGCATCCAGAAGATCGAGCGCGGCGCGAACGACCTTGAGGTCAGGGTCACCTTCAACAAGCCGTACGCCGACTGGAGGGCCCTCTTCAGCCCGCTGTACCCGAAGGACGTGATGGGGGCGCCGAATTCGTTCAACGACGGCGCGCGCGCCAAGCTCAAGGCCACGGCCGGGCCCTTCCAGCTCAAGGAGCTGGACCGCGCGGACCGCGAGATCACCCTCGTCCGCAACCCCCGCTGGTGGGGCGCGCGACCGAAGCTCGACACGATCGTCCTGAGCGCCGTGCCGCGCGAGAAGCGCGCCACCGCGCTCGCCGCGGGCACGCTCGACCTCGCCGAGATCGACAGCCCGGTGGCGTCGCGGATCGACCAGGCGGCCCGTGACAAGAAGAGGGGCGCCGGAGCGGGGCCGCAGGGAACCGGGCAGCGGTCCGGAACCGGACCGCAGGCGGCCGCCGGGTCGCAGTCCGGCGCGCACGGTCCCGGCGCCGAGATCACCCCCGCGTCGGCGATGCGCTCCTGGGCCCTGGCGAACGGCTCGGACGAGGAGAAGGCCGACGCCGCGCGGAAGTCCCGCGAGAGGACGACCGAGGCGATCGCGAAGTACGCCAAGGAGCAGCAGGGCCTCGGGGGCTATGTCGTACGGAAGTCCTTGGAGCCCGCCTTCACGCAGCTGGCGCTCAACGGCGAGACCGGACCGCTCGCCGACGAGCGGGTACGGCGCGCCGTGGCCCGCGCGCTCGACCGGAAGAAGCTGGCCGAGGCCGTACTGAAGCCGCTCGGCCTGCCGGCGAACCCGCCCGGCAGCCATCTGGCGCTGGCCGGACAGCACGCGTACGCCGACAGCAGCGACGCGCTCGGGGACCAGAACACGCGGGAGGCGCAGGCGCTCCTGGCCGACGCGGGCTGGACGCCCGGCGGCGCCCTGAAGAAGGACGACGGTACGAAGGCCGGGAGCGAGGCCGACGCCGACAAGAAGAAGGACAAGGACGACAAGGACAAGGACGCGGACGCCGAGAAGAGCGGCGAGGACAAGAAGAAGGACAAGGAGTCCGACTCGAAGGACTCGGAGTCGGGTTCGGATTCCGGTTCCGGTTCGGGCTCCGAGAGCGCCTCCGACGAGGGCGCGTACATCGTCGGTGACAACAAGCCCGGTCGCGGTGCCCCGCTCTCCGAGAGCGGCACCCGCGTCATCGCGCCGGCCCCCGCGGGCCGGGTCCAGTCGCTGGACGACGCGGACGTCAGCGCCCAGGACAGGCAGCCGGGCGGCATGGCCGGCGCGTACGCCCCGCGCGGCACGGCGGCACCGGCCTCCGGCTCGGCGTCCCCCTCCGGCTCCTCGTCGGCATCGGCCTCCGCTTCCCCCCTGCCCGGCCCGCTCGGCAAGGACGGCAAGCCCCTCACGCTCCGCTTCGTCCTTCCCTCCGGTCCCGGCTCCGAGCAGCTGCGTACGGTCGGCGAGAAGATCGCCCGCATGCTCGACCGCATCGGCATCCGTACGGAGATCACCAAGGTCGCCGACGCCAGCTACTTCAAGGACCACATCGCGTCGGGCGACTACGACCTCGCCCTTTACTCGTGGCCCGCGACCGCCTACCCGGCGACCGACGGCCGTCCGATCTACGCCAAGCCCGTCCCCGCCTCGGACGGCTCGCTGCTGGTGGAACAGAACTACACGCGCGTCGGTACGGACCACATCAACCAGCTCTTCGACCAGGCGGCCTCCGAGCTGGACGAGAAGGCGGCCCGCGATCTGCTCAGGCGGGCCGACGCGCGCATCTGGGCCGCTGCCGGGTCCATCCCCCTCTACCAGCGCCCGCAGCTCGTGGCGGCCAAGCCGGCCGTCGCGAACGCCGGTGCCTTCGCCTTCGCCGCCCCGCGCTACGAGGACATCGGTTTCAAGGACCCCGCCAGGAGCGGCCCGGAGCAGCCGGAGAAGTCCCCCGGCGCGAAGGAGATCGACAAGGGAGTCGACAAGGGCGTCGACAAGGGGAGCGTGCAGGAAAGCGCGGAGGAAAGCGCCGGGGAAAGCGACGAGCAGTAGAAGGACAGCGGTAGCACAGAAGAAGAAACGGAGAGAACCGGCAGGTCAGACCCTGAAAGCCGGACGATTCACTTGCCCGCCGGGCCCACCGGCGGGCAAGATCGTGTCCACCCCCTGACCCGGGCGATTCCACACCCCGCAGCACACCCCCGCAGCACATCCCCAGCACCCCCGCCTCTTATCGGATCGGGCCCGGAAGCCCCGGCAGCGCCAGCCCCGTACGATGGGGTACGGCCGTGGCGTGTCCGCCCGGCAGGCGTACGAGGAAAACAACGCCGCATCCCACGATCGAGAGAAGCGCCAGCCAGCATGCCCACGCGCCACGACATCCGTAACGTCGCCATCGTCGCCCACGTCGACCATGGCAAGACCACTCTGGTCGACGCCATGCTGAAGCAGGCCGGCGCCTTCGCCGCGCACGCCGCCGAGCACCTCGACGACCGGATGATGGACTCGAACGACCTGGAGCGTGAGAAGGGCATCACGATCCTCGCCAAGAACACGGCGGTGAAGTACCACCCCAAGGAGGGCGGTACAGGTGACATCCCGAACCTGGTCACGATCAACATCATCGACACCCCCGGCCACGCCGACTTCGGCGGTGAGGTCGAGCGAGGCCTGTCGATGGTCGACGCGGTCGTCCTCCTCGTCGACGCCTCCGAGGGCCCGCTGCCGCAGACCCGTTTCGTGCTGCGCAAGGCCCTGTCGGCCAAGCTGCCGGTGATCCTGTGCATCAACAAGACGGACCGGCCCGACGCCCGTATCGCCGAGGTCGTCGACGAGACGTACGACCTCTTCCTCGACCTGGACGCGGACGAGGACCAGATCGAGTTCCCGATCGTCTACGCCTGCGCGCGTGACGGCGTCGCCTCGCTGACCAAGCCGGAGGACGGCACGGTCCCGGCCGACAGCACCAACCTGGAGCCGTTCTTCACCACGATCCTGGGCACCGTCCCGGCTCCGGTGTACGACGAGGACGCGCCGCTCCAGGCCCACGTCACCAACCTGGACGCCGACAACTTCCTCGGCCGTATCGCGCTGTGCCGCGTCGAGCAGGGCGAGCTGAAGAAGGGCCAGACCGTCACGTGGATCAAGCGTGACGGCACGATGTCCAACGTCCGTATCACCGAGCTGCTGATGACCGAGGCGCTCACCCGCAAGCCCGCCGAGAAGGCGGGCCCCGGCGACATCTGCGCCATCGCCGGTATCCCGGACATCATGATCGGCGAGACCCTGGCCGACCTGGACAACCCGATCGCGCTGCCGCTGATCACGGTGGACGAGCCGGCCATCTCGATGACCATCGGTACGAACACCTCGCCGCTCGTCGGCAAGGGCGGCAAGGGCCACAAGGTCACCGCCCGTCAGGTGAAGGACCGGCTGGACCGCGAGCTGATCGGTAACGTCTCGCTGCGCGTCCTGGACACCGAGCGCCCCGACACCTGGGAGGTGCAGGGCCGCGGCGAGCTGGCGCTGGCCATCCTGGTCGAGCAGATGCGCCGTGAGGGCTTCGAGCTGACGGTCGGCAAGCCCGAGGTCGTCACCAAGGACATCGACGGCAAGCTGCACGAGCCGATCGAGCGCATGACGATCGACTGCCCCGAGGAGCACCTGGGCGCGATCACGCAGCTCATGGCGACCCGCAAGGGCCGGATGGAGACCATGACCAACCACGGGTCCGGCTGGATCCGCATGGAGTGGATCGTGCCGTCCCGCGGACTCATCGGCTTCCGTACGGAGTTCCTCACCCAGACCCGCGGCACCGGCATCGCGCACTCGATCTTCGAGGGCCACGAGCCGTGGTTCGGCGAGCTGCGGACCCGTAACAACGGCTCGCTGGTCGCGGACCGTTCGGGCTCGGTGACCCCGTTCGCGATGGTCAACCTCCAGGAGCGCGGTGTCATCTTCACCGAGCCGGGCACCGAGGTGTACGAGGGCATGATCATCGGTGAGAACTCACGCGCCGACGACATGGACGTGAACATCACCAAGGAGAAGAAGCTCACCAACATGCGTGCGGCCTCCGCCGACACCACGGAGAACGTGGTGCCGCCGCGCAGGCTGTCGCTGGAGCAGTCCCTGGAGTTCTGCCGCGACGACGAGTGCATCGAGGTGACCCCGGAGACGGTCCGTATCCGCAAGGTCGTCCTGGACCAGAAGGAGCGTGGCCGCGCGGCCTCCCGCGCCAAGCGCTGACCCACCGGCTGACCCATCGGCAGGTGTACGTCCCCCGGCCCGGCCCGCGAGGTGCCGGGCCGGAGGTCTGAGGCCTGTCCGCCGGATCGGGGCCTACCCCCGCGCGGTGCCCGGACAGTAGGCTGTTTTGTCCGAGGTGGGGAATTCTGTCAACTCGTTTTCCATGCCGAAACGTCCGGATACCGGGTACCGCTCACCGGAAGCTGCGTTAACAGTCCGTTTCGCGGGTGTCTGTCTGTGCTTACTTTGTCCGGATTTCGGGCGTAGGTAGTGGGTCGATGTTGTCAAAACGAGACGCTGCAGGTGTGGTTTACGGGTCTGGCGTACTTAATAGTTGGCTCCATTGAGCTCGGGTCAATGGGTCATGCGCTGTGGGGAGCGCCGACTCACGAGCACACACACGGAGCACTGATCGACCGCCGTCAGGGGTGTCGGCGTAACGATCAGTGCCCATCTTGTTGTGACAAGTGGACTCATGAGGAGGAACCCATGCGCGGTGCCAAGAGCGCCAAGTGGGTCGCGGGCGCGATAGTTATCGCCCTGGCTGCGACCGCCTGTGGCGGCGGGGACAGCGACAGCGGCGACGACATGAAGGCGGGGAAGGCCGACCCGAATGGCATTCTGACCGCACAGCTCGGCGAGCCGCAGAACCCGCTGCAGCCGGCCAACGCCAAGGAGAGCCAGGGCAGTCGTGTCCTGAAGACCATCTTCTCCGGTCTCGTCGACTACGAGCCCGGCACCGGCGAGCTCAAGAACGTGAACGCCGAGTCGGTCACCCCGAACGACGACTCGTCCGTCTGGACCGTCAAGCTCAAGCCGGGCTGGAAGTTCCACGACGGCACCCCGGTCACCGCCGAGTCCTACGTGGACTCGTGGAACTGGTCGGCCAACGTCAAGAACAACCAGACGAACTCCAGCTGGTTCCAGGACATCAAGGGCTACGCGGACGTCCACCCCGAGAAGGGTGACCCGAAGTCCGAGGCGATGTCCGGTCTGAAGGTGGTCGACGAGAACACCTTCACGATCACGCTGACCAGCTCGGTCTCGTACTTCGCGTACAAGCTGGGTTACGACGTGTGGGCCCCGCTTCCCGAGTCGTTCTTCAAGGACCCGAAGGCCGCCGGCGAGAAGCCGATCG
Source organism: Streptomyces sp. NPDC057137 (assembly GCF_042670825.1). Lineage (NCBI taxonomy): Bacteria > Bacillati > Actinomycetota > Actinomycetes > Kitasatosporales > Streptomycetaceae > Streptomyces > Streptomyces sp. NPDC057137. Next base: position 19,120 of record NZ_JBHUUW010000086.1, on the reverse strand, counting down.
GCAACGGCCCCTACAAGTTCGTCTCGTGGGACCACAAGAAGCTGATCAAGGTCCGCAAGTTCGAGGACTACACCGGGCCGAACAAGGCCAAGAACGGTGGCATCGACTTCAAGAACTACACCACCGCCGACTCCGCCTACTCGGACCTGCGGTCGGACAACCTCGACTGGATCGAGCAGGTCCCGACCACGGCTCTCACGAGCTACAAGGACGACCTGGGCGACCGCGCGATCGACCAGGAGTACTCGGCCGTCCAGTCGATCGTCCCGGCGTTCTACACGGACCAGTTCAAGGACATCGACCCCAAGGTCATCCAGGGTCTGTCCATGGCGATCGACCGTGACACGATCACCAAGACCGTGCTGCACGGCACCCGGTCCCCGGCGGACTCGTACGTCGCCCGCGGTGTGCTCGGCTACAAGGCCGGCTCCCTCGGTGACGTCACGAAGTTCGACCCGGCCGCCGCCAAGAAGCTCATCGAAGAGGGCGGCGGCGTCCCCGGCAACAAGATCTCGATCCAGTTCAACGCCGACCAGGACCACAAGCCCTGGGTCGACGCGGTCTGCAACAGCATCCGCAAGAGCGTCGGTGTCGAGTGCACCGGTGACTCGAAGCCGGACTTCCAGGCCGACCTGAACGCGCGTGACAACAAGCAGGTCAAGTCCATGTACCGCGGTGGCTGGGTGCTCGACTACCCGGTCAACTCGAACTTCATGCGCGACCTGTACGGCACCACCGCCGCCGGTAACACCTCGGGCTACTCCAACAAGGAGTTCGACGACCTGTCCGCCGCGGCGGACAAGGCGGCGACGCTCGAGGAGACGGTGAAGATGTACCAGGACGCCGAGCAGCTCCTGAAGGCTGACATGCCTGCCATCCCGCTGTGGTTCTACAAGAACAACTCGGGTCAGTCCCGGAACGTATTCGGCAAGATCGTCTACGGCCAGGACGGCGACCCCATCTTCACCGACGTTCAGGTGAAGTCGAAGAAGTAGACAGCGGGACCGTAAGCCGGTGCCGCCGCTCCAGGGGGAGCGGCGGCACCGGCCCGGCCAAGGCCGAGGCCCCGGGAGACTCCACCCCATACCCCGTGGCGGAGAAAACTACGTAGGCCATCGCCGACCCCTCACGGCATGGAGGCATGATGGGGCGTTACGTCGCCAGGCGACTGCTCCAGATGATCCCGGTATTCATCGGGACCACTCTGATTATTTTCCTTATGGTCCACATCCTTCCCGGCGATCCGATCCGGGCGATGTGGGGTGACAAGGCGGCGGACCCCGCGCAGGTCGCCGCGCTACGTGCTGACTTCGGGCTCGACCAGCCCCTGTGGAAGCAGTACGTCGACTACATGTGGGGTCTCGTCCAGGGAGACTTCGGCAAGACGTTCGGTGGCCGCGAGGTCGCCGACGAGATGTCCGAGGCCTTCCCGGTGACGCTCCGGCTCACCATGGTGGCCCTGGTCATCGAGATCGTCATCGGTATCGGCCTCGGCGCCTGGGCGGGCCTGAAGGCCGGCAAGGCCGTCGACACCGGCGTACTGATCTTCACGCTCGTCGTCATCTCGATCCCGGTGTTCGTGCTCGGCTACCTCGCACGCTTCGTCCTCGCCGACGAACTGGGGTGGGTCGCGCCCAATGTGCAGGACTCCACGGACTACGCCCAGTTGTTCCTGCCAGGTTTCGTCCTGGCGATGCTGTCGATGGCGTACGTGGCACGGCTGACCCGCACGACGTTCGCCGAGAACCTGCGCGCCGACTACATGCGTACCGCGATGGCCAAGGGCCTGCCGCGACGCCGCATAGTCGGCGTCCACCTGCTGCGTAACTCGCTCATCCCGGTCGTCACGTTCCTCGGCACCGACGTCGGCGGCTTCATCGGCGGCGCGGTCATCACCGAGGGCATCTTCAACGTCCAGGGTGTCGGCAACCTGCTCTTCAAGGCGCTCCAAGGCCGTGAGGGCTCGACGATCGTCGGCGTGGTCACGGTCTTCGTGCTCATCATCCTTCTGATCAACCTGGTCGTCGACCTGCTGTACGCGGTCCTGGACCCGAGGATCCGGTATGCCTGACGTGACAAAGACCAAGACCGACGCGGCCACCGACGCCATCGCGCCGCCGGCGGCGGGCGCTCCCGAGACCGCGGCCGAAGGCCACAAGTCCCAGGGCAAGCCCCGCAGTCTGTGGGGCGACGCCTGGTACGACCTGCGGCACCGCCCGATGTTCTGGATCTCCTCGATCCTCCTGCTCTTCCTGATAGTCGTCGCCACCTTCCCGGGGCTGTTCACCAGCGTCGACCCGCGCGACGGCGACCTCACCAACCACTTCCTGACCAAGCCGGAGCTGGGCAGCTTCTTCCAGCCCGACTGGTTCGGCTACGACGGCCAGGGCCGTTCGATCTACGCGCGTGTCGTCTACGGGACGCGCGCCTCGATCCTGGTGGGTGTCGGCGTGACCGCGGCGGTGACGCTCATCGGCGGACTGCTCGGCATGCTGGCCGGCTACTTCGGCGGCTGGCTCGACTCGATCATCTCCCGTATCACCGACATCTTCTTCGGCATTCCCTTCCTGCTCGGCGCGATGGTCGTCCTGAACGCCTTCACCGAGCGCAAGGTGTACGTCGTGATCTTCGCCCTCGCCTTCCTGGGCTGGACGTCGATCTGCCGCGTGATGCGCGCGTCGGTGATCACCGCGAAGCAGGCGGACTACGTGACGGCCGCGCGCGCCCTCGGCGCGGGCACCAGGCGGATCCTCTTCCGTCATGTCCTGCCGAACGCCATGGCGCCGACCATCGTCGTCGCCACGATCGCGCTGGGTGGCTACATCTCGGCCGAGGCGACCCTGTCGTTCCTGGGTCTCGGTCTCGCCGACCCGACCATTTCCTGGGGCATCGACATCGCCCAGGGCAGCAAGGACATCAGGGACAACCCGCACGCCCTGTTCTTCCCGGCCGGAATGCTGAGCCTCACGGTCTTCGCGTTCATCATGCTGGGTGACGCCGTCCGCGACGCCCTCGACCCGAAGTTGCGCTGAGGAGGGCGTACGTGACCATCATCGAAGAAACCTCAAGTGTCCCGGCGCCCCGATCGGGCGACTCGGACACCACCCCACTGCTCGAAGTACGCGACCTCCACGTGGAGTTCCACACCCGGGACGGTGTCGCCAAGGCCGTCAACGGCGTGAACTACAGCGTGTCCTCGGGCGAGACCCTGGCCGTGCTCGGTGAGTCCGGCTCCGGCAAGTCCGTGACCGCGCAGGCGATCATGGGCATTCTCGACATGCCGCCCGGCTCCATCCCGCAGGGCCAGATCCTGTACCGCGGGCAGGACATGCTCACCATGAGCTACGAGGAGCGGCGGAAGATCCGCGGCCGGAAGATCGCGATGATCTTCCAGGACGCGCTCTCCTCGCTCAACCCCGTGCTCTCGGTGGGCTACCAGCTCGGCGAGATGTACCGGGTCCACGAGGGACTGTCCCGCAAGGCCGCCAAGGCCAAGGCCATCGAGCTGATGGAGCGGGTCAACATCCCGGCGGCGAAGGCGCGGGTCAACGACTACCCGCACCAGTTCTCCGGCGGTATGCGCCAGCGCATCATGATCGCGATGGCGCTCGCCCTGGAGCCCGACCTGATCATCGCGGACGAGCCCACGACCGCGCTCGACGTGACCGTCCAGGCCCAGGTGATGGACCTGCTCGCGGATCTGCAGAGCGAGTTCAACATGGGGCTGATCCTGATCACCCACGACCTCGGCGTCGTCGCCGACGTCGCGGACAAGATCGCGGTCATGTACGCGGGCCGGATCGTGGAGACCGCACCGGTGGGCGAGCTGTACAAGCGCCCGGCGCACCCGTACACACGTGGTCTGCTCGACTCCATCCCGCGGCTCGACCAGAAGGGGCAGGAGCTCTACGCGATCAAGGGCCTGCCGCCCAACCTGCTCAAGATTCCGGCCGGCTGCGCGTTCAACCCGCGCTGCCCGAAGGCGCAGGACATCTGCCGCACGGATGTCCCGGTCCTCGACCCGGTGACCGAGCAGGACGGCACCGAGCTGCCCGGCCGCGGCAGCGCGTGCCACTTCTGGAAGGAGACGATCCATGGCTGAGCCCAGCAAGACGGACGGGAACCCGACCGGGCCGGCGGACGCCACGTCCGCGGTCGTCACCCCCAACGTCACCAAGGTGGAGGAGGTCGACGCCCCCACCGAGTCGGCGGCGGTCGCCGCCATCGAGGCGCCGGCCGAGCGCGGGGAGCCGATCCTCCAGGTCCGCAACCTGGTCAAGCACTTCCCGCTGACCCAGGGCATCCTCTTCAAGCGCCAGGTCGGCGCGGTCAAGGCCGTGGACGGGGTCTCCTTCGACCTCTACCAGGGCGAGACGCTGGGCATCGTCGGCGAGTCGGGCTGTGGCAAGTCCACGGTCGCCCGGCTGCTGATGACGCTGGAGACGGCGACCGCGGGCGAGGTCTTCTACAAGGGCCAGGACATCACCCGGCTGTCCGGGCGGGCGCTCAAGGCGGTCCGCCGGAACATCCAGATGGTCTTCCAGGACCCGTACACCTCGCTGAACCCGCGTATGACGGTCGGCGACATCATCGGCGAGCCCTTCGACATCCACCCCGAGGTGGCGCCGAAGGGCAGCCGGCGGGGCAAGGTCCAGGACCTGCTCGACGTCGTGGGACTGAACCCGGAGTACATCAACAGGTACCCGCACCAGTTCTCCGGCGGCCAGCGCCAGCGCATCGGCATCGCACGCGGTCTCGCGCTCAACCCCGAGATCATCATCTGCGACGAGCCGGTCTCGGCGCTGGACGTGTCCGTGCAGGCACAGGTCATCAACCTGATGGAGAAGCTCCAGGACGAGTTCAACCTGTCCTACATCTTCATCGCGCACGACCTGTCGATCGTCCGGCACATCTCCGACCGGGTCGGTGTCATGTACCTCGGCAAGATGGCCGAGATCGGTACGGACACCCAGATCTACGACCACCCGACGCACCCCTACACCCAGGCGCTGCTGTCGGCGGTCCCGGTCCCCGACCCGGAGGCCCGCAGCGGCCGCGACCGGATCATCCTCTCCGGCGACGTGCCGTCCCCGGCGAACCCGCCGTCCGGCTGCCGCTTCCGTACCCGCTGCTGGAAGGCCCAGGAGAAGTGCGCCCAGGAGGTCCCGCTGCTGGCGATCCCCGAGCGCTTCGTCACCTCGACCACCCCGGCGGCGCACGAGTCGGCCTGCCACTTCGCCGAGGAGAAGAACGTCATCCACGCCGCATGAGGTGTCGGTGAACGAACGACGAGAGGCCCGGACCGTACGCGGTCCGGGCCTCTGTCATGTCCGCCGGGCCGCTCCGGGCACCGTCCGCCCCCCGTTTCCCCGCACGGGTGCCCAATACATGCGCAATATCTGAAAGGGAGTGATATTTGGGCCTAAGTGACAGTCAGGACTCAGGAGGAACTCCATGCGCGGAGCCACGCACGCCAAGTGGGCCGCAGGTGCGCTCGCCGTCGCCCTCACGGCGACTGCCTGCGGCGGCGGCGGTGGGAGCGGCAGCGGCGGCGGGGGTGGCGCCGACGGAGTGCTCAGCTCGTCCTGGGGCGACCCGCAGAACCCGCTGGAGCCCGCCAACACGAACGAGGTCCAGGGCGGCAAGGTCCTCGACATGGTCTTCCGGGGACTCAAGCGGTACAACCCGAAGACCGCCAAGGCCGAGAACATGCTCGCCGAGAAGATCGACACGAAGGACTCGACGAACTTCACGATCACCGTGAAGAGCGGCTGGACCTTCAGCAACGGCGAGAAGGTCACCGCGAAGTCCTTCGTGGACGCCTGGAACTACGGCGCCAACCTGACGAACAACCAGCGCAACGCCTACTTCTTCGGCCAGATCGACGGCTACACGGCGGTCCACCCCGACACGGGCAAGCCCACCGCCACCACGCTGTCCGGCCTCGAGGTCACCGGCCCCCAGACCTTCACCGTCAAGCTCTCCCAGAAGTTCTCCACCTGGCCCGACACCCTCGGGTACGCCGCGTTCGCGCCCCTGCCCTCCGCGTTCTTCAAGGACCACGCGGGCTGGCTCTCCAAGCCGGTCGGCAACGGGCCGTACAGCATCGACTCGTACACCAAGGGCTCGCAGATGTCCCTGCGAAAGTGGGACAAGTACCCCGGCCCGGACAAGGCGCAGAACGGCGGCGTGGACCTGAAGGTCTACACCGACAACAACACCGCCTACACCGACCTGACGGCGGGCAATCTGGACCTCGTCGACGACGTCCCGGCCTCCCAGCTCAAGAACGCGCCCTCCGACCTGGGGTCCCGCTACATCAACACTCCCGCGGGCATCATCCAGACCCTCGCCTTCCCGTTCTACGACAAGGCCTGGAACACCGCGGGCGCGAAGAAGGTCCGCACCGGTCTGTCGATGGCGATCAACCGCAAGCAGATCACCGAGACGATCTTCCAGAAGACCCGTACCCCGGCCACCGACTGGACCTCCCCGGTCCTCGGCAAGGCGGGCGGCTTCCAGGCCGGTCTCTGCGGCAAGGCGTGCGACTTCGACCCCGCCGCCGCGAAGAAGATGATCGCCGACGGCGGCGGCCTCCCGGGCGGCCGGATCCAGCTCTCGTACAACGCGGACACCGGCTCCCACAAGGACTGGATCGACGCCGTCTGCAACAGCATCAACAACACCCTCGGCAACGACCGGGCGTGCGTGGGCAGGCCGATCGGCACCTTCGCGGACTTCCGCAGCCAGATCACCCAGCAGAAGATGCCCGGTCCGTTCCGGGCCGGCTGGCAGATGGACTACCCGCTGATCCAGAACTTCCTCCAGCCGCTGTACTTCACCAACGCCTCGTCCAACGACGGCAAGTGGACCAACGCCCAGTTCGACAAGCTCGTCAACGAGGCGAACGCCGAGACCGACACCCAGGCCGCGATCAAGAAGTTCCAGCAGGCCGAGGGCGTCGTACGGGACAACATGGCCGCCATTCCGCTCTGGTACCAGAACGGCAGCGCCGGCTACTCGGAGCGGCTGAGCAACGTCGCGCTGAACCCCTTCAGCGTCCCCGTCTACAACGAGATCAAGGTCAACTGACGCCGGAGGCGGTCCGGCCCGGCGCACCCTCCCCGCGCCGGGCCGCCCGCCTTCCCCCGCCACGTACGGCAGAAGAGGCGTACGGCCAAAGACCCGACCACGACCCCCGGAGCCCTTCATGGGACGTTATGTGATCCGGCGTCTGCTGCAGATGATCCCGGTCTTCATCGGCGCGACGATGCTGATCTTCCTCATGGTCAACGTGATGGGCGACCCCATCGCGGGTCTCTGCGGCGAGCGGCAGTGCGACCCGGCGACCGCCGCGCAGCTGCGCAGCCAGTTCGGTCTCGACAAGCCGGTGTGGCAGCAGTACCTCACCTACATGGGCAACGTCTTCACCGGCGACTTCGGTACGGCCTTCAACGGCCAGAAGGTCACCGAGCTGATGGGCACGGCCTTCCCGATCACCATCAGGCTGACGATCGTCGCGATCGTCTTCGAGATCATCATCGGCATCACGCTCGGCGTGATCACCGGCCTGCGGCGCGGCCGGCCGGTCGACAGCGGCGTCCTGCTGCTGACCCTGGTCGTCATCTCCGTACCGACGTTCGTGACCGGTCTGATCGTGCAGCTGCTCCTCGGGGTGAAGTGGAACATCATCTCCCCGTCGGTCTCCACGTCGGCCCCGCTCGACGAACTGATCGTGCCCGGCCTTGTGCTGGCCTCCGTGTCCCTGGCGTACGTCACCCGGCTGACCCGGACCTCCATCGCCGAGAACAACCGCGCCGACTACGTCCGTACCGCCATCGCCAAGGGCCTGCCGAGACATCGAGTGATCACCCGGCATCTGCTGCGCAACTCACTCATCCCGGTGGTCACCTTCATCGGCACCGACATCGGAGCACTGATGGGCGGCGCGATCGTCACCGAGCGGATCTTCAACATCCACGGCGTCGGCTACCAGCTCTACCAGGGCATCCTGCGCCAGAACACCCAGACCGTCGTCGGCTTCGTGACGATCCTCGTCATCATCTTCCTGCTCGCGAATCTGCTGGTCGACCTTCTCTACGCCGTACTCGACCCGAGGATCCGCTATGCCTGAGCCACAGCCCCCCAAGGACGAAGGAGCCATCGCCCCGACCGGCACCGGCGGCGCCATGGACCTCGCCACCAGCGACGGCGCCGGCCTCGAAGGACTCGACCAGGGCGACGGCAAGGGGCCCGACGAGAAGGCCCGCAGCCTCTGGTCGGACGCCTGGCGCGACCTGCGCCGCAACCCCATCTTCATCATCTCGGGCCTCGTCATCATCTTCCTGGTGATCATCGCGATCTGGCCCCAGCTGATCGCCTCGGGCAACCCGCTCTCCTGCAACCTCTCCAAGGCCCAGGAGGGCTCCCAGCCCGGCCACCCCTTCGGCTTCACCGCCCAGGGCTGCGACGTCTACACCCGTACCGTCTACGGCGCCCGCGCCTCGGTCACCGTCGGCGTCTGCGCCACCCTCGGCGTCGCGCTCGTCGGAACCGCCCTCGGCGGTCTGGCCGGCTTCTTCGGCGGCTTCTGGGACGCGATCCTCTCCCGCGTCACCGACATCTTCTTCGGCATCCCGGTGGTGCTCGGCGGCCTGGTCCTGCTCTCCGTGGTCACCAGCTCAAGCGTCTGGCCCGTGGTCGGCTTCATGGTGCTGCTCGGCTGGCCGCAGATCTCCCGGATCGCCCGCGGCTCCGTCATCACCATCAAGCAGAACGACTTCGTCCAGGCGGCGCGCGCCCTGGGCGCCTCCAACTCCCGGATGATGCTGCGCCATGTGCTGCCCAACGCCGTCGCCCCGGTCATCGTGGTCGCGACCATCGCGCTCGGCACGTACATCGCGCTGGAGGCGACCCTGTCCTACCTCGGAGTCGGCCTCAAACCGCCCTCCGTGTCCTGGGGCATCGACATCTCCGACGCGTCGAAGTTCATCCGCAACGCCCCGCACATGCTGCTCTGGCCGGCCGGCGCCCTGGCCATCACCGTGCTCGCCTTCATCATGCTCGGCGACGCGGTGCGCGACGCCCTCGACCCCAAGCTGCGCTGAGGAGCCGGTCCATGTTGCTCGAAGTGCGCGATCTGCATGTGGAGTTCCACACCCGCGACGGCGTCGCGAAGGCGGTCAACGGGGTCAGCTACTCGGTCGACGCGGGTGAGACCCTGGCCGTGCTCGGCGAGTCGGGCTCCGGCAAGTCCGTGACCGCGCAGGCGATCATGGGCATCCTGGACGTCCCGCCCGGCAAAATCGCGGGCGGCGAGGTGCTGTTCAAGGGCCAGGACCTGCTCAAGGTCAAGGAGGACCAGCGGCGGAAGATCCGCGGCGCCGACATGGCGATGATCTTCCAGGACGCCCTCTCCTCGCTCAACCCGGTGCTGAGCGTGGGCGCGCAGCTCGGCGAGATGTTCATCGTCCACCGGGGGATGTCCCGCAAGGAGGCGCGGGCGAAGGCCGTCGAACTCATGGACCGGGTACGGATCCCGGCGGCCAAGGAGCGGGTGAACGACTACCCGCACCAGTTCTCCGGCGGTATGCGCCAGCGCATCATGATCGCCATGGCGATGGCGCTCGAACCCTCGCTGATCATCGCCGACGAGCCGACGACCGCCCTCGACGTGACCGTCCAGGCCCAGGTCATGGAGCTGCTCGCGGATCTCCAGCGCGAGCTGAACATGGGGCTGATCCTGATCACCCACGACCTCGGCGTCGTCGCCGACGTCGCGGACAAGATCGCGGTCATGTACGCGGGCCGGATCGTCGAGTCCGCCCCCGTCCACGACATCTACAAGGCCCCCGCCCACCCCTACACCCGCGGCCTGCTCGACTCGATTCCCCGGCTCGACCAGAAGGGCCGGGACCTGTACGCGATCAAGGGCCTGCCGCCCAACCTGCTGCGCATCCCGCCCGGTTGCGCCTTCAACCCGCGCTGCCCGCGGGCGCAGGACATCTGCCGTACGGATGTGCCGCCGCTCTTCGAGGTCGACGAGAACCGGCACAGCGCCTGCTTCTTCTGGAGGGAGACCCTCGATGACGTCGACGTCTGAGCCCATTCTGGAAGTACGCGACCTGGTGAAGCACTTCCCGCTCACCCAGGGCATTGTCTTCAAGCGGCAGATCGGGGCGGTCAAGGCGGTCGACGGCGTCTCCTTCGACCTGGCGGCCGGCGAGACGCTGGGCGTCGTGGGCGAGTCCGGCTGCGGCAAGTCCACCGTGGCGCGGATGCTCGTCAATCTGGAGCGGCCGACGTCCGGGGAGATCCGCTACAAGGGCGAGGACATCACCCGGCTGTCGGGCCGCGCGCTGAAGGCCGTACGGCGCAACATCCAGATGGTCTTCCAGGACCCGTACACCTCGCTGAACCCGCGTATGACGGTCGGCGACATCATCGGCGAGCCCTTCGACATCCACCCCGAGGTCGCGCCGAAGGGCGACCGGCGGCGGATGGTGCAGGACCTGCTCGACGTGGTCGGGCTCAACCCCGAGTACATCAACCGCTATCCGCACCAGTTCTCCGGCGGCCAGCGCCAGCGCATCGGCATCGCGCGCGGGCTGGCGCTGCGGCCCGAGGTCATCGTCGCCGACGAACCTGTCTCGGCTCTCGACGTCTCCGTGCAGGCGCAGGTCATCAACCTGATGGAACGCCTCCAGAACGAGTTCGGCCTCAGTTACGTCTTCATCGCCCACGACCTGTCGATCGTCCGGCACATCTCCGACCGGGTCGGGGTGATGTATCTGGGGCGGATCATCGAGATCGGCACGGACACCCAGATCTACGAGCACCCCACCCATCCCTACACGCAGGCGCTGCTCTCCGCGGTGCCGGTGCCCGACCCGGCGGCCCGCGAGGGCCGCGAGCGGATCATCCTGACCGGTGAGGTGCCCTCGCCGGCGCATCCGCCGTCCGGCTGCCGGTTCCGTACGCGCTGCTGGAAGGCGCAGGAGCGGTGCGCCCTGGAGGTGCCGCTGCTCGCCGTGCCCGCGGTCTTCCGGGGGACGGAGGGCCCGGCGGAGCACGACTCGGCGTGCCACTTCGCCGAGGAACGGCAGGTGGTGGCGAGTACGGCCGGGCCCGGAGAGGCGCGCGGGCCGGGTGGCGAGGGTGGGGAGCAGGGGCCGGATCCGGACAAGGAGATGTGATTGAGACGTCAGGTCCGTTGACACGCAGGAAACTTCGCCGACGCTTCGCCGATATACGGACGGGTCACATTGGTCGACGTACGGCCGTGCGGGTGCCGTTGGACCGGCCGGGATCCTGAGGTCCCGGCCGGTCGCCCGTAGGACTCCTCCCGAGGTGTCCGGTGCCCTTGTTCCCGGAGCGCTCAACCGGGACCATCGCGGTGTGATATTCACCCGCGGGGCCAGGATCACCGGCGCGGTGCTGTGCGCCGTGCTCGCCGTCGTCGCCGCCGCGTGGATCGTGCGGGATCTCCGGGTGACGGACGGGCCCGTCGATCTGTGGTGGTCCTGGGCGGACCAGGGCAGCGGCCGGGCCGCCGCCCCGCCCGCGACCTCTCTGCTGGACCCCGTGCTGCTGGTCGTGTACACGGTCGTGGCCGTCGTCGTCGTGCGCTCGGCGGTCGCCGCGTCCGCCCTCTTCGCCGCCGGCCTCCTCACGCTCGCCGTCCGGCTGCCGGCGCTCTGGGTGCTCAGCTCGTCCTGGATGGAGGGCCGGGCCTCGGAGGAGCTACGTACCCGCGCGCTGTTCTGCGCCTTCGGCGTTCTCGGGGTGGGCGTCGCGCTGCTCATCACGGCCGTGGCCGGGCGCAGGCCGCCGGACTCCGCGTACGCGCTGACGCCGACCCGGCCCACGCAGGGCGTCTCCGTGGCCGCTTTCCTGCTGCTCGGCGCCGCGGCGGGCATCTGGGCCGCCTGGGAGGTCTACTGGGGCCAGCGGCTGGGCCTTGAGGTGTATCTCGACCGCGTCACGGGCGAGTCGGTCCTGCTGTCGCTCCTCGGTACGCCGCCCGGCTGGCTGAACGCGGCGATCGTGCTGCTCTGCCTCGCGGCGGCCGTCGGGGCGCTCTTCCACACACCGTTCTCACGGCCGCTCGGCATGGTGGCGGCCGCGCTGCTGGTGGGCGTCGGCGGCGCGGCTCTGGCGAGGGCCCTGCGGTACGAAGCGCTCGACCACTTCGGCGAGTTGGCAACGATTGAACAACTTTCCCTCGCCAGCCTGCTGTTCGGGCTCGGCGCGGGCTGCCTGGCGCTGTTCGCGCTCGCCCGCAAGGGCGAGGAGGACATGCCGGGCGGTGCCGGGCCGGTCGGGCCGGCGTGGGGGCAGCCCGAGCCGGAGGGGTACGGGCAGGGGTATGGGTACGGGTATCCGGCGGGCGGTGGTGGCGGTTACGGCGCCGGTGGTTACGGCACCGGCGGTTATGGCGCCGGCGGCGGTTACGGAGGCCAGGGCGGCCAGAGCGGTCAGGGCGGCGGCGGGTTCGGCCCGCCACCGCCCTCGTCGCCGCCGCCCGGCTGGTGAGGCTCCGGCCGGGCGTACGGCGTCACGGGACCAGGTCCGGACCCCGTCCGCGGCCTACGGCATCCCGAGCGAACGCTTCAGGAAGTCCACCTGGAGCAGCAGCAGGTTCTCCGCGATCTGCTCCTGCGGCGTCATGTGCGTCACCCCGGTGAGCGGCAGCACCTCGTGCGGCCGGCCCGCCGACAGCAGCGCCGACGACAGCCGCAGCGTGTGCGTCATCACGACGTTGTCGTCCGCCAGACCATGGATGATCATTATCGGCCGCACCGGACTCGCGGGCTCCGCGAGCCCGTCGTCGGTGACCAGCGAGTTGACCGCGTACACCTCGGCCGCCTCCGCCGGGTCGCCCAGATAGCGCTCCGTGTAGTGGGTGTCGTACAGCCGCCAGTCGGTCACCGGGGCGCCCGCGATCGCCGCGTGGAAGACGTCGGGGCGGCGCAGCGCGGCGAGTCCGGCGAGGTAACCGCCGTAACTCCAGCCGCGGATGGCCACGCGTGACTGATCCAGCGGGAACCGCTCGGCGAGTGCCTGGAGCGCCTCGATCTGGTCGTCCAGCGTGAGCGGCAGATTGTCCTTCACCGCTTTCTCCCAGGCGGGGGAGCGGCCCGGACTGCCCCGGCCGTCCGCGACGACGACGGCGAAGCCCTGGTCGGCGAACCACTGGGACGTGAGGTACGGATTGTGCGCCGCCACCACCCGCTGGCCGTGCGGGCCGGCGTAGGGATCCAGCAGCACCGGAAGCGGACCGTCCGCTTCCCGGTAGTCCGTGGGGAGCAGAACGGCGCACGGAATTCGGTGTGCGCCCCCCTCCGTGAGCTGTACGCGCGGGGTGAGATTCGGCTGCTGCGCGTACGAGGTGATCACGGCGAGCTGTTTGCCCTCCCGCACCACCTGCACCACCGTTCCGCTGACCTCGGGGCGGGCCGACGCGAGCACCATGACACCGCCCGCGCGGACGGCGGTGTGCACGCCCGTACCCTCCGAAACGCGCTCGGGGCCCCATGTACGGGCCTCCTGGGCCTCGCCGGCTTCGCCCGCCCCTGACGGCCCGGCGGCGTCCCGCACGTCGCCGTGGTCCCCGTAGGGGACCCGGTAGACATGGATCTCACCGGTCTCGGGCGCCTCGGCGGTCTCACCCGCCGCCGCCGACACCAACACGTCGTGCTCGCCGATGTCGAGGACCGCGCGCAGCTGCAACTGGGGCCCGGTCAGCGCCCGGTCACCGACGAACAGCACGCGCGCGCCACCCTCGGCTCCCGCGCCGTCCGCCCCGTCCGCGCCGTGCTCGCCGGCCGGGGTGTCCACTATCCGCACCAGCTCGCCGCCGGGTGTCAAAGCCGGTACACCGGCGAAAAGTTCAAGCCAAGCCGGGTCCGTCTCCTTACAGAGGAGCCGTGTCTCACCAGTCGCCGTGTCGACCGACAGACAGCGCTGAGAACGCTGGTGCCGCTCCTGCACGAGCAGCAACGGCTCACCCGCCGACGACCAGTGGACGGCCGCGAGATACGGCGACTCGACCCGGTCCCAGACCACCTCCGTACGCGAGCCGTCGAGGCCGATCAGATAAAGCCGCACGTCAGCATTGGGTGTGCCCGCCGAGGGATAGGCGATCGTCGACGGTTCACGGTCGGGGTGCGCGGGGTCGGCGATCCACCAGCGCTGTACGTCCGCCCCGTCGACCCGCGCGACCAACAGCCGGTCCGACTCCGGCGACCACCAGAAACCGCGCGACCGGCTCATCTCCTCGGCAGCGATGAATTCGGCCAGACCGTACGTGGTCTGCCCGTCCTCCGGCACCGCCAACTCACGGTCGCCGTCCCCCTCGGCGCCCGTCACCCGCAGCGTGCCCCCGGCCACATAGGCGATGTGCCGCCCGTCGGGCGACGGCCTCGGGTCGATCACCGGCCCCGGGACGGGCAGTTCGCGCGCCGTCCCGGCGCGCAGCCCGGCGGTGAACAGCCGCCCCGACAGGGCGAAGGCCGCCAACTCGGCGGCGCCGTCCACCGCGTAGCCGACGATGCCCGCCGACCCCTCACGGCTCCGCTCCCGGCGGGCGCGCTCCTCGGCCGAGAGCTCCTCCGGTGTGCCCGCCAGCAGGGCCTCCGGGTCGGCGGCGATCCGTTCGCGCGCCGTACCCGATCTGTCGTCGAGATCGAGCACCCACAGGCGGTTCGTCCGGTCCGTTCCTGAGGCGGAACGGAGGAAGGCCACCCGCGAACCGTCGGGGGACACCGTGAAGGCGCGCGGAGCACCGAGCGTGAACCGCTGGGTCCTTGCGTACTGGCGAGGAAAGGAGAGTTGTTGCCTCGAGGTCATACGACCGAACCTAGCGTCCGTCCCAGTCGTTCGTGCGCCCCCATGTGCTGCCGTGCACCGATCGATGCGTTCCGGCGGATAGTTATGATCCATAGCGCCAAGTGGGTATGTACCCGCCGGCACATGCGTGTTGCTCGTCCCGATCGAATATCCGCCGAACATCTGTGGAGGTGAACCGCCGTGGCACTCTCGATTTCGGCGGTGGTGCTGCTGGCGATCATTGTCGTCCTGTTGGTCCGGAAATCCGGGCTGAAGGGCGGACATGCGTTGGTCTGCGTATTACTCGGCTTCTACCTGGCCAGCTCGTCGGTGGCCCCCACGATCAGCGACCTCACCACGAACGTGGCGGGGATGATCGGTGACCTGCAGTTCTAGGGCCGACGCGTCCTGGAGCCCGTCCCGCTTCCGTTCCCGTGTCCGCCCCCGCGTCCGTGCGGCCTGGGCATGCCCGTGAGGGCCCGCCTCGTACGCTGTGCGCATGACCGATCTTCCCGACCGTCGTCTGCTCCTGGTCCACGCGCACCCCGACGACGAGTCGATCAACAACGGCGCCACGATGGCCAGGTACGCGGCCGAGGGCGCCCAGGTCACTCTGGTGACCTGCACACTCGGTGAGGAGGGCGAGGTCATCCCGCCCTCGCTCGCCCATCTGGCGCCCGGCGGTGAGTCGACGGGCGCCTTCAGCGCGCTCGGGGCCCACCGCGACGGTGAACTCACCGCGGCGATGAGAGAGCTCGGCGTCGCCGACCACCGGCTGCTGGGCGGCCGGGGGCGGTTCAGGGACTCCGGGATGATGGGCTTCCCGCAGAACGACCACGAGGACGCCTTCTGGGGCGCTGACGTGGACGGCGCCGCCGCGTACCTCGTGGAGGTGATCCGTACCGTACGGCCGCAGGTGCTGGTGACGTACGACCCCCACGGCGGCTACGGCCATCCCGACCACATCCAGGCCCATCGCGTCGCCACGCGCGCCGCCGAACTGGCCGCGGACGGCCACTTCCGGCCCGGCCTCGGCGCCCCGCACACGATCGGGAAGATCTACTGGAACCGGGTGCCGCGCTCGGCCGCCGAGGAGGGCTTCGCCCAACTGCGCGCCTCCGGGCCGGGCTTCGAGGGCGTGGCGGACATCGACGACGTCCCCGGTGTGGTGGACGACGGCGAGATCACGGCGGAGATCGACGGGACGGCGTACGCGGCGCACAAGGCCGCGGCGATGCGCGCCCATGAGACCCAGATCGTCGTGGACGGGGCCTTCTTCGCGCTCTCCAACGGCCTCGGACAGCCGCTTTTCACCACGGAGTACTACCAGTTGGTACGGGGCGCCTCCGGCGCGGACGACGGCGTGCGCGAGACGGATCTCTTCGCGGGGGTGGGCGAGTGAGCGGGCGCCAGGGCGCGGGGGGCCGCCCGAAGGCGACGAGCGGTGCCACGAGAGCGGGTGCGGGTGCCGGTGCGGGCGCGGGTCCCCGTGCGGGCGCGGGTGCCGGAGGTGGCGGCGAGCCCGGTGCGTGGCTCGCGTCCCCGCCCAGACCCGGGCGCATCGCCGCGTACCTCGGTCTCCTGGTCCTCGGGGCGGTGGTCGGCACGGCGGGCGCGCTCGTCCAGGCCGGCTGGTTCCCCGGCGGCCTCGTCCTCGCGCTGGCCGGCTCCGCGGGCCTCTTCTACGGAGGCCGGGTCGCCACCGGAACGTCGTTCGGCGTCGGCGCCCCCGCGGCGGGCTGGCTGATCGCGGTCATCGTGCTGAGTCTCGGCCGTCCTGAGGGCGACGGCGTCTTCGCCGCGGGCCTGGGACCGGTCGTCTATCTGCTCGGCGGTGCGGTGGTGGCTGTGATGTGTGCCACCATGTCGCGGTCACCGCAACCGGCCACGGAGTCCGGCCGACTTGGAAAGTGATGCGCCCGTCCCCGCAGCTGTCGGCCCGAATTGACCCCGTCCGTACGGTCGGTGGAATAAACGCTTCCCCCGGTCGTCGGGTGCGGTCCGGCGCAGGACAGTATGGTGGTGCGCGCTCCGGGCCGTCCCCTGGCCTCCGGCTTGGGGGCCCACACAGTTGAGTACCAGTAAGAACGGGCGGCGGAGCCAACCCGGGAGAACTTGCTTTGAGTCGTGAAACTGACAGTTCGTCCTCCGGGCCCCAAGGGCGCGGCGGAGCCGCGTACCCCTCGGGGACACCGCCGTACGGATCCCGCCAGTATCCGTCGCTGCACCCTGAGCAGGACGCTCCGGAGGAGACAGCCGAGGCCCCGGCCCAGCCGGACGAGCCGAAGACCGAGACAACGCTGACCACGCGCATCCGGATCAACATCCCGGGTTCGCGGCCGATTCCGCCCGTCGTCATGCGTACGCCCATGAGCGACGCGGACAGCGGCCCCTCCGGATCGGGCGGACCCGCAGGTCCGGCCGCACCGGCGGGCCGGGATGCCTCCGACGACACCGGCGGCGCGCCGCGCTCCGGCGCCGGACCCGACACGGGTGCGGCCGACGAGGACGCGCCGTCGGCGGACAAGCCCGCGACGAGCGACTGGTTCGCGCCGCGCAAGCCCTCGACCGGGGGCACGCTCGGCGGCGCGATGGGCGCCGGCGCGGCGGCGACCGCGCCCGGCCCGTCCGTCCCCGGACCGGACACCCGGGGTGGCGCGGGCGTGCCACGCCCGCCGGCCCCCGGAGGCAACGCCTTCATGCCGCCCGGCAGCGGCGGCAGCACACCGGCGTTCGGTGTCGGCGCGCCCGACGGACCGACCTCGGGCCCTGCGAGCGGCACGTCGTCGCTCGCCTTCCTGGACCTGCCGGCGGGCGCCGACCTGGGCGCCACGAGCGGCCCCGCGGGCCCTGCGGCACCGGCCGGTCGCGACGACCGGGACGACCGTGGCGGACCGCCGCGCATGTCGGACGACACGGCCATACTGACCCCGCAGCCGCCCGCCCCCGAGCCTCCGGGCGGGCCGGGCACCCACGTGTCGGGCGACACGCTCACCAGCGGCATCCCGGTGGTGCCCTCGGAGAGCCGCTCACCGTTCCCGTCCGCCGGTTCCCAGACGGGCCCGGTGCCGCGCGCCGACCTGTCCGGTGGACGGTTCCAGGACGGCCAACCGCCCGCGCCTCCCGTCCCGTCTGCCGGCGGCCCCATGTCCATGGGGCCCTCGTCCCACGGCGGCGGCAACCCCGACTTCTCGTCGCCGGACTTCCCCGGCCCCCCGGGACCCGGGTCCGCCACACCTGCGGGCCCCGGCTCGGGCCCGGCACCCGCGCGGACGACGAGCCCGCCTCCCAAGAAGAAGGGCCGCTCCAAGCTGATGGGCGCCGGCGCGGGCATCGTCACGCTGGTCGTGATCGCCTACGGCGCCGGGCTGCTCCTGAACCACTCCGACGTACCGAAGGGCACCACCGTCCTCGGGGTGGACATCGGCGGCGGCACCCGCGACGACGCGGTGGACAAGCTGGAGGGGACGCTCGGCAAGCGTTCGACCGTGCCGCTCCAACTGTCCGTCGGCGGCAAGAAGGAGGAGCTCGGCCCCGACAAGGCGGGGCTCAGCCTCGACAGCCAGGCGACGGTCCGCAACGCGGCGGGCAGCGACTACAACCCGATCTCCGTGATCGGCTCACTCTTCGGCGGCGAACGCGTCACCGAACCCGTGATCCCGGTCGACGAGGAGAAGCTGCGCGTCGCCCTCACCGACCTCGCGGGCGATTCGGGCTCGGCGGCCGACGGCACGATCAAGTTCGAACCGGGCAAGGCCGTCCCCGTACCGGGCAAGGCGGGCAAGACACTTGATGTCGAACGCTCGATGATCTCGGTGAAGGACGCGTACCGCGCCCAGGTCGAGACGGGCAGGCCCAACAGCGTCGAACTGCCCATCGGCAGCCGCGAACCGACGATCGATCAGGCCGAACTCGACCGCGCGATGAAGGACTTCGCGGAACCGGCGATGTCGGGCCTGATCACGATCAAGGCGGGCGGCAAACAGATCCAGTTCGGCCCGGACCGGTCACTGCCGCAGATCCTCTCCATGAAGGCGATCGACGGAAAACTGGTCGAGGTCTACGACAGGGCGGCGATCGAGAACCTCCTGGACGGCGTCTTCGAGGGCCTGACGATCACGAAGGCCGACGGCAAGGAACACCCCTTGTCGGCGGCGGACGTGGCCCAGGCGATGCAGAAGCCGCTGCTGGGCAAAACCCCGGAGGAACGCACGGCGGAGATCGACCTCGACCCCCAGGGTTAGGCCCGCCTCCACGACGTGGCACACGGCCCGCCCTCGCCGCCGGACTC